>JAUIGX010000064.1 GCA_030432435.1 Alphaproteobacteria bacterium
ATTTCAACGGATCGTTTGCACCAAGAGACCGTCGCTTTTGCGAAGGAACTCGCAAAGGCCGGCAATGGTATCTATTCCGACAACGCCGCTGAACTGATCAAAACACTACTGATGGCAACTTTGGCTGAGAAGGGACAAGACTAATGGGTGCCTCACAACCACCGCAACAAAAGAATCCCGACATCCCACCGGTTGATTCAAGTTTGCAACTGCGTTTTCAGTGCATGCACTGCCGCAAGCGCCAATTTCGACCACTGGTGAGTTGTTGGCCCGGCGTGGTGCGCTGCTGTTTGTGCACGCAGCCCGTTATCAATTTCGGGCAGACCGCCGCAAAGCCACCTCGTAACGAGGAGTCTATTGCGGGCATCGACGGCACTGTCGTCGGGGAAATCTATCAATTCACTGGCAAAGACGGGCCTCGTTCATCGCGGAAAATGTTGATTCCTTGTGTGAACTGCGCGGGCACAATGGCGCTCGACGGTAGGCAATGGGGACAGCACCTTCATTGTTCGCATTGTGGGCATCGATTCTTTTTTCCCGTAACCCGTTTGATCGCGAAGCCCCCGCGTGCGATTAGCGCCGTGAATCGAAGTGGCCGGCAAGATAGTTGGATGATGCGGTGGAATCGCTTCGGGAGTTATGTGTGTTGGCCACTGCGCCAATACGAGCGCGCCAGCTTGTCAGCCATGATTGCAGGTGCCGCGCTGGTGGCATTGGCGGTGTGTGGTTCATTCATTTGGATGCTCCTTAGCACGATCCGCTAGCCATATTGCCAATTCGGAGCAATCTCCATTCAGCGAGAAGGAGGATAATCGTGTTCAGGAAGAAAACGGGCATATCCGCCGATGCGGCCGCCGAGTTGTTTCACGGCATTCGACGCGGGACCGGGACCATCGGACAGCCGGCAGGGGAGGGGCTGCTGGGATACGACGCGATCGCAAATGACCCCAGCCTCGTGTGCGACCTGCAACGCATCCAACAGGATCAGGTTGTGCTGGGTCTTGTGGGCGGGGTTATGCAGAAGGGTGGCGAATCCTACCCGGCAGGCGGACTGCCGGTGGGGATCGTCGACGATCGCCCGATGACGACCTTTGTCGGCACGCGCGGCGGCAAGACGCGTTCGCGTCACGGGGTCGATTGCCTAACGTGGATTTCCAGCCTCCTTTGCATCGACCCCAAAGGTGACTTAGCGACACTATTTGCTCGGTTCAGAAGTAAAATTCTGAAGCAGTTCGTGGCGCTGTTTGACCCATTTGGTGTCAGTGGGCCAGAAGCCGCTGCGTTTCGGATGTCGTGGAATCCACTGCATCTGCACCCCAACGATGACGAGAACGATCTGATCGACCTGGCTCTATGGGTGGCGGACGCCTTGGTGCCGCCCGATCCGGAGACAAAAGATCCACACTGGATCAATAAAGCGCGGCAATTCTTGGAAGCGTGCATCGCCCACGTCATGACCGTGCCGGAATATTTTGATCGGCGCACCCTCGTGACGGTATATGAACTCATCATGCTCAAAGCCGAAGACGGGGGGCCGGACAACCCGTCGTCCCTTGAACTTGAGATGACAGACAACAGCGCTTGCGCGGGATTCATTGAAGCCGGTGCGGCCAGCTACTACGACATGGATTCGCGCGAGAGAAGCGGCGTATTAAGCAGCCTGAGAAGATCCTTGGCTTGGATTGGTTACCCGGCCATGCGCGACGCACTGGCCGACAGTGACGCCGATATCACTGATCTGTTCAAAGGCAACACGACGTGGTTTGTGGCGTTGCCGGCCACCAAACAAATCGCCTGTCAGGGATATACGCGTTTGTTCGTGAATGCGCTGCTGGCGGCGGCTGAAAAGAACGTCGATCGACGCGCCTATCAGGATCAATCCGGTGGTGGGCGCGTTTTACTGACGATCGACGAAGCCCATAGTTTGTCGCGCATGGATCGGTTAGAGGCTGCGGCAGGTTTAATCTCCGGGCTGGGGATCAAGTTGCACACGGCGTGGCAGGATTTGAGCCAGATTAAGGCGTTGTACCCCTCCTGGGAAACCTTCCTCGGTAACTCCGGCATTATCAACTTCTGGTCGCTGAACGACATCACAACGTTGCGATGGATCGAAGAACGGCTGGGTCAAACGCCAGTGTATTTTCCGAGCCATAGCAACACGACCTACGACGCCGCCATCGGCGCTGGCGCTACCGGCGACAACTATTCCATTGGCAATCATCCGTTGCTGTCGATGGCAGAGATAGCCCGCTTATTCAAACGCAACGACCCGTATTGCCGGCAACTGGTGTTGTCGGCGTCCCATGGACCGATGATTTTGCAAAGGGTGATCGTTGACAAGCATCCCACATTCAAGGCCTTACACGCCGCCGCGCGCTAGCATCGCGCCCGTCGATACCTGGCCGACGATCCGTACGCGCCGCGACGGCCGCGTAACCGTGTCAGGACGCTGCCTGAGTTTGGTGCGCTTCAAGATCGCCACCGTGCTATGCCGTTGGCTACTGCGGGTTGCTGGTCTGATCGTGATGGTGGCGGGATGTTGGCCGGCATCGATGCCGGTGCTGCACCTACTGCCGCGCAGGTGGCGCATGCCGACGGCCGATCTGTGCAGCGACTTGCGCGACACCTTTACGGTGTTCATCATGACCTATCTGCGTCCAGTGGCGCAGTGGACCGGCTACCAATTGGAAACCCCCATCGACTGGCATTTGGTGATCGTAGGGGTGTTGATTGCGGTGGCGGCACGCCCCCTGGGGGTGGCGGCCACGTGGCTGAGTTATCCGCTATCCATGTGGATACTGCGGCAACGTATTAAAATCACCTTTACCTCCGACGTGATTCTCATTCACCGCCGGGGCCGCACCATCAAGTTGCCGCGCGGTGGTGCCGGGGCCCATCCCATCACCTTTCAAACAGTGGCATTACAGATATTTCGTCCACGATTGATGCAAGTGCTGCGTTTACCGTCGGCGCAACCCGTCAATGGTGCTGGTCCTCAGGCAGCGCTGGTAGTGTACGGGTTTCGTCGCATTGAACTGATTGCTCCGCGTAATCTCCGACGTGCTCAGCAAGTGGTCGCGGCATGTCATTACGCCGCCAAACAAACACATCCGCATCAACTCGACCTCAGCAGAGGATAAACCATGGCAAAACAAACCCACCTAGATAGTGGGCCGCATCGCGCGGCCTTTAATCGGGCGGCGGCCAAACCTGTCCCCGACATTGCCACCAAGCAGCGCGCCGAATTCCTCGAACGCATGCGCAATACCTTGCAACAACCACAGCACGATATGCCGATGCCACCGGGCGCACGGTTGTCATCGGTGCGCGTGGCGTCTCTCGTGAATCTGGAAAAGATGATCCGTCACGAACGCGGCCGTCTCAATCAGGCACAATCCAAGCTGCGGGATGACTTTGGCAAGGCTAACGATCGCACCGAAGAACGGGTCGCGGCGTATCGCAAGGCACGCGAAGCGCGGCAGGCATTTCGGGAGGCGGCCAAAGACCGCGATCTCGGCCGCGAACGATAAAACTGGCGCTCACCGCCGCCTTCATGCTACGGTAGGGAAATCGGAAAGGAGAAAACCATGAGCTTTATGACGGAAAAACAGACCGAAGACCTCCTCGAAATCGAAGTGCGCGACTTGCTGCTTCCTAACGGAACCCGGCGGCCATTTCGGGCGACGCGCTACACTTGGAATGCCTACGACTTCCTCATGGAAAGCGATGGGCTGACGCCCGAGTCATTCATGTCGATGGTGGTCCACGATGCCGAACTCGGTGGCTACGACGATTTGGAGCGCTTCTTCACGAGCGCCGTCGGCTACCTCAATGGGAAGTATTGCGCCGAGATCCGTCGCCAACTCGGCGAGGATTAATCGCGTTCGCGCCCTCCGCGGCCGCGTTCTCGATCACGTTGCCGGCGTTGCTGCCGTAGGCGACTGAGTTCTCGATATTTATCCGAGGATTTCTCGGGCCGCTGGCTGGGTTCCGGCAGCGCTTCGTAGGCGCGTTGCCGTTCGTCGCGACGCTTTTTCCATGCCAACCGATCGGCGGCATCTTCCATGTCATGGGTCAAAATCAGCGTGGCCCGTTCGGCCATGAACAACACCCGCTGATCGACCAGGCGGTCGCGTTGGGTGCGCAGCAATGCCCGTCGCTGGGGCGACTCTTCCCGGCGTTGCGTTCGTTCCAATTGTTGTTGCTCGGCTTCCTGTTGCTGTAGCAAACGCGCACGCCGTTGCCCGGCCGAGGCAATCGATGAATAGGCCTCGCTCAATACGTCACGTGGTCGTGCGCCGCGCACGGTAAGGCCCTGAAGCGCGTTTTGCAGGCGACCCAGCAGATTGCCCTCGCGGCGATCAAACCGGTCCAGGGCGTCGCGCTGGGCTTGATGCAGGGCGAGCCATTGCTGCCGGTAGCGCTCTCGCGTTGCCGCTTCCATCTGCTGGATTTGCCGCCGCGTATTATCCTTGATGTGCTTGATGGATTGCCAGCGACGCGTGTGCAGGTCGGCCCATTGGGCCTGTTTCCGCGATTGTCGCTCGCGACGTCGCCGGGCCACTGCCGCGTCCAGGGCGCGCTGCTTTTTGCGTTCTGCCTCGAAGCCTTTGCGGTTGTCGTTGCCGGCTTCCAACTCGTAGATATGGCGCGGGACATGTTTCTTGTCGCGCGTGAATTCACCGCGCCGCCGGGCGGCGTTATTCGCGACGCGCGCGGGACAGTAGATCTTTCCCCGTTCGCGCTCGTAGGCTTCCGCCCACGCCGAGAGTTTGAGTTTGGGATGCGATGGATTGAGCATGCGGCCATCCGTGGGTGAGACCCGATTGATCACCAGATGCAGGTGCGGCTGCTTGTCCGTATGGGCCGCTACCAGCACCTGATGCTGGTCGGCCCCGATCGCTTTCAATGCGCCATTAGCGGCCCGCATCATCTCGTCACGCGTCAACTCCGGCGCTTCGTCCGCGTGCCAGGAAAGGATCAGATGCGCCACATACTGCCTGCTTTTGCGACCGGTGTTGGGAATGCCGGCTTGTCGCTTCAATGCGGCCTGATTCATGGCCGTCGCCGCCATTACGCGCCACGCCAAATCACCATCCTGCGTGCCCAGATTGCGCGTTTCCGTCCACGCCACCCGGTCTGCCGACTGCGCCCGATCCGGGTCATGCAGCACGTACAGCCCCAGCCCCTTGAAGGACTTGCCAAAGCCAACAAGTTTCGGCGTCATGCGGCCCCCGTCAGCTTTCGGAGGGCGGCATCGGCGCGACTCAACACATCACCGATCTGATCGTGAATAGCGGCTAGTGACGGATCAACATTGCGCCCGCGATGCACCGATACCAACAGTTGGTTGTAGTTGTTGCCGATCCCCTGCACCTGCCGCACGAGTTCGTTGACCGCCACCACGGCACCGGGATCAACAATCACGCGCGAGGGCAGTTCGATCCGATGGCTTAGCACCCGACGGCGTACGAACTCGGCTTCCGACAAGCCCGCCAGTTCGGCCTGTTGGCGCAGGTGTTCCTTCTCGGCGACCGTCAGATCGGCGCGGGTGGATTCGGTGCGGCGTAGGTCGTCCGCTAAGCGCGGGCGACCGTGCGGATTGTTGGATGGGCGCTTGGGCGCAGTGCTCATATTCATCTCCCCATCGGCCGCAGTTGCCGTCTCCACGTTCGGCCCTAACGTGGTCGTGATGAACCGGCGAGACGGTTCGTACGCCGCGTCAGCGGCGTTACGTGATCCAACGGCGCACGTTGGCCAGATGCGAGCGTCAGCGAGTAGCTTTTCGGTACGAAAAGCACATCTGGCTACCCGCCAGAGGACGATTTCCTAGCGTATTAACGTTGCCGGTTCAAGAACGGTTCGCATGGTGTGCCGTGCGACCAAGTGATGCGGGGCGCTGACACGGGCGCATCGTGCGAAAAATGCTGTGGATAGGGCCGATGGGGGCAGTAGGGGAAGGGGCATACCCCGGCATGCGAAAGGCCCCACCGGTGGGCGACCGGCAGGGCCTGTTAGGGGCGCTGAAGTGTATTACGCGTCGGCGTCGCCTTCCGGGTGCTCGCCCTTGAGGAAGAGAAGCTCTTGGTACAGCACGTCACCGAGTTTCAGGATGCGGAGCAATTCCGTCGGCGAAAAACTGTTGCTGTCGTGGAACTGGTCATCCGAACCCTTGTAGGTGCGGGTCAGCGTGATGCTGTAGAAATCCCCGCTGTCGTCCTTCTTGCGGTTCTTCCACAAAGATGCTTTTAAAGCGCCGTCACGGATCGTCTGGATGGGCTTGTTGGTTTCATTGGGTGTTGTCATGGTCTATCTCCTTTCATTGCGTTAATTGACCTGATGCCAAGCCCAGAGCACCGGATAACAGGGACGCCCACTTGGGCGAGTCGCAAGAAAAATCACGGAAGGTTCGCCGCCGTGCCTCGGCACGATCAGCGGTGAAACCCGTTACTTTTTTCTTGTGACGGTCCCGCCGGTGCTAGCGTCGGCCAGTCAGGTTAGTTGACGGGGCAATAAGGGGAGACTCGATGACCGCAGACGGCCGATCGAAACGGCTAGCCGGGCCAGCGAGAGGAGGGGTCTAACTCGCTTCTTGGTGTTCCGCAGAAGTGGGCGGTGGGGGTGAAGATGTGCCATCGCCGTCGGCCGCATCGGATCCGGATGGCGTTGTCGGGGACCCGCGTTTGGATGCCGGTGGCTTGCTACGTTTTGGTTTGCCGGCGGGCTTGTGCGCGAGTCTGATCCCGAGGGGCTTCAGCGCCGCCGCGATCGCCTCGGCTGCCTGCTTCTGGCGCTGCCGTCGGACCTGCCTGTCGCCATCTTCCAAGGCCTTGAGGGCTGCCTTCAACGGTTCCGCACCGATCTCACCTTTGAGGCCTTCGATCTGCTTTTTCATGGCCGCAATTTGGGTGGAAGTGTCCGACGGAGAATCGAGCCAGCTTTGCAATTCGGTGGTGAAGCGATCGAGGATGTTGTTCAAGTCGGCGGCCATCGGAGCCATTATAACCGCCGGTGACGTCGTGGAAGAACGCGGCGGTGATAATTCGAAAATCCATCAACCGATACGCATCCAGGCGGCATCACATGAAACGCGGGAGTCTTGTTCGCAAACCGTTTCGGCCGGATAGACCACTTCATCGGGTAGCGAATATTGGCGTGGATCGTCTAACGCGATAAACGGCGCATGGTACGACAACAGGTGCAATGGTTCGGCTTGCGTGCTGAACGTGTGCAGCGTACCGCGACGGAACATCAGAACATCGCGGCTGCGCACCGGAACGTGCCGGGTAGTACCTTCGGAATCGCTATCTCGAACGTGAAAGAAACCCCGTCCTTCGACGACGTAGATCAACCGTTCGGAGTGATCGTGCGTGTGCAACGGCAGGTCGCGGCAATTTGCGTCGAACTGTAGAAATAAAAATCCGTCGTCACGATCCGCGATGCCGGCGTCTTGTGGCAGCAACACGCCGCCGGCGACGTTATCACTACCTTCAAATGGGGAAATCATCTCCACCGCGAGTTCGCGTTTCAATGCTCCAACATAGGCTCCGAATGATACACCCGGGCCGGTACCGCGAACGCGGCCGATGAGGGCGTTGCCGTCCTCAGGCGATCGATTACGCAGGTTCTCGGTGTAGGCGGCAGCCTGGCCCAATAGCGTCGCAAACGCCTCTATCCCTGTAGGCTGCTGCTTTGCGGGGCGTTCTAGAGGGATGGAGGGAATTTCGATGGCTTGAATCATAGGCGATCTCCAAATGCGCCAATACTAAATATGTTAATTGCGCATATTTGAGAGTCAAGCGCACAGTGACGCCTTTCCTTGATCGGAAAGAGCGATGGCGAAATCTCTGCACAGCCATGAATACGAATGTATGCTCATTCTGTTACGCGACGCGCGCAAGTCTCGTGATGTCACTCAGGTTGAATTGGCGGAATTGTTGGGCATGACCCAAGGTGAGATCAGTAGAATCGAAACGGGACAGCGCCGCTTGGATGTGGCCGAATTGCGCGACTATTGCCGGGCATTGGGCATCTCGTTTTTGGGGTTTGTCAGGAAATTCGATGCTAAGCTTGGCAAGTAGGGGCGGGGCGCTTGCCGATCTAGCCCGCAATGTGCTAGGTATCAAGGCGGTAAATAACAATGACGGCCGCCGATGGAAAACGCCTCTCCAGATCCCGAAGAAGCACCCCTTTCAGACGCTGACATTCAACGTCGACTCGCCAGTCTTTATGAGGAATACCGGGCGCTGTACGGACTGGTGATCTTTCGGATGACCTCACTCGATCGGCGCGTCCCGATTGCCGGGGCGACCCTGACGGCCACACTCGCCGCAGTTGGGTCAATGCCGGTGCCGGCCATGCCGGTGATCTTCTTCGGGCTTCCCTTAGCATTGCTCTGGTTCCTGCGCACCACCATCAATCATGCTCGGTCATTCGAGGATGCGCTGCGGCGCATTGAACAGATCGAATTAGCCGTCAACTCCATTCATGGCGATCAACTGATGGCGTTTCAGTCGCGGCATCCCAGCAAAGGTAAGGAAATCGGTGGTCGCACCGGGCGCGAAACCATCCACGCAGTGGTGATCTTGGTCATGACGTTGCTGCTGGGGTGTGGCTGGGTGTTTGCCGTTACATTCGATGCGCCGTGGCAGGGAAGCGCGGCCTATCTGGGATTCTTGTCGGTGCATGCCACTCACGTCGGCATGGTGTTGATACGCTTGCGGCGCTATTCCTATCAGCCGCAGAAGCCAATATCAGATTGAACTCACCCCGTGGCAGGTCTTTCGATCATAGATTTCTCACATTACGTCACTGAGTTACGCTGCCGAGACCTGTTTGATGATCATAGGGCGTCCCCGTCCGTTGCGCCTATCAATCTTCGAGTGCTATCAGGTCTTACGGGGCAATACTGTTCTCTCCTTGCGAACCAAGGAAGCTCTTTTGCTCCGTTACTCGTGTTGATCGCTTGGCATCTCCGCTGTATCACGACGGGAGCTTTTTTGGAGCTTGTCAGTTCATCATGACGCTGACACGTATCCAATCGTTGACAAAGTTTCAGCATGGCGGCAAACAGGCCTCGCGGAACCACCACCTTAGCCAGTCAGAAGATTCACATTCATCGCGTGATGCACAATCTGCGCCCCGATCTTGATCACGTTCTACCGCGGCGTCGTGAGCCCCCAGTGCTTCACAGCCCTGGGGGGCAGTACCAAACGCAGCTCACAACTCCAGAAAGTCGTAGTCATCAGCACGATCGTTAAGTAGCGTTCGCATGACATCGCGCCAAGGCTGTTGGTAGGTTCCGGAGTTGTCAGCCAACGTAGCCATCTCGTCCTCAACTTGGTCAAGCAGAGTGACCGCTGTATCCAAATGCGTCACCGCGGCACTGGCGCATTCGCGCGCGATCGTCGACTCGGCAATCTCGGCGACCTTCTCACAGAGCTTGTAGACTAAGTGCTTGTTCGACTCCCAACGAGACCAACCGGCATACGGGGGCCCTGGAGTCACAGGATCCGAGAACGGCGACCCTGTCACGATTTGATTGCGCAACGCGGGCGACAGCGGCGCGATTTCGTCGGGGTAGACGATGGTGCCCCAGATCGCGCTGGAGAAAAACCTTGGCGGGGCATCACCACCGCCGCCTCCACCGGAAACTGGGTGCCAACGGTCCAGAGTGAACTGCCAGAGGTTCTGGCTGTGTCCGATGCCAACGGCAGTTGCACCGAAGCCGAGCGAAAGCAAGCCCAGTGGACCGGCAAAGGCGTGCATGACTGGCTTCCCAGTCGCGGCGAGAAGCAGCCCGGCCTCACAGGCGCGCCTTACCGCGACAGCGTTGGCCGGAATTCGTGGCTCCTCGAACTCGAACGCAAAATACCAGCCATCACTGTCCAAACTCGTCGCCTGCGATAGCACGTCGTCCATGGTGGTATCAGCGTTGCTTGCTGAGAGACCCACAACGACGGTTGCGTACGTGGGAATTCCGAGTTCGTCACCGGCCGCCTTCGCTGCTGCGAAGAGGCGACCATTTACATCGACGATATCCGGCCGCCCAGCCTGATACACGAGAGCAGGCGCGATCACGCCGTGCGCGCCCAGCGTCTGGTGCTGTACCCTCAACTCGGCGCTTAATGCGGTGACGTCGGCGTCGCTAATTTCTCCAAGGTCCGCCACCGATGCCCTAAACCGCGCGGTGCCATACTCGGAGAGCTTTCCCACGTCGGAATCGGGCACGTAGAACTGCTGATCAACGAGGAGGTCAGCGCCCTTTTCGATGTATTGCGGGGCGTACTCCTCAGCCTTGTGGGGGGCTAGGTCACGAGGACTAATGATTACACCAACCCCCTGTCCCTCGTCTAGTTGCTCAAGAACAAGTCGCTGGCTTCGATCACCAAACTGATGCCACGCACCTCGTCGCATTACGCGCCCCCGATCTTTCTAATCAACGTTGCGACGTGCGCTGCTGAATTCGGCCGCCGCCCACGATTTGCGTCCAACAACCTTGTGATCAAAAGTTGCCAACGCCTGTCCAGCGCTAAAAACTCTGGCTTTGCAAGGCAGTCGCGCGCGTCGCAGATCGCGTCTCGCAACTCCTGCATATCCATTCCGGGTTGCCAGAAGGGATGCGCCCCGACCAACGCCTCATACAGCAGAATTCCAAGGGCGAAGAGGTCAGTCCGGTGGTCGATGTCACGTTTGGTTCCATCGAACTGCTCTGGGGCGAAGTAGCACGGTGTTCCGATCCGCGCCCCTTGAATCGTCAGCGTGATGTCTGGAAGGTCCAGATGACGAGCTAGCCCGAAGTCAATGATCACCGGACGTCCGTCGGGTCGCAATCTGATGTTCTGCGGTTTCAGGTCCCGATGGACAACGTTGACGCGTCGCAAGGCCTCAAGTCCGTCACAAAGCGGAGCGAACGTCTCAACCGCTTGTGCCGACTGCCACGCGGCACCCATTGCATCAGCAAGATCGGTACCCTCAATGAACTCTTCAAGAATGAAGTGCCTTCTCGCGTCGGGACGCGACGAGAATGTGTACTCCTTCAAGTGGACGACATTGGGGTGGTTGATTGACTGGAGCGCTTCGATCTCCCTCTGCAGCCGATCCATACTGTAGTCAGGTGAAATGATCTTGAGACACAGGACGTCCCCCTCGGCGTCACGGACCTTGAAGGCAGCCTTCTGCTCACTTGGGGTCAGCGGCATGTCAAACGTGTAATCGGGGAAGTCTGCACGGGCATGATCAATTTGGACTTCAAACGGCACGGCGGTCTCCCTGAATCACACTGGCCAATTCAAGCGCCAGCTCGTAGTAGTAGTCCCAAACACGCGGCCGACTGCTCCGTGCGCGACGCTGAATTCGTACCTGACCATCGTCCGTCACCGCAAGGACACCCACGCCGGTTCGCAGGAACAACTCGTCTCGATGCACCCGCCTGGCCACGGCATCCGGTAGCGCGACGAAGGACCTGTGGGAGAAAATGCGGTTTCGTGTCGCCTGTTCTACTGCTCGCCGCCAATGAGATACCTTCGCCTCAACAGTAACAACCTCGGGAAGAATGTCACGCCAGGCTTCCTGTAGCGCGAAGACGCCGGAGTCGAACGTTGCAATTCCGGCTTCAGTAAGGTCGTTCAAAACCTCCTCAGCAAAATCGAGATCCCATGCAAGCCGCCGTGCTAGCTTTGCTGGTGTGGCTCGCCGGACAACGCGCAGGTACGAGATCACCGGCACCGACCAGTACGACTGTCCTTTGATCTGGCGAAGCTCACTTCGAAAGCCCGCGATAGATAAATCTGGCATGCCCGCCCCAAGCCGAAGCGACGCCGCCACCCAACAGGGGAAGCCGTGTGGCGCGCAGACCGCATCCCGACTTTCGAGGACCGCATCCTCGATCTCCGCCTCGGGCCCCTCGCGTCGGTTTGTGTAGAATGTCACACTCATCGGTAGCTTTCCTAATTGTACAGCGACTGAGAATTCTCCGCGCCCGCACCGGATCGTGTAGTGACCTGACATTTCCCTTTTGACCGCCGCCCCGCGACGCCTATTTGTGTACTTTACCCACCGCATTCTCCAGATTTCAGCAGCTTTATATCCATTTCCGTCTGTATTCATAGGAAAAATCGTCACCTTAGTAGACACCGTGGTGTGTGTCATTTGGGGAGTATCGGTTCATTCAAATCTGTTTCATACGGCGGTATGAAATCCATTCGGCCAACAAAATCGGTTGACGAACGCCAACCGAATCTGCCATCACATCTGCTTTGATGTTAAACGCCGCAAACTAACGGCATGATCCCAGCAAGGAAGGAAGTTGAAGGACATCTATCAGTCGGTCACCGACCAAATCTTAGAATGGCTCGATAAGGGCACGGTACCGTGGCGCACCCCCATTACGGGTGCCGGTGGGGACGGCATGCCGAAGAACCTGATATCAAACAAGGCCTATCGGGGGGTGAATGTTTTTCTGTTGGCGATCACGACCTGGATCAAGGGGTATGAATCGTCATACTGGCTCACCTACAAACAGGCCCGCGAAAAGGGCGGTCACGTGCGCAAGGGTGAAAAATCCACCAACATCATATTCTGGAAGCAGCATGAAATCGACGATGGCCAATCCGACGACAAAAAGGTCGTTCCGGTCCTACGGCATTTCAATGTGTTTAACGTCGAACAGTGCGAGAAGGTACCGGTGCCGGATGCGCCGCCACCGATCACCGAAGAGTTCACGCCTATCGAGAAGGCCGAGGCTGTCGTGTGCGGCTATTGCGATGGCCCCACAATCGAACACGGTGGGGGTAGAGCGTTCTATCGGTCCAGCATCGATGGGGTACGCATCCCCGAACCGGGGCGTTTTGAGAATGCCGAGAGCTACTATTCGACGTTGTTTCATGAACTCGTGCATTCGACCGGTCACAGCAAGCGCCTCGATCGCGGGCTGGATCGTGACCTGCGGCCGTTCGGATCGCCGGATTATTCCAAGGAAGAATTGGTGGCCGAGATGGGCGCAGCCTTTCTCGCGGCGGTCGCCGGCATCAGCCCGCCTACGATCGAACAATCGGCTGCCTACATCGATGGCTGGCGCTCGGTATTGCGCGCGGACAAGAAGATCGTGATTCAAGCAGCTGGGCAGGGCCAGAATGCGGCGGACTGGATTCGTGGCGATAGGCCAACTCAAGACGCTTAAGAACATAATTCGTTTTGCGGAGACGAACGAGGTCCATGGTCACCACGATTGCGCCGAGTCCTTATTGTTCGTCAACATTAATGTACGACCCTCGGATTGGTCCAAAAGAACCCACTTAAAATATTGCCGTTAAAAGGGGCTGTCGCGATGCGTCAGTAGTGGAGAGGTATCGATGGTGATGTTAATGGTAGAGGTCCTTTTCTTTGGGATGATCTGTGAGGCGACCCCGGCCAATCGAAAGGACCGATCGGGGCAGGGGGGGCGTATTATTGGTAAGCCTCCGGATCTGGATGTACGCCGTCGATGATGGCGAGTTCTTGGTGTACCGAGTTCGCCGAGGAGAGTAGTTAATCGAACTCAGGCGGTGAGAATCGGCGGCTGTCTATCAATGTGCCATCCTTCTTCCGGTTTTCCCAGACAGTTAATTGGATAACGCCATCTTTGATGCTGATGCGGGGCTGGTTTTGGGTGGGTGTAGTGCTATTCATGGTCTCGCTCCTTTCCTTTGCGTTAATTGACCTGATGCCACGCGATTAGCACCGGAACTCAGGGACGCCGAAGGCGAGTCGCATGAATAAATCGCGGCGGATCCGCCGCCGCGCCTGGCACGAT
Source organism: Alphaproteobacteria bacterium (assembly GCA_030432435.1). Taxonomy (GTDB): domain Bacteria; phylum Pseudomonadota; class Alphaproteobacteria; order Rhodospirillales; family Rhodospirillaceae; genus UBA11612. The sequence goes on from JAUIGX010000064.1 coordinate 13,793, forward strand.
CAGCGGTGGAAACCGTTATTTTGCTTGCTACGGTCCCGCCGGTGCTAGCGTCAGATTCTCAGGTCAGTTGACGGGAGAACGAAGGCAGATTCGCTAACCGCGTAGGGACAAGCGATACGGTCGTGACGGCCTATAATTGACTGGAGAAGGATTCCGATGGCGAATTTAGTCAGGTCTTCATCCCTCGGGGCAGGCGATCCGAGATGGATTCGAGATCATCACCCAGTGTGCTTCGAAAGAAAAAGGGCAGCGTTAGAGTCTAACGCTACCCTCTCAATGCGGTCTAATGTGCTGCTAGGGGCGGCGATTAGCCAATGAGCACGAAGTCAACCTCAAAGCTCGCAGTATGCCTGTTCGCCTGAATGTCGTAGACGAAGATTTGCGTTACGCCCGCATCTGATGGATGCGGCCGGTAGAATGGAACGAACAGCGGGCCGATGTTGTCTGGCATCCCTGGGCCAGAGGAACCGTTGGTTTGCGTTCGAGCAGTCAGCAGAAGCTGTTGATCCTTCCCTACGGCGAACGGGAGATTCGCCAGACCGACTTCGCGACCGACAGCATCGATACGCAAAGTGCCTCTGCGGATAGCTTGACCACCTTTGTGGTCACCAATTAATTCACTAGTAGCGGATGACATGGCGTCTCCTATAAGTCACGCAGTGAACCTGATTGGACGTCTCCAGTGGGGCTCACAAGCTATTTGGTTCACATCACAGGGGAACACGCTGTTCCGACCGCCTGTGCTGTGTTGCCGGCTTGCGAGATTTTAGGAATTTGCCAATTCGCGCTGAGCTCGATCCTGGATTGTGTGCGCGTGGATCCTCGCTCAGGAGGCCGAAATTGAGGGCGCATGCGCCGCGCACGCGCCACTTCGAGGTGCTGAGGAATTTAGGATGAACGAGTCAACTGGCGTGGCCCTCCCGAAAATGCTGCTGGATCAATACTACAAGAAGGCTGGGTTCAGGAATCGGGATGAACTCGCAGAAAAATCTGGTGTTGCGAAACGAACCCTTACAGAGTTCTTCAATGGGCGCCCCGTGACCCGTGCGTTCGCTGGTTACATTGTCGGTGCTATTGCAAAGAAACTGAACGATCCTACTCTCTCAGTTGACCGGCTAATAATGGAAGCGGGCCTGTCGACGAAGCAGGAAACTCCGTCCAATGTTGAGACGCCAAACGAAGACGTGAAACCGAAACAGTGGCCACGCAATCGCACCACATGGTATTGGGGCGGCGGGGCCGCGATTTGCATTCTTT
>JAUIGX010000065.1 GCA_030432435.1 Alphaproteobacteria bacterium
TCTCGAGTGCCTTCGTCAAATGCTCGAAGTCTACGACACAGCCGGTCGTCGTATCCGGCTCTCCGGTCAGGGCCACTTCGACCTTGAACGAGTGTCCGTGCACGCGCGTGTTCTCATGGCCCGCCGGTTTGTGGCTGAAGGTATGCGCGGCTTCGAAGCCGAATTCTTTCACGATTTTAAAACGTCCGGACATGGCGGTCTTAAGGTATCCCAAGCAATTTATGTGTTTGTAGCGATAGCTTCCATTTTGGATGGTTCAGGCAGTAATCAACAGCTTTTTGGCTGTTTTCGATCTGCGCCGGTCCATCCATAGGCTGAAGGAACTGGTGCGTGAACTTGAGGTCCGCGTAACGGGCGGGGTCGGCCCCGTCCTGAGGGTAGACCAGTTTCAGTTCATCTCCTTCGGTCACAACCATTTCCGCGTCCGCTTTCGGGCTGACGCAGATCCAATCGAGGCCCGGGGGTGGTTGTATCGTTCCATTTGTTTCCACCGCAACCTCAAAGCCGCATTTGTGCAAGGCTTCGATCAGGGGCTCATCAAGCTGTAGCAGTGGCTCACCGCCTGTGCAGACCACGAATTTTGAGGCGTTTCCGCCCCCGCGCCATGTCTTGCTGACCGCTGAGGCAAGGGCTTCCGCCGATTTGAACTTTCCGCCGCCGGGGCCGTCGGTTCCTACAAAGTCCGTATCACAAAACCGGCACGTGGCGTTTTCGCGGTCTTTTTCGAGGCCGCTCCACAGATTGCAGCCGGTAAAGCGGCAAAAGACGGCCGGCCGGCCTGTATTCGCCCCTTCGCCCTGCAAGGTGTAGAAAATCTCTTTGACGGTATATGTCATAATTTTGGCGTTCACATACGCCTTTGTCCCCCAATAATCCAGAGGTTGCGGGGTCTGGCGGCGTTTTCGAGCCTCTCATATTGTCACAGCCGGATCGGCCGAAGATACTGCGAGGCTCCATCGGTTGAGAGAAATGCCTAGGAATTCGGTCCTATGAAGATAGCCCTTATCACCGGCGGTCTATTTTTACTGAGCTATATCGCCGTAAACCGGGGTTTGGGGCCAAATCCGCTGGAAGCAGCGGTTACGGTCGCTGTGGTTGTCGGGTTCGCGGCCGGGGTCAGTTGGCTGATGCGGCGCGGACGATCTGCCCAGAAGGGGGCTGCGCGGCGTGACCTAGAGGCCGAATTGACGAAAGTGATGCCGCCCTCATCCACGCCGACCTCGGGTCGTGGACGTTCCGCCCGCAAGTTGTTCTGAGTAAGCACGTCACATTTATTTCATGGGACTGAGAAGTGGCGCTCATTTATGAGCATTATCTAATATGTAGTATGCTAGCGACTTGAATCGTAGAACTGGGATAGTGCCATGAAAACAGGCGAACACATCGTATCGTCCTTCGACAACGACCTGGCTGAATTAGAGCGTGATCTTTTGGAGATGGGCGGGCTTGCCGAGGCTCAGCTCCAGAGTGCCTTGGAGGCGCTCATCAAGAACGATGCCGAGTCCGCCGAGAAGATCATCGCGAAAGACACAGAGATCGATGAATGCGAGCGCAAGATTGAAACCGGAGCGCTATCAATTATCGCGCGACGGCAGCCCATGGCGAATGATCTGCGGTATGTTTTCGGAAACGTGAAAATCGCGGGCAGTCTGGAGCGGATCGGCGACTACGCCAAAAACATCGCCAAACGCACAATCATAATGTCGCAGCATAGAACGGCTGCGGTGCCGTCCGATATCGGCGCTTTAGGCGCGCTGGCCCAGCGTACCGTCAACGAAGTGATGGATTCATTCGCAACCCGCGACGCCTATAAGGCCGAGATGGTGTGGCAGCATGATCATGAATTGGATGACTTGGTAGCGCGCGTCATGCGGTCGGTCATTTCGCGTATGTCCCAAGACATGATCAGTTCGGACGGGCAGGATGCGGCCGAGGTTGAAAACTCAACGCACCTTCTGTTCATCACAAAGAACCTGGAGCGCGTTGGCGACCACGCAACTAATATTGCCGAGGTTATTCAGTTTCAACTTTCGGGAAATTGGAAAACGTCCGAGCGCCCGAAGGGCGGGGATTCAATTCCGGTTGCCGCTTCCGGCTAATCAGACTTTAGATTCTCGGTCAGCTTAGAGAAGAGCCGGAAAATCTCGTCCTGTTCGGCGGCGGATAGGTTTCTCATGGCCCGGCCGGAAACGCTGCGTGCGGCTTCCATAATTTTATTTTGAACGTCTTTGGCCTTCGGGGTGAGGAACACCAGCGAGCGGCGTTTGTCGGTGGTGTCGGCTTTGCGTTTGATCAGGCCGTCCCGTTCCATGCGGGCCAGGGTGTTGGCCATTGTCGGCTGCTCGACATTGATGCGGCGACATAGATCGGCCTGAGTCAGGCCGTCCTGCTCGAACAACATAACAAGAGGCGCGAATTGGCCGGGTGCGACCCCGTATGATTTCAGGGCGTCTTGCAGGTGGCGATCATAGAGACGGCCAAGCAAGCCAATTTGATAACCGAGTGAGTCGATGCGGCGGATGGCCATGGCGGGGAGTGTGCCGTTCCTGAATACTTGAATCTAGTCTTTTGAATAGCCTTTGGTGCGCATGCAGCTTTCGAATTGTTTATTATAGGCCGTGGTCGTTTGCGACCGTTCATGTAACTCCATGGGAGATTCTCCGCGGTTCATGCTACCTGACGATGGGCCGGTCGGCGCGCCGTATTCGGTGCGGGGCGTGCCCGATCGGGTTAAAACGACCTCCTGTGCGCTGCGCGCGCAGGCCCGTTCATCGGCCGCGGTTTCCGCGCTGGACTTGCGGGCATGGTTCCAAACGGTGCCGCAGGCTGTCAGCGCCAGCAATGATGCCGTCATGATGAGACCGATAGCGCGCAGATTGGGGGCGCCGGCCACGGCGTGCTTGACCCGGTTTGCCGGACCTGATTGTTTCAGCATCCTGTTTTCCTCCGTATAGCGCCGATGAGCGAACTTTGCGCGCGATTTCAAGAAAGATAATTACATGTCCGGGCTCCCTCAATCCAGCGCTCAAACGCCGACGGCATACGCAGACTTGGCTCTCGGGATGGTGGCAACGCTGACCAAGACAGTGTCGGAGGAGGATATCGTCAAATATGCGGAAGTTTCCGGTGATATAAATCCGGTGCATTTTGATGAAGCGTATGCGGCCACGACGATGTTCAAGACCCGAATTGCCCACGGCATGCTGTCGGCGGGATACATATCAGCGGTGTTTGGCACGAAATTGCCCGGTCCGGGCGCGATCTATGTCGCGCAGAGTCTCAAATTCAAAGCGCCGGTCCGCATCGGCGATGTCGTGACTGCGCGCGTTGAGATTACGGGCCTCACCCCAGAGAAAAACCTGGCGACATTTCGGACCCAATGTTTGGTCGGAGATAAAGTCGTCATTGACGGTGAGGCGACGCTAATGGTGCCGGAGCACGCATAATATGCACCCAAGCCGCCGCCAGTATTTGAATCCGGCCAAAGCAAACTTTGTCGCGCCATGACCATGCGCATGTTCCGAACATGGCTAAGTATTCCGCCGCAACTTAAGGGCGGCGTGGTAGTGCTCGGGAATTTCGATGGGCTCCATCTTGGACATCAGGCGGTCTTGCGTCGGGCTCTGGATATCGGGGCGGCCAATAAAGCGCCGGTTGCTGTGATGACGTTCGAGCCACATCCGCGCACGTTCTTTAAGCCCGAACAAGAAGCGTTTCGCCTATGTCCGTTCCGTATGAAAGCGCGGCTGATCGCGGCCATGGGCGTAGACTATCTCTATGTTCAAAAATTCGATCAGAAGTTCTCAGAAAGATCGGCAGAAAACTTTGTTGAAAACATTCTGGTAAAAGGGCTTGGCGCTTCGCACATTGTTGTCGGATACGACTATGTGTTTGGCCACCAGCGCGGCGGGAACGTCGATGTGCTCAGGCAGCTTTCCAAATCCTTTGGCTTCGGGGTTACGGCGGTCGAAAAGATGAAGCTGGATGGCGGTGTTCGCTTTTCATCCACCAACATTCGCAATCATTTGAAAGAAGGCCGGTGTACCGAGGCGGCCAAGCTGCTCGGCCGCTACTGGGAAATTGAAGGACGCGTCGAATTCGGTGATCAACGCGGCAGGCTGCTTGGATTTCCAACGGCGAATCTGCCCTACCAAAACTACCTTCATCCCAAGAAAGGCGTCTATGCAGTGCGCGCCGGGATCGACCGAGGCGCGGACACGGTGTGGATGGACGGTGTGGCAAATTTCGGCAATCGCCCGACTTTTGACAAAACGGATACCCTGCTCGAAGTGCACCTCCTGGACCGCACCATGGATTTGTATAAAAAACATTTGCGGGTTGCTTTGGTCGAGCACATCCGGGACGAGCGGAAATTTGATGGTCTTGACGCGCTCAAAGCGCAGATCGCGAGGGACAGTGATACCGCACGGGCTCTACTTGCCGCGCGCGGGTTTCCAGCCGAACCGGCCCCATTCGTGCCGCTTCCGGCTGCTCTCTAGACCTCTATTTCTATCTAAAAGCGGGGATTTGGGCGGCTCGGCGAGTCTCACGGCCGGGCCTCGCCCTTGAACGATGGGGCGGTCCCTGATAGATAGCGGCTCATGTATACATTGTTATCCGCAGAGCGCATGGGCGCGCGAATTAGCCACCCCATTCCCTAGTAGGAATGGGGACCAACGCTATCCGCTTAACCGCCACTGCACCGGGACTCTGCGATCATGGCCGACACGGCTGACTCCACCACCCCTGATTACAAATCGACTGTCTTCCTGCCTTCAACCAATTTTCCCATGAAGGCGGGCCTGCCCACTCTTGAGCCGAAGCTGCTCGCCCGTTGGGCGGAGATGGATCTCTACAAGCGCTTGAGGGAAACCTCGAAGGAGCGGGAAAGGTTCGTTCTGCACGACGGCCCGCCTTACGCCAACGGCAATCTGCATATCGGCCATGCTCTCAACAAGATCCTGAAGGATGTGATCGTCCGCGCCAAGCAGATGACCGGTTACGATTCTAACTACGTGCCCGGCTGGGACTGCCATGGCCTGCCCATCGAGTGGAAGATCGAGGAGCAATATCGGGCAAAAGGCAAAAGCAAAGACGACGTGCCGGTGATTGAGTTTCGCCGCGAATGCCGCGACTTCGCCGCGAAATGGGTCGAGGTTCAAAAAGAAGAGTTCAAGCGTCTCGGCGTAGTGGGTGATTGGGATAATCCCTACACGACGATGAACTTTAATGCTGAAGCTGCCGTTGTGCGCGAGCTTGGCAAATATGTTCTCAACGGCGGCCTCTACCGGGGCTCCAAGCCCGTGCTGTGGTCGGTGGTTGAGAAAACCGCGCTGGCCGACGCCGAGGTGGAGTACGACGATCACACATCAACGACGGTGTGGGTGCGCTTCCCGGTTGAAACGTCCGGTGTGGATGCGCTAGCCGGCGCTACGGTAGTCATCTGGACCACCACGCCCTGGACGCTTCCCGGCAACCGCGCGATCGCGTTCGGGCCGGACATGGATTATGTCGTCGTAAAGGTCACCGAGGCCGGCGAAGGCAGTTTAGCGAAGGCCGGCGAACGGTTTGCCGTGGCGGCCGAACTTCTCGAAGCTGTCTTAAAAGATGCATCGGTGACGGGGCACGAGGTTGTCGCCCGCGTTAAAGGATCGGACCTGACCGGCACCGTTTGCCGTCATCCGTTTCATGGCCAGGGATACGACTTCGACGTTCCGCTTTACGCCGGAGATTTCGTGACAACGGAGCAGGGCACGGGCTTTGTGCATGTGGCGCCCGGTCATGGCGAAGACGACTTTTATCTTGGCCAGGCGCACAAAATCACCATCCCGGAAACCGTTGATGACGGCGGACTCTATTACGACCATGTGCCGCTGTTTGCCGGCAAGCATGTATTCAAAGTTCACACCGATGTCGTCGAAGCCTTGACGGCTGCGGGTGCGCTGCTGTCGTCTGGTAAACTCGTCCACAGCTATCCGCATTCGTGGCGCTCTAAGGCGCCGTTGATTTTCCGGACCACGCCGCAGTGGTTTATCTCTATGGAGACCAACGACCTGCGCAAAAAGGCGCTCGACGCCATTGCCGCAACGCGCTGGGTGCCCACGCAGGGCCGCAATCGTATCCAGGCCATGATCGAGAACCGTCCCGACTGGTGCGTGTCGCGTCAGCGTCATTGGGGTGTGCCGCTCTCTATCTTTGTAAATAATGCGACGGGCGAATTGCTGCGTGATCAGGCCGTCATCGACCGCGTCGCCGACGCTGTGGCGCAAGAAGGCTCTGATGCGTGGCTGACATCGCCGCCGGAACGCTTTCTCGGCAACGGATATAACGCTGAGGAATGGACGCAGATTACCGACATCGTTGAAGTCTGGTTTGACTCCGGCTCGACCCATGCCTTTGTGCTGGAAGAGCGCGACGATCTGAAGTGGCCAGCCGATCTTTATCTGGAAGGCTCGGATCAGCATCGCGGGTGGTTCCATACGTCGCTGCTGGAATCGTGCGGCACGCGGGGCCGTGCACCCTTTAATGCTGTGCTGACTCACGGCTTCGTCCTTGATGAAAAAGGGCGAAAGATGTCGAAATCCCTGGGGAACGTAGTGGCGCCGCAAGATGTCACCAGTCAGTCGGGTGCGGATATTTTGCGCCTGTGGGTGGTGGCTTCGGACTACAGCGCGGACCTGTCCATCGGTCCCAATATCCTCAAGCAGATGAGTGATCTATACCGGCGTTTGCGCAATACGTTGCGGTATCTGCTCGGCAACCTTTCCGATTTCACAGACGAAGAGCGTGTTGCCGCGGAAGATATGCCCGAGTTGGAACGCTGGGTGCTGCACCGCATTTGGGAATTCGACAAGTTGATCCGCACATCATGCGACGATTTCGATTTCCACGGCCTGTTCAACGAACTGCATAACTTCTGCACAGTGGAGTTGTCGGCGTTCTATTTCGATATCCGTAAGGATGCTCTGTATTGCGACGCGCCGGACAGTTTGCGCCGCCGCGCGTGCCGTACGGTGCTCGATACGTTGTACGATTGCCTTGTGAAGTGGCTTGCTCCGTTCGCGTGTTTTACCGCGGAGGAAGCCTGGCTCGAGCGTCATCCGGAAGACGGCGCGTCGGTGCATCTGGAACAGTTCCCGGACATCCCCGTATCGTGGCGTGATGATGCTCTCGCGGAGAAATGGACGAAAATTCGTGCCGTGCGCCGCGTCGTTACCGGAGCGCTGGAAAAAGAACGCGCGGCAAAACGGATCGGCGCTTCATTGCAGGCTCATCCGCAGGTCTGGGCAACAGCTGACATGGTCGCGGCGGTTAAAGACCATCATATGGATGATATTTGCATCACGTCGGGCATCACTGTGACCGAGGGTGTGCCGCCGGCCGAAGCCTATGTTCTGCCGGAAATTCCAGGCGTGGGTGTTGTGGTGGATACCGCAACCGGCGAGAAATGCCAGCGGTGCTGGAAAGTGCTTCCGGATGTTGGAACACATAGTCACCCTGGCATCTGCGGTCGATGTGACGAGGCGGTCGGCGTAGTTGCGCCTGTATCCGCGTAATCGGAATAGTCTCCTCATGACAGCTGTTCGCAACTCATCATTCTTTGCTACCGCACCGGTTGTGGGGTTGGTGATTGCTCCGATCGCATTGATCGCGGACCAAGTCTCCAAATACGTCATGGTGGACTTGGTGATGCGCCCCGACGGCATCACGGGAACGCCTTACTTCACGGGAAAGGTGATCGATATATTGCCGATATTTCAGCTGCGGATGGCCTGGAATACGGGGATTAGCTTTTCATTATTCGATTCGGGCACGACGCTGACAATTACGGCATTGCTTCTTGTGCAATCCCTGATCATGGCGACTGTTATTTGGTACATGTGGCACATGGACCGCCGCTGGATGCAGGCGGCCTGCGGATTCATCATCGGCGGCGGTTTTGGCAACATTGTGGACCGGGTTACCATGGGCGCCGTGGCGGATTTTCTACATTTTTACTGGGGAGATTGGCATTTCCCCACATTCAATTTGGCGGATACGTTCATTACGATCGGGGTCATAATGTGGCTCCTTGACGCTTTCGTCGTGCACCCCCACCATACGGACCAATAAGAGTCGGGGCTGGCCGGACCAATGGCAGTGTCGAGCCCCGGACATAGATTTGAGATGGAGTACTTTATGCGCTCTCGTTTGACTAAAGCTGCTGTTCTGACCGTTGCGATGATCACCCTTTCGGGCTGCGAAAGTGTGCGGAACACCGTAGGGCTAGGACGGACCGTGCCCGACGAATTCGCCGTCGCCGCGCCGGTACCCTTGGTTATTCCGCCGGATTTCAATTTGCGTCCGCCGGCACCCGGTGCTGAACGTGCCCAGCAAGCGCCTGCCGAGCGCGCCCGTACCGCGCTGGTCGGCCGTGCCAAAATGCAAGCACTGGAACAAAAAGGCATGACAGGCGGCGAGGCCCAGATTTTGACGCTGGCAGGCGTCGAGAATGTTCCGCCGAACATCCGCATGACTTTGGACAAAGAAGTGTCGTCGTTCGCACGCGAAGAAGCGGCGTTTACGGACCGTCTCTTGTTTTGGCGTGATGGCGGCGGTGGAAGCCTGGGCGGGACAGCGCTAGATCCGGTTGCTGAAATGAAACGTCTTAGCCAGAATGCCGCTGACGGTCGGGATGCGACCGAAGGGCCGATTCCCGTTATTACCCGCAGCGGATCATCTGCCCTGAAAATTTTCTAAAGGCACTGCCGCGCGGTTAGTCGCGTGATCTGCTTTATTACGTCCCTGTAGTCTAGTCGGTTTTGAGCCGTTCGGGAGGCGCTCGGCGTTGACCTTGCGGGCGTTCCGCCTCATGTTCATGCTCTGATTTTCTCTCGTTAGCACGGGATCGGAGTGACTATGGCGCGAATGCTAGTGTCTTTTATGATGGCCGCCTTTATTGCGGTCATAGCCCCACGCTCGGCCGAAGCGGTGATTTACGGGGCTGAAACCTTCACGCTCGACAACGGCATGCAGGTTGTGGTGATTCCTAATCATCGTTCGCCCGTTGTCAGTCACATGGTCTGGTACCGGGTCGGTTCTGCCGATGAGCCGCCGGGCAAATCGGGCATTGCGCACTTCCTCGAACACCTGCTGTTTAAGGGAACACCGCGGTTTCCCGAAGGCGCGATGACCGCCATCGTGGCGCGCAACGGCGGACAGCAAAATGCGTTCACCAGCACCGATTACACGGGCTACTACCAAAACATCGCCGTGGACCGACTGCCGCTTGTCATGGACATGGAAGCGGACCGTATGCGGAACGTCATTTTGAGCGAGGAGGACGTGGCCACCGAGCGGCAGGTGATTATAGAAGAGCGCCGTATGCGCGTTGAAAACGTGCCTTCCTCTCTCCTGGGTGAACGCTTGGCAGCGGCCCTTTGGGGAACCAATCACTACAGTATTCCGGTTATCGGCCATATGGAGGAAATGCAGGCGCTAACGCGTGAGGATGCATTTTCCTTTTATCGTAAATATTACGCGCCTCACAACGCGATCTTGGTTGTTGCAGGCGACATTACGCTCAAGGACTTAAAGCCTCTGGCCGAACAATACTACGGGGCCATTCCCGCTTCAGAAGATTGGGACGGTGAGCACAAGTTGCGCCAACGTTCGGCATTTCTAGCGCCTGTTGCTCATTCGCAAATTGTGATGAGCCATGAGCGGGTCGCACAGCCTCAATGGAGCCGCCAGTATATTGCTCCCAGCTACAAAATGGGAAAACGCGAAGACGTTTATGCCTTGGATATTTTTTCAGAAATCATGGGCCGCGGCGCTACCTCTAAGCTTTATCGTCAGTTGGTGGTTGATCAGCAAGTTGCTGTGAGTTTTGCAACCGGTTACCAAAGTGACTCGGTATCTTATGGTACCTTCTACGTGTCGATGATTCCAAATGCCGGCGTAACGCCTCAAGATGCCGAAGCGGCTTACGAGGCCGCGTTGGCGAATTTGTTGGACGACGGAATAACAGCCGAGGATGTTGAGCGCGCCAAGGCGCGATTCGCTGCACGGCTTGCATTTGCCACAGATTCTCCGATGTCGGCGGCGCGCGCGCTAGGCTCGTCTCTGGCAGTGGGCCTTAGCGTTGATGATGTGGAATCCTATCCAGACGAACTGGCCAAGGTGACAGTTGAGCAGGTGCGCGATGCCGCGCGCCGCCTCTTTACCGAGAATTCGTCGGTGACCGGTATTCTTTTGCCGAAAACAGAGACCGCTGCAGCCGCAGGAGGGATGGTCCCGTGAATATGATGTCTTGGACTCGCGTTGCCGCCGTAGTGACGTGCGGCATTATAGCAGCGCCCGCGTATGCCATTACCGTACAGCAGGTGCATAGCCCCGGCGGGCTTGAAGCTTATCTTGTGGAAGATCACACAACGCCGGTGGTTTCCATCAGCTTCGGCTTCGCAGGTGGTTCTGCTTTAGATCCCGCCGATAAATTAGGACTTTCTGATTTGGTGTCGTCGACCTTAGACGAGGGGGCGGGGGACCTCGATTCCTTTGCATTCCAATCCGAGTTGGAAGATTTGGCGATATCCATTCGGTACAGTGTCGATCCTGACATGACGCGCGGACAATTGACGACGACCAGTGCCAACATTGCGCGCGGCGTTGAACTGGCGCGCCTCACGTTGACCGAGCCGCGCTTTGATGAAGAACCGGTCGAACGTATCCGCCGGCAAATTTTGGCCTCTCTCGCAAACCGTATGGAACAGCCCGGTTACATTGCATCGCGCAAGTTGTTCGAAGTTTTGTATGGAGACCACCCTTATGGCCGGTCAAGCGATGGCACACCTGAAAGCATCGCCAGTATTGACCGCGCGGATATGTTGCAATGGGTCAAATCGCGATTTGGCCGTGATCGCTTAATCATCGGCGCTGCTGGAGACATAACCCCCGAAGCTTTGGGACAGGCGATTGACAAGATCTTCGGCGAATTACCCAAGACAACCGGATTGAATCCGCAGTTGCCGGAAGCAAATATCCCCGCCAAAGGCCGCACGGTTCATGTGAATAAAAATTTGCCGCAGACGGTTGTCTATATGGGGCAAAAGGGCATTAAGCGCGAAGATCCAGATTGGTATACCGCAACCGTAGTCGATTACATCTTGGGCGGGGGCAGCTTTGCATCGCGTCTTATGGAGGAAGTCCGAGAGAAACGCGGCCTTGCTTACAGCGTATCCTCGGGCCTCGCGCCTTACGATGCCGGGGCGATTATTACCGCCGCGGTTGGGACGCGCGCCGAGCAAGCTGGTGAAAGCCTCAGAATTATTCGCGACGAATGGAAAAAGATGGCGGATAGCGGCCCGACGGCCGAGGAAGTCGCGGACGCGAAGCAGTACCTGACGGGAGCTTGGCCGCTACGGTTCACATCGACCAGCAGTATCGCCGACATCCTCCTGGCGGTGCAGCGTGACAATCTGGGACTAGACTATCTCGATAAGCGCAACAGCTTGGTCGAGGCGGTGACACTGGAAGAGGCCCGGCGGGTTGCCCGCGAGATGTACGATCCGGAAGCTCTGACGGTCGTCATTGTCGGGCCCGAGAACGTGGATGCCGCGCCGGCGACGCCTTAAGCACCCATTCCTTTTAGTTGTACGATTACGCCTGACCGGTGCCGCTGCCAGGTCAATCCATCCTGCGCGTGGGGTTTGGCCTTGGCACTGCAGGTTGATATGGTGTCGCTGTAAATGACACAGGGATAGAATCTCCGACCGTGACCGGACACCCGCTCACCACACTGCCCGAATGGAAGGCGCTGGAGTCGCATGCAGCGGCACAGAACGCCGTACATATGCGCGACCTGTTTGCAAATGACCCCGATCGGTTTTCGCGATTTTCGTTCAAGTATGGGCCGCTGCTTGTCGATTATTCCAAAAACCGAGTAACTCCTGAGACGATGGCACTGCTGTTGGAACTTGCGGACGTTCGCGGTGTTGATGCTGGTCGGGCGGCGATGTTCTCGGGCGCTATTCTGAATTCGACCGAAAACCGAGCGGCCTTGCATATTGCGCTGCGTAAGCGAGACGATAAGGCGTTGTACGCCGGAGACACGGACGTGATGGCTGATGTGCGCACCGTGCGCGACCGGATCAAATCGTTTGCAGATAGTGTCAGAAGCGGCGCGCGAAAGGGCTCTACCGGAAAAGCTTTCCGTCACATCGTCAATATTGGTATCGGCGGCTCGCATATCGGCCCAATGTTTGCCGCAGACGCACTTAGGAATGCAAAGGCACCTGAACTGACGGTGGATTTTGTGTCCAACCTAGACGCTGCGCATCTGAAGGATGTGCTTGAAGGGCTTGATCCTGCCGCAACGCTTTTTGTGATTTGCTCCAAGACTTTTACGACTTCGGAAACCATGTCTAATGCCGCGCAGGCATGTGCGTGGCTGGTTGCGAGCTTGGGCGAGCGTGCGCCTTCGGCCCATATGGCGGCCGTGTCGGCGGAGACTGAGAAGGCCGTGGCCTTCGGCGTTCCCGAGGAGTGCGTGTTTCCGATTTGGGACTGGGTCGGAGGTCGCTATTCACTTTGGTCGGCGGTCAGTTTGGCCGCTATCCTTGCGCGGGGCTTCGAGGCTTTCGACCAGCTGCTGGCCGGTGCTGAAGCCATGGACGGGCATTTCGAAACGGCCCCTCTAGATCAGAATTTACCGGTGCTGTTGGCCATGATCGGAATATGGAACGCCGATTTTCTGGGCGCGCCGGCGATGGCGGTTCTTCCGTATGATCATCGCCTGAGGTTGTTTCCAGCGCATGTTCAACAGCTCGATATGGAGAGCAATGGCAAGGGCGTGATGAGGGACGGGGCTCCGGTGGGGACGGATGCCGGACCTATTGTGTTCGGCGGCGGCGGCTCTGACAGTCAGCATTCGTTTTTTCAGCTGCTCCATCAAGGTCCGCGCCATATTCCATGCGACTTTATTGCGGCCCTGTCGGGTGTGAACGGCCCAGATAAAAACCGGGATATCCTTTTGTCGAATGTCTTTGGCCAAACCGAAGCGCTCGCTCTGGGGCGTGCCGCTGAAGACCTCGCTGATATTTCCGATGCTTTGAAACCGCATAAGGTCTTTCCAGGTAATCGTTCGTCAAACACGCTGCTCCTCGATGAAATTACGCCCTATACCGTTGGCATGCTGACGGCGCTCTACGAGCACAAGGTCTTTGTGCAGAGTCTTGTGTGGGGAGTGAACGCCTTCGATCAATGGGGTGTGGAACTGGGCAAGGAGCTGGCCAAAAAACTCGAGCCTGCATTGAATGGAGACGCAAGTGCGGTCCGCGCCCTTGAGGACGCAGGCAACAGTTCGACGTCCGGATTGGTAGCGGCGTACTTAGAGGCAAAAGGCCGCAAATCGTGACCATTCGATTGTTACCCCCCAATCTCGTGAATCAAATCGCGGCCGGCGAGGTGGTCGAGCGTCCGGCGTCTGCGGTTAAGGAGTTGGTTGAAAATGCTGTTGATGCGGGGGCCACTCGCATCGACGTCGTGCTTACCGACGGCGGGCGCTCATTGATCGTGGTGACCGACAATGGGTGCGGGATGACCGAGCAGGAACTGACGGTCGCCGTGGATCGCCACGCTACTTCGAAACTCCCGTCTGATGACTTGCTCAGCATTGATTATTTAGGATTTCGGGGCGAGGCCCTTCCGGCTATTGGATCTGTCGCGCGTCTGACGGTGACCAGCCGAACTGCAAACGCCGACTCCGGTTGGTACGTCATGGTGGCGGGCGGTCGTAAGGACGGCCCGGTTCCGGCGCCCCATCCGGTGGGAACGCGTATCGAGGTGCGGGATATTTTTTATGCGACGCCCGCGCGGCTTAAGTTTTTGAAAACGCCGCAAACCGAGCTGAACTATGCTGTGGATGCCGTCGAGAGACTGGCGATGGCCCACTCAAACGTCGCGTTCACTCTTACCGCCGACGGCAAAACGCGCCTCAATCTTCCGGTCAGCCAGAATCAGGGCGACCTGTTTGATATTCACCTAGAGCGTCTCGCTGCGATTCTGGGCAAGGACTTTGCCGCGAACGCGTTGCCGGTTGCAGCCGAGCGAGAAGGTGTGGCGCTATATGGCTATATCGGCGTGCCGACGTTTAACCGCGGCAATGCCCTGGCCCAGTATCTTTTTGTCAACGGCCGTCCGGTGCGTGATCGGTTGCTATCGGGAGCCGTGCGCGGCGCTTATCGCGATTTCCTCGCGCCGAACAGACATCCGTATGTTGTCTTGTTTCTCGATGTGCCGCAGCGAGAAGTGGACGTTAACGTGCATCCGGCGAAAGCCGAGGTCAGGTTTCGTGACTCGGGTATGGTGCGTGGTCTTCTGGTGGGCGCGTTGAAGCACGCCTTGTCCGAAGCCGGGCATAAGGCGTCCACGACCGTCAGTAGCGCCGCCTTGGGGGCGTTTAGACCTGAAGGCGGCGGCACGCCCATGCTACCGTATCAGCGTGGTAGCCAGGGCTCCTACACTGCGGCCTATGCGCTTCAATCTCCATTAGGATCCGAGACGCAAGGACTGGCAGAGGACGATCGGGAGTCTATTTTCGCTTTTGCACCATCGGCCCCTGAGGCGAGTACGGATCAGGATGGTGACGCCGAAGGCCCATCCCATCCCTTGGGCGTCGCCCGGGCTCAGGTGCACGAAACCTACATTGTTGCCCAGACTGCCGATGGCATAGTGATTGTCGATCAGCATGCCGCCCATGAGCGCCTAGTGTATGAGCGGATGAAACTGGCCCTCGGGGATCAAGGCATTGCGCGACAGATTCTGCTGATTCCGGAAGTGGTGGAACTTGAC
>JAUIGX010000066.1 GCA_030432435.1 Alphaproteobacteria bacterium
AGCCTGCGGAGCCATAACCTTCCCCCTATCAACGGGGACAATCAACCAAATGGCGCTCGGATCGTGAGCCATCTCAATATCGTGGCGTGACGGATGCACGAGGCCATTGGGGTGCGAGTGATAGTGCCCCACAACACGAAATGACGTACCGCGTAATTCGCGTAAAGCATCAAATTGCACCTGGGGATCGACATAAAACCCCGCCCGGCGATCTGCGGCTAGATTTGCACTTGCCCTTATACTGGACACAGAGACAACATCTGCACCTGAACCAATGAGCAATCCACAGCATTCTTCCGGATAGATCGCCGTCGCCGCACGGCATATTTCGTCGAGGCGCTGTGCGGGGAGTTCAAGGGATGAAGGTGAATTGCTTGGCATCTCGACCTAATTGACGCAATGACGGAAGCAAACACAACAGATACAGTGGTAGAACCATAATTCAGCACAATTGATCCCGGCAATGACCGACATTCGTACTTTAGCATCTCAGCATACTGTTTCCGTCCCCGAAGACTCCGCCGGGATGCGCCTTGATAAATGGCTCGCATCAGCACTTTCTGAAACTTCGCGATCGCGGCTGCGCATGTTAATTGAGCAGGGCGCGGTAACGATCGAGAATGTTCCACAACTTGATCCGGCGTACCGCGTTAAATCCGGTCAAACCCTTACCGTTCATTTTCCTGAACCAGACGCGGCCCTGCCCGTTGCTCAATATATCAAGCTCGACATCGTTTTTGAGGATGACAGCATTGTCGTGATCAATAAGCCGCCAGGATTGGTCGTGCATCCCGCCCCTGGCAACCCCGACAAAACACTGGTGAACGCTCTTCTCGCACATTGCGGTGAAAGCTTACAGGGAATCGGAGGGGTACGCCGACCGGGCATCGTTCACCGCATAGACAAAGATACAAGCGGCCTGCTGGTCGTGGCAAAAACTGAAAAAGCGCATGCCGGTCTCGCCGCCCAGTTTGCCGCGCACGATATCGATAGAACATATGACGCGCTGGTCTGGGGAATACCTCAACCCACAAAGGGAAGAATTACAGGCGCGATAGGCCGTAGCACTCACAATCGGAAAAAAATGGCCATAGTCACGCGCGGCGGGAAAGCCGCCGAAACATTATATACAACGGCGTCTAAGTTTGGGGCCGTCGCAGCACACGTTCGCTGCACCCTAACAACAGGGCGCACACATCAAATTCGCGTTCATATGACAAGTATCGGCCACCCGCTCATTGGCGATTCAACATACGGCAGTGCGCGAACCAAACTGCTACGCGAAGTTGGCCCGATTGGAAGCGGTTTTATAAAGGCCTTCTCGCGCCAGGCTCTACATGCCGCTACTTTGGGGTTTCAGCATCCTATTACCGGCCAGACGGTCAAGTTTGAGTGTCCGTTGCCAGAGGATATGCAGTCTCTAAAGACTACGCTCGCGAACGAAACGAAGAAGCGGTGCGTCTAAGCGCTGCCACTCTCATCTGATGATGGTTCGTACACAGATTCAACATCGGGGCCCCATTTCTGAACCAACTCGCGCTGCTGCCCCCTCAAAGCCGTAATGCGATGGCCCGCCGTCATTGCCATGAATGTACTCACCACCGACGGTGTAGTTGAATATATCGCCCATCCGAATAACGCTGCGCCGTAAAATACCATCCAGGCGAACACATTTGTGATGATATCAACCGCGCCGTCTACAGTGTGCCCACCAAACCATAGGTCAGCTAAATAAGGTGTGGTGCCGGCTAAGTTCATGACACCAACAGTGATGCCCCCATAATAGCCTTTACCCCGCTCCATGATAAACGCAACGCCCGTAGGGATAAGAGCAACGGCCAGAACGATGATCGTCGGCACAATCATCAAGCCTAACGGCACTGCGATAACCAAATAGAGAAAAATGTTGCCCTTTTTCATATGCGACTCTCTATAAGATCTTGCCGAGAAGTGTAACGAGAATCGTGAGCATCAAAATAATAGTTGCGCCCACTGCTCCGGTTTGCCGCCCAAAGTTTATCGCGGATTCTTGCCGGTCCACTTGTCCATGCTCGAAGTCATAAATCTGTTTCTCTGCTGATGCGTATTCAGCCTTAGCCCATGCGAAACCCTCTGCGTCCTTCTGGCGCTCCTCCGGGTTATCCAAATAGTTGTAGAGTTCCGCGAGATTGCCCTTGCGAACAAGGCGGGGAATTTCTTTTTCCAGTTCTTTGCGCTTGTTTCGATTCTGATAGCTATTGATCACGGGCCCCATCAAACCACCAACCCAGCTGGCCAGCCCGTGAAGCGTTTCCGGCCCCAACCTCCATTGCACAATGGCCAAGACGCTCAGCATCCCGATCGTTGCGCGGTCCGGCCGCGCATCATTCATAGAATCGATTTGCGACCCTGTACCTTTGGCATAACGCGCGCGAAGAAAAGCGGCCACGTGTCTGTCCACCGGCCAAATTTTGGTGTTTACGTTTTTCGCCGCCGCATCGAGCGCGGGCAGAATGCCCTTAACCTCCATAATGTACTGAGGTTCAATCAGAGGGCTCATACAATGTTGCCACTCGTTCAACTCATAAAGGCACCGCTCAAGGCCGGCCCCTGAATTCGGGTCTTTCAAGAAGTTTTTGAGGTCCCGAAACACGCCTTCAAACTTCTGTATATCGGAATTTGGCTCCCGCTGCGCGCTCACCCAATGCCGCCAGAGATCCCGATTTATAAAGTCGGTGTATGGCTGCAGCTTCTGTTTACTCATCATCGCCACGGCCAATGCTTGCCCGAATCCTTCAAGCATCACGCGAAACTCTCGAAATCGAATGGGAGCACGGGGATCCATGAGCATCAGAACACGCGTGATAATTAAATCTTCCGTATCCGCTGCTTGCTGACCAGACAAAGCTCCTGTGCTTTTGATGGCCGTTGCGAGTGCGTCGGCCAATTCATTGTTCTCGATTCCTCGTCTAATCCAGACTTCCAGCGCGCCGTCTTTAATGACGCTCATCGCCTTGTCCCAATTTAGGTACATGCAATAGGACAAAGGACGGACTGAATGGAATTCTTGGCCTGCAAATCGAATAGGACGTTGTGACTGATTTTCAGCTTTGGCTTGAATGGGAGTCATCCGCTTGCCGTTCAGCCACAAGTCAACGTTTGTTGCTTGCCAGCGCTGATCAGGGTCATCGACCAGCATCCCCCGCAAGCATTCGATGAGCGAAACAGGAACGCGATCATCCCCGACGAGAGCTCCGTAAGAACCTGTCTGCACTTTGCGGCGAACAATTTCCACGTCCGCCACCCCATTCAAGGGGTTGCGTCCAAGGGCAAGCATCAGCAAAGATGCACCGAAGGCGTACATGTCGTCCGCGTGACTGCCTGAGCCGCGCCCGGATGGAATAGCCATACCCGATTCGATCGGCTCCACCACAACAGGCTGGTCGTTCCCGGGCACGCTTGTTACACAATCTCCCAGAACGATTTTCGTGCGTGCTTCGTCCATGTAATACAAATTGTCCGGACGGATCGCGCGGTGAGCGATACCCTTCTGAGACAGTTCTGCAAGCCCGTCTGCCAGAGGTTTAATAACTGCCCTAGCGAACTGGTGATCGGGAACACGTTTGAAGGATGCCGCTAATGATTCCATCACCCGGCCACCCAACGGGCGATGATAAATGACAATCACACATTTACGGTCTGCGGGCGGCCATTCCGCAACGCCCCAATCCACCAAATGCAATACCGCCGGAATCTCCAACCCCTTGATCAATCGCATTACACTAATGCGCGAAGGAATCTCCGGCTTACAAACAAGAGCGTAAAGAGGTAGCCCCTCTTGCTTTTTATCCGTGACTTCATATGCCAGGGCACTCGGCATATCGAGGCTCGGGATATGCCGGTCGCAAAAGATCGTGTACCGATCACGGACTACGATATAGCTTCCGCCAGGCGCAGGAGAGGTCGGAGGTGGAGGCGCAGCAACAGGCGCGGTGGCCTTCGGCGCATCCGCGGGTGCCTTTTTGGGCGCGTCTTCGCGCGCCGGTCTGAGGTCCGTAGCCGCTTCGGCCATGGGCACAACAGTCCTTAAATCTCGAACTCGGCCATTCTGCCAAGTAACGAGCCATTGTAGGAGACAGACTACTGCAGCACAACGCCATTATAGAAGCGTTAACAAGCCCTGCCCGACGAGGTGCCCGCAAGGTACCCGCATGTAGGAGTTTTGGAGCCTCGTGACACGCTAATCTGCGAATGGGTCCCGGACAAGGATGGTGTCGTCTCGCTGGGGGCTGGTTGAAAGAAGTGCAACCGGGGCCTCGATAAGCTCTTCAAGTCTGCGGATATACTTAATGGCATTCGCCGGCAAATCCGCCCAACTCCGAGCCCCTTGCGTCGAACTTTCCCAACCTGGCATTGTTTCGAAATTGGGCTTCACCGCCGCCTGATCGGACATAGACGAAGGAAATCTGCCGATCTGCGTACCGTTTAGGTCGTAGCTAGTACAAACCTTCAATTCCGCCAGAGTGTCTAGTACGTCCAGCTTGGTGAGTGCAATTCCATTGATACCGCTGATTTTGATGGCTTGGCGGACCATAACCGCATCAAACCATCCGCAGCGTCTTGCTCGCCCAGTCACGGTCCCGAACTCGCGGCCCCTCTCACCCAGAGTTTGACCGATCTCATCGTCAAGTTCCGTCGGAAATGGCCCTGACCCAACCCGGGTCGTATAGGCTTTCGTAATACCTAAAACATATCCAACCGCGCTGGGCCCCATGCCGCTGCCCACGGCGGCCATGCCGGACACGGTGTTCGATGATGTCACAAAAGGATACGTCCCGTGATCAACATCGAGCATCGCGCCTTGAGCGCCTTCGAACAGAATTCTCCGCCCCGCGTGACGGGCTTCGGCTAGCATTTCCCACGCTGGCACTCCGAACGGCAGGATGCGCGGCGCCACGTCCTTCAACAACGCCACCAGTTCAGCGCCGTCGGCCTCCGGCTCACCCAACCCTCGTAGCAGAGCATTATGGTGTGTAAGGAGCCGCTCAACTTTAAACGACAGAGTTTTCTCATCTGCAAGGTCGCACACTCTAATAGCACGGCGCGCAACCTTATCTTCGTAGGCTGGACCAATCCCTCGCCCGGTCGTGCCGATCTTTGCTGACCCGGCGGCAGTCTCGCGCGCTTGATCCAAATTTTTGTGAAGCGGCAGAATGAGAGACGCGTTATCCGCAATCTTTAAAACTTCCGGCGTTATCGATACGCCTTGCTTATCAATACGCGCAATTTCTTCCAGCAAAGCCCACGGATCAACAACAACGCCGTTGCCGATAATCGACGGTTTGCCGCGAACAACCCCGGAAGGCAGCAAGGACAGTTTGTAGGTCTCGCTCCCAATGACCAACGTATGGCCGGCATTGTGTCCACCTTGAAAGCGCACCACCATGTCGGCGCGCTCGGAAAGCCAGTCTACAATTTTGCCTTTGCCTTCATCGCCCCACTGGGAGCCAACGACCGCTACATTCGCCATCTGAAAACCGAGTCCTTTGTCCTATAGTTCTTTCGGGCCTTCAGCGGCCAGAATATGGCTGCACTTCAAACGCTGTGCTTCCACCAGGTCATTGTCAACTTTGCTAAGGCCTGCGACGACGCTCCAGCCTTTTTCCTGCCAGGCCGACACAACAGTCCGAGGCGTCGCAAACGGTGCGTATAAGCGCTTCGCCAACGTTCTGGCCGGAACAACCCCCAACAAGGCATCCACCAGCAGCGTCGCGCCGGTCGCCGGCTCATCACCATCATTGTGCGACAACTTGTACCGCCCGCCGCGACCGAGTTCACGTTGAGCACCCTGAGCGAATACCGAGAAGGTCACGCCGCAATGGTACTCAAATCCGCGGTTTTCCACCGCATCGACAGTGAGGGACAGATCGGGCGATGCAGCGCGCACGGCCTCTGCAACCGCGACTAGGCCTTGCCAATGATCTTCGGCTTGTTTCGGGAGTTTGATTCCGGAGAGACGCTTGACCGCATCCGGATACGGACCTGAAGCAGCAACTAAAGCGGTGAGAACCTCGCCAGCGTCCGCCCCCAGGGCCTTTATTTCCGCGACATCTTTATGATCCAGAGCCGAGCGCAACGGATCGATATTTTTAGCAGGAACGTTTGCGGCAGACAGTATAGATGGCACTAAGGTTGGAAGCGCGAGATCAATACTCACACCGACGACGCCAAGCATCGCCAACGCCTCGGCAATAACAATAATCACCTCGGCATCCGCAGCACCTTCCGGCGCACCGATCAACTCGATACCGGCCTGTGAAAATTGACGCTCCGGCTCTAAATGAGTGCCGCGCACCCGCAACACCTGCCCCGCGTACATTACGCGTAGTGGCCTGGGATTTTTCGCCAGTCTGGTCGCAGCAATGCGTGCTACCTGCGTCGTGATATCAGCGCGAATACCGAGCGTACGGTGCGAAACGGGATCAAGCATACGAAATATGCGCGCACCCATCGCAGTTCCCACGCCCGATAACAGAGTTTCCTCAAACTCTGCCAGAGGTGGCTTTACAAGCTCATAGCCATTGGCCTGAAACGTACGCTTGAGCCTATCGACCGCGTCGGACTCGAACGCGGCATCCGGCGGTAGAAGGTCGCGCAGCCCTTCAGGCAACAAAGGTTTGTAGGCTGTATCAGTCATGAATATCCACTACTGGCCGCATGGCAAATTTGCGCAAACGCGCGGTTATACGCCCCTGCAGACCGGGCAACAAGACTTGGTCACGACGCCTTAAAAAGCCAAGCTCTGCGCCTGTTTCACGTGAGGGAGAGCCTTCACTTTAGCCAAAAGGCCCTCTCCCATGGGCTGATCCAACTTCAGAAGAGCGATGGCATCGCCGCCGTCTTCCTTTCGGCCCAGGTGGAATGACGCGATATTGACCCCGCCCTCGCCTAAAGTCGTGCCGAGAGCGCCAATAAAGCCGGGCTTATCGTCATTGAGCACAAACAGCATATGTGGGCCGACTTCCGCTTCGATGTGGATATCGTTGATATCTACGAGGCGCGGCAGGCTCCCGCCGAAAAGTGTGCCCGAGATGCTCCGGGTTTGGCGTTCCGTCACAACCGTCAACTTCATGTAAGTTTGGTAAATCTCGTGCTCATCACACTTAACTTCGCGCACATGAACGTCACGCTCGCGAGCAATGGCAGGAGCATTGACCATGTTCACGCTTTCCATAAGCGGCGAGAGCAAACCTTTAAGCGCGATTGATGTAAGCGGACGCGTATTCAGCGTCGCGACATGCCCGGCGTAATCCACAGTCACGGACTTCAAACCCGAAGTAGTGATCTGCCCCGCAAAGCTGCCAAGCTCCTCTGCCAACTTAATGTACGGTTTTAATTTTGGCGCATCTTCCGCCGAGACCGAAGGCATGTTTAAAGCATTGGAAACTGCCCCCGATAATAGGTAATCAGAGATTTGATCGGCTATTTGTAGCGCTACATTCTCCTGCGCTTCATTGGTCGATGCACCCAGGTGCGGAGTGCATACGACATTATCCATATTGAACAGCGGATTCGACTTTGCGGGCTCTTGTTCGAACACGTCGAGCGCTGCGCCCGCCACTTGACCCTCTTCCAGGGCTTTCTTTAGATCGGCTTCGTTTACAAGGCCGCCCCGCGCACAGTTGATAATCCGCACAC
The DNA here is from genome assembly GCA_030432435.1 of Alphaproteobacteria bacterium. Lineage (GTDB taxonomy): Bacteria > Pseudomonadota > Alphaproteobacteria > Rhodospirillales > Rhodospirillaceae > UBA11612. The sequence goes on from JAUIGX010000066.1 coordinate 7,678, forward strand.
CCTTTTTCATCTTCGCAATGGATTTCGCATCGATGATATTGCGAGTTGTATCGGTGAGCGGAACGTGAAGCGTGATGAAGTCGGCGCGCGCGAAAATATTTTCGAGTTCCACCTTCTCGACGCCGATATCGTCCGCCCGTTCTTGCGAGAGATAAGGGTCGAATGCGACCACTTTCATCTTCAAACCCAACGCACGGTCGGCAACGATCGATCCGATGTTCCCGCACCCAATCACGCCGAGCGTCTTCCCGAACAGCTCAACGCCCATAAATTTAGATTTTTCCCATTTTCCGGCATGAGTGGAGGCATTTGCCATCGGGATCTGCCGTGCGAGCGCGGTCATCAATGAAATCGCATGCTCAGCAGTCGTGATGGCATTTCCGAACGGCGTGTTCATCACTGCAACGCCTTTGGCCGTCGCGGCTTCTACATCGACGTTATCTACTCCGATCCCTGCCCGGCCAATAACTTTTAGCTTAGTCGCAGCCGCAAGCACTTCAGGCGTAACCTTAGTATTCGAGCGGATAGCCAAACCATCATACTCGCCGATGATTGCAATGAGTTCTTCCGGACTTAGGCCGGTTTTGATGTCTACATCGAGCTTTCGGTTCTTAAAAATCTCAACCGCTGCAGGGCTGAGTTTGTCGCTGATCAGGACCTTGGGCGTTCCCATTTCTCTAGTTCTCCTTACCCCGACTAGGCGGGTTTCACTTCGCCGTAGGCCCATTCGAGCCACGGTAGAAGCTTTTCGATGTCATTCGTATCTACCGTCGCGCCGCCCCAAATGCGTAATCCCGGCGGGGCATCACGATAGGCGCCGATATCAAGGGCCACGCCCTCGGCATCTAAAAGGCTCACCATCTTCTTAGCCGCTTCAGCCTGCTTTTCCGCCGGAAGGCTTGAAAACCAATCAGCCGTGATCCTCAAGCATATAGATGTGCACGAACGTGTTTCAGGATTCTCGGCAAGAAAATCGATCCAGTTTTTGGTCGACACCCAATCGGCAATCGCTTTCAGGTTGGCTTCAGAGCGCTGAACAAGACCATTTAATCCGCCAACGCTTTCCGCCCATGTCAATCCATCGACCGCATCTTCAACGCAAAGCATGGAAACGGTATTGATCGTGTCTCCTTGAAAAATACCTTCCTGCAATTTACCGCCTTTGGTCAGGCGGAAAATCTTCGGCATTGGCCAGGGCGGGATGTAACTTTCCAATCTCTCAACCGCGCGCGGCGATAATATCAGCATGCCGTGCTGCGCTTCCCCTCCCAACACTTTCTGCCAAGAGTAGGTGACTACATCCAGCTTCTCCCATGGCAAATCCATGGCGAATACCGCCGAGGTCGCATCGCAAATGGTAAGGCCTTTGCGCTTGGAGGGAATCCAGTCTCCATTGGGAACCCGCACACCGGATGTCGTTCCATTCCAGGTGAACACGACATCGTGGTCAAAATTGACCTCGCCGAGATCCGGTAGCTGACCGTAGTCCGACTTCAAGACACGCGCATCTTTGAGCTTCAGCTGCTTCACGACATCCGTGACCCACCCCTCTCCAAAGCTCTCCCAGGCCAGCATCTCGACCGGCCGCTCTCCCAAACAATGCCAAAGCATCATTTCAACCGCACCTGTATCCGATGCAGGTACGATTGCGACACGGTAGTCTTCAGGCAAACCCAAAATGGTCCGCGTTTTTTCCAGCACTGTCTTAATGCGAGCCTTCGCGGGCTTAGCCCGATGGGACCGCCCGACCAAAGCGTCCTTCAAGACATCCTGGGTCCAGCCTGGGCGCTTGGCACACGGTCCGGAAGAGAAATAAGGACGCGCCGGACGCGCCGACGGTTTGGCGTTGGCAGACATGCTGAATGTAACCCTTTAACTGGAAAAACAATGCGATACGGGGCCGGCGGGGGTGCCGAGGCGGCGGGAGTTTAGAAATGCGGGGCGCCTGCGTCAATGAGGCGTCAAAAGAGATTCTGCGCATCAGGCATGCGGAAAAGACACCACCGTATGACCGTGATTTAGCGGCCCGTGCCCGTGCCCCAATCCCGGGGCCGTCTCAATGGCTTTTCGCACGTAAGCCCGGGCGCGAGCGACGCTTTCCTCTAAGGGGTGCCCCATCGCCAGCCCCGTAGCGATGGCAGACGCCAGTGTGCAACCCGTCCCATGAGTTGATTGAGTGTCTATGCGTTGGTCCTCAAATCGAATCATATCGGTGGCGGTAATCAAAAGGTCCACCAGATGGGCCCCTTCCAGATGCCCGCCTTTGAGCAAGACGGCGTGGGCGCCAAGGCTCCGCAGAGCATCTGCCGCAGCTTCCATTTGGCCCACAGTCTGGATCTCTCGGCCTGTCAGAACTTCCGCCTCGGGTAAATTGGGCGTAACCACGGCCGCGCCCTTCACCAGACGCTCCACAAGCGCCTGAGCGGCGTCCGCCGCCAGAAGTGCGTGGCCACCCTTCGCACGCATCACCGGGTCAACCACCCGCGGAATATTCGGACCATACTCGTTCAAGGCGTTTCCAACGGCTTCGATAATCGACACCGAGGACAACATTCCCGTTTTAACAACGTCAGCGCCCAAATCCGGGAGAACCGACGCGATCTGGGCGGAGACTATATTGTCTGGAATCTCGTGAACTGCGGAGACCCCATTGGTGTTCTGTACGGTTACGGCGGTCACCGCCGTCATAGCATAGCCGCCGAGCGCGGTTACCGTTTTTATATCGGCTTGAATCCCAGCGCCCCCGCCGGAATCCGAACCCGCGACAATCAGCACACGGCCGGACAACGCTCTCTCCCTTCTATGAAACTATGCGGCGGATTTGGAGATAATCGTCTCGATATCGGCGACGACGGCCTTCACTTCTGCGGCATCATCTCCTTCCGCCATGATACGAATGAGAGGTTCTGTGCCCGACTTTCGAATCACCAAGCGCCCGCGCCCGCAGAGACGTTCTTCGCCGGCTCCTATAGCTTGTTGAACGGCTTTCATTTCCAGCACAGCTTCCGCGTTTGCACCATTCGAAAGCCTCACATTAGTCAGTAGCTGTGGCACCGGCTGAAAGAGACGCAAGGTTTCGCTTGCCGGTTTTCCACCTTCGACAAGCGCCGCCAACACCTGAAGCGCGGCGATTGTTCCATCTCCGGTCGTCGCATGCTGGCCCATTATGATATGGCCGGACTGCTCGCCGCCGAGATTACACCCGCTTTGTTGCATTTCTTCAACCACATAGCGGTCGCCGACCTTAGTCCGTGTCAACTTGAGTCCGAGTGTCTCCAGATAGCGCTCTAGCCCAAGATTACTCATAACCGTTGCTACCACGGCTCCGCCGTTCAATTGGCCGGTCTGCTGCCAGTGGCCGGCAATTAGCGCCAACACTTGGTCTCCGTCCACCATCTCACCGTGCTCATCGCAAAACAAAACACGGTCGGCATCGCCGTCCAGGGCAATTCCCAAATGGGCTTGATGACTAACAACAAGTTCCTGCAGGCGATCCGGATAAAGAGACCCACAGTCTTGATTAATATTGAATCCGTTCGGCTCAACGCCCACCCGGATCACATCGGCCCCAAGTTCCCAGAACACTGTCGGCGCGACTTTGTACGCAGCGCCATTTGCACAATCGACGACAATTTTAAGTCCATCGAGCCGGAGCCCTCTAGGAAACGTTGTTTTCGTATACTCGACATAACGTCCCCCGGCATCCTCGAGGCGCTTTGCACGCCCTAACCGATCGGGTGCAATACGAGCTTCACCCAGATCGCCGTTCATCAAGCCTTCGATTTCGAGTTCGATGGCATCTGACAGCTTATAGCCGTCCGGCCCGAACAATTTAATTCCATTATCCTGAAATGGGTTGTGTGACGCAGAGATCATGACCCCCAAATCACACCGCATGGCTCGGGTCAGCATGGCGATTCCCGGCGTTGGAATGGGGCCGACAAGAATAACATCCATACCCACCGACACAAATCCGGCGGTCAATGCGGGCTCCAGCATATACCCGGACAACCGCGTATCCTTGCCGATCACCACAGTGTGACGGTGATTGCCTCGGGTAAACAGTTGTCCTGCCGCCACGCCAAGCCGCATAACCGTTTCAGCAGTCATCGGTTCGGTGTTGGCAAGACCCCGCACGCCGTCGGTCCCAAATAGTGCTCGCCCGCTCATGGGTTCTCCGTCGAAATCAATATGATGTCAGTTTTGGGCCTTCTGTTCTGCTAAATCAAGCGTCGGGCGAAGACCATCGCCGATCAAGGTACCAAGAGCGATTGCGCAGCCATATAAATGGCCGTTACAAAAATCAGCGCCGCGAAAACCTTGTTCAACACGCCCTTTTTCACCGCAAGCTTGCGCCCCATTACTTGCCCTAAAGCCCCACCCATTGCACCGCCAACTGTAAATAGAAGCGCCAGTTTCCAGATGACCAGGCCCGAAAAAGCATAACTTGCGGCAGTCGCCGCGCCAAACGCCGTCACAGCAACCAGCGATGAGCCAATTGCATTCAGCATGGTCATATTGGTCGCGCCGATCAGTCCGGGTACAATAAGAAATCCCCCTCCAATACCGAAAAACCCCGAGGCCACCCCGGTAACCAGGCCGGTGGGGATCAAGCGGATGGCCAGCTTCGGTGATATATGCACATCCGTATTACCTTCGTCGGATTTGCGTATCAGCATCGAGATTCCCACACCCACCATGGCTGCCGCAAATGCGAGGATCAGTTTTTGCCCATCGATCGCCTTGCCGAGTGCCGCCCCCAGAAGAGCCCCGATGCTTCCGCTAACAGCGAATGCTATTGCGCAAGGCCATTTCACCGTTCCCCGCTTAGCGTGAAGGGCGAGGTTTAATGCAGCGCTCGCTGCAACCGCCACTGCACTTGTTCCTATGGCGAGGTGAGCATCGCCAATACCCACGACATATAACAATAACGGCACCGCCATGATCGAGCCCCCACCGCCTAGAAGGCCTAGAAAAAACCCGACGACCGAGCCCGATAAAATCGCAAGTATATCAATCAACATGACGGACTCCGATCATCTACCGCAGGCCCTAAAGTGCATCCACTGGAATCTTAAGGTATGAGGTGCCGTTGTCTTCGGCGGGCGGTAATTCTCCGGCGCGAATATTTACTTGGATAGAAGGAAGAATAAGTCGCGGCATATCGAGTGTTTTGTCTCGCGCAGTGCGCATGGCGACAAACTCTTCTTCACTGACTCCGTCGTGAACATGAATGTTCTTCTCCCGCTGCTGGCGGACCGTCGACTCCCATTCAAAGTGATCCCGGCCCTCGGCCTTATAGTCATGACATGTAAAAATACGTGTATCCGCGGGCAGAGAGAGTATTTTTCTCATAGAGCGATAGAGGTTGCGCGCATCGCCGCCAGGAAAATCCGCGCGTGCAGAGCCATAGTCAGGCTGAAATAGAGTATCGCCGACGAAAGCAGCGTCTTCGATTAAATAGGTCAAACAGGCCGGCGTATGCCCAGGCGTATGCATAACCTTCGCATTAAGTGTTCCGATTTTAAATGTATCTCCCTCCTTGAACAGAATATCGAATTGCTCTCCCTTGATATTAAACTCACGCTCCAAATTAAAAACATCTCTGAAAATACTTTGTACGTCGGCGATGTGCTCGCCAATGGCGATTTTTCCGCCGAGCACAGACTGAATGTAATGTCCGCCGGATAAGTGGTCAGCATGGGCATGCGTTTCAAGAATCAGCTCCAGCTTGAGTCCTTCTCGGCGCACGTACTCGATCACTTTATCGGCAGAATTGTGCGACGTCCGACCAGATGCAGGATCGAAATCAAGGACCGAATCTATCACTGCGCAAATCTTCGAATCGGAGTCACTAACCACATAGCTCACCGTAAAAGTCTGTTCGTCAAAAAAAGATTCGATATGCATGGACATTGTGTCGTCCCTTCCTTACAGCCTTCGGCCATCTCAAACAGTCAAACGTGTACGGCGCCGGTAAGGCATTCCACTAAGTTGTTGTACCGACGCTTGATCTAGCCCTGCTTATTAGTCCACCGCTTTGACGCACGACAAACATACCCACGACCATTGCAGCAACAAAAACAACGGCTTCGATTGCGCCGAGCCCCAAACCCGCGAGAGCCGGTCCAGGACAATACCCTGCAAGGCCCCAGCCAATGCCAAAAAGACCCGCGCCCACAACCAAGTTGCGATCTATATCTTTGCGTGTCGGAAGCGTGAATTTTGATTCAAAAACCGGCTGAGACCGGCGCAAGACGAGTTTGAAACCAACAGCGGCAACCGCAATGCCGCCAAGCATGACAAACCCTAGACTGGGATCCCAACTTCCAGCCACATCCAGAAAGGCCACAACTTTGGATGGATCTACCAAGCCGGATATTGTCAAACCGACACCAAAAACCAACCCTGCAAGTAATCCTGAAAAGGTACGTCCCACAATTATCCTCCCAGAATATGGCGAACAACGAAGACCGTAGTTACAGCCGCGATCATAAAAATTGCGGTCGCGGCGACCGAGCGACGAGATAGTCGCGCAATCCCGCAAACACCATGACCACTTGTGCAACCATTACCGAGCACAGTTCCAATACCGACTAAAAACCCGGCGACAATCATCCCAGGCCATGATGTGACGAAAGAGATATCGGGTGAAGGACGGCCGGCAACAGAGAGCAATGCAGGTGCAGCGACAAGTCCGACAAGAAAGGCCGCGCGCCAACTCCAATCGCGGAGAGGTCCCTGCCCGCCCAACAATCCGGCTGTGATGCCGCTTATACCGGCAATGCGTCCGTTAAGCAGCATAAGCAATACTGCCGAAAGTCCGATGAGCATTCCGCCGATAAGCGCCGATACGGGAGTGAAATTTTCCATTCTTCAACTCTCCTGAACATTATTTGCAGTATGTTTCGTACAAGAACTCGATCAACTTGGCCGTATCGGCACGTGCAAGAGAGTAATAGATTGTTTGCCCCTCTCGCCGTGTCTTCACCAACGAATCTTTTCGCAATAGCGACAACTGTTGGGAAACCGCGGACTCACGAACTTGCAGCATACCGGCGAGGTCCCCGACAGACCGTTCTGTTCCGACAAGCTGACAGAGG
>JAUIGX010000067.1 GCA_030432435.1 Alphaproteobacteria bacterium
GGCAAAAAACAAGGTGTGCTGGACACCGAATTTCCGCCGGAACCTAAATTTGACTTCCTGCCGGCCCCAAAGGCCGACGGACCAACGGCCTTTCTGTCGGTCCAGGAAGGCTGTGACAAATTTTGCACCTTCTGTGTTGTCCCGTACACGCGCGGCGCGGAATACTCACGGCCGGCCGCCGATGTTTTAAAAGAAGCGCGCGGGCTTGTTGCCGGGGGGGCATGTGAAATCACGCTGCTCGGCCAGAACGTCAACGCTTACCACGGCGATGCGCCGCGCAACGGTGCGGCGGTGCACGGCGGCACATGGGGACTTGGCCGACTGATTCTCGAGCTTGCTGAAATCGACGGACTTGAACGCATTCGGTACACGACATCCCATCCACGCGATATGGATGATGCCTTGATCGATGCACACCGCGACGTGCCGCAACTGATGCCGTTCTTACATCTTCCTGTGCAATCCGGTTCGGACAAAGTGCTCAACGCCATGAACCGGGGGCATACCCGGGACGACTATCGGCGTATTGTCGACCGGCTGCGTCGCGCTCGGCCCGACCTTGCTCTGTCCTCGGATTTTATCGTTGGCGCCCCGGGCGAAACCGAAAAGGACTTCACCGACACAATCGATCTCGTGAATGAGATTGGATTCACCCAGGCCTATTCGTTCAAGTACAGCCCACGGCCCGGCACGCCCGCCGCGGCCTTACCGGCGCAGGTGCCGGAACAGGACAAGGCCGAACGTCTGCTGACGTTGCAAACTCTTCTCGATCAACAACTGCGGGCGTTCAATGCGAACAGCGTGGGCCGCACCATGGAGGTCTTGCTGACAAGCCCTGGCCGTCACGCGGGGCAGCTCGTTGGGCGCACCCCCTATCTTCAGGCTGTTCACGTCACGGCCGACCCAAAGCATATCGGATCAATCGTGCCGCTCACCATTGTCGCCACGGAGCCCTATAGTTTGAGTGCCGTTTGGGCCAACCCGTCGAATAGCGTTGCCAATGCCTGACGTCGATTTCCCTGAAAATGCGGCAACACGCAACGATGCCTATCTAACCTGCGAGTTCTCCGACAATGCGTTGGTGCAGCAGCTCGTCGGCCCGCACAATGCAAATCTGACACGACTTGAACACCGACTTGGCGTAGTGCTTCATAACCGCGGCAATATCATTGCGATTGAGGGATCTCCGGAGAAAACCTCGTTGGCGGAAAACGCTCTGTCTCAGCTTTATGATCGTCTCGCAGGCGGCCTTCCGATCGAAGAGGGCGATGTCGATGCCGCGGCCCGCATGGCCGCGCCGGACGAATCACAAGAAAACATGGACCTGAGCATCCGTACGCGGAAACGGCACATCACGCCTCGAACAAAGGGGCAAGCCGGATATCTTCACGCCCTGAATACGAATGAGCTCGTGTTCGCTCTCGGCCCAGCGGGAACGGGAAAAACATATCTTGCCGTAGCCAAAGCGGTGGCGATGAAACTGGCCGGACAGGTAGACAGAATCATTCTCTCGCGCCCGGCCGTCGAAGCAGGAGAGCGTCTCGGCTTTCTTCCGGGCGACATGCGTGAAAAAGTCGATCCTTATCTCCGGCCGCTATACGATGCTCTGCACGAAATGCTGCCCGGCGATCAGGTTTCGAAATTGCTGCTGTCGGGCGATATTGAAGTAGCGCCGTTAGCGTTCATGCGCGGAAGGACCTTGAGCAATGCCTTCATCATTCTAGATGAAGCGCAGAACACGACGCCCGTGCAAATGAAAATGGCGTTGACGCGCATGGGCGAGAATTCGCGCATGGTTGTTACCGGTGACTTAAGCCAGATCGATCTTCCGAGTGGAATAAAATCGGGCCTAGCGGATGCACTGGAAACGCTAAAAGATACCCGGGGGATCGCGACGCATACATTTACCTCACGCGATGTGGTCCGCCACGATCTTGTCGCTCGCATCGTATCCGCCTATGACGCCCGCGACGCCAGACAAAAGGCTGCAAAGTCACAACGATGAAACGCGCTGCGCGAACATCACCCCCCCAAATAGATATTCACGTTACACTCGGGTCTCGGGCCTGGACACGCAAACTTCGGACTGCAGCCTCCTGCGCGCGCCGCGCGGCAGCGGCGGCCATTGACGGCGCAGACCGGCCCCTAAGTCCGCCCGCGCGCGGGGCCCAGGGGCGGGCACCGATGGAAGTGAGCATTCTTCTGGCGACAGACCACGCGGTGCGTCGCCTCAACGCGTCGTTTCGCGGCATCGACAAGCCCACGAATGTGCTGTCTTTTCCCGCCTTTTCCGAAGGTGAGGCCGCGCCGCCGGCGGGCGCGCCGGTGCTTCTTGGCGATATAGCCGTGGCCTTCGGCACTACAGACCGGGAAGCCCGCGCCGAGGGTAAAACCCTCGCGGCGCACCTATCTCATCTGGTGGTGCATGGCGTTTTGCATCTTTTAGGCTATGATCATCAGCGTGATCGTGACGCTATGAAGATGGAACTCTTGGAGACTGAAATTCTAGCTGGCCTCGGCATTGCCGACCCTTACGCCGCGGCCCCACAAGAATCGGCTACCGCCCCGAAAGCGAAACCGCGCCGCCGGAAAAGCCCGGCGCGCAAGCGAGGGCAGGCATGACCGACTCTGCACGCTCAGTACCTACCCAGGACAGCGCGGAAAATAACGGCCCTAGTATCTTCGAGAAGTTGAAGCGGCTGCTTTCATCCGAGAGCAGCGAAAGCGAGTCCGTGCGCAACGTCATCGAAGAGTTGATCGAGGAACGCTTTGAGGAGAACCCCGACGAAGACGCGACGATTGGTCCCAACGAACGTCTTCTTCTTTCAAATGTCCTGAAGTTGCGTGACGTCACAGCCGTGGACATCATGGTGCCGCGTGCCGACATCGTCGCGGTTGAAGTCAAGACATCTCTCACAGACGTGTTAACGCTACTCGTAAAAGAAGGGCATTCGCGCTTTCCGGTTTACCGTGAAACCCTGGACGACGTGGCGGGCCTTATTCACATTAAAGATCTCGCCATTCTGGCCACCGACAACTTGCCTGATGCGGACGGCCCCAAAACAGAAAGCGCACCGCGGAAAGAAGTCTCAACTCGCCTGATCGACATGGTGCGGCCGGTCTTGTTTGTTTCTCCGGCCGTGCGGGTTATGGATCTTCTGCTCGAAATGCGGCTGAAGCGTACACACATGGCCCTTGTGGTTGACGAGTATGGCGGCATCGACGGTCTGTTGACCATTGAAGATGTCGTGGAACAAATCGTCGGTGAAATCGAAGACGAACACGACGACGACGACGCACCGGAAATGCTGCAACGTGACGACGGCACCATTTTGGCGAATGCGCGCGTCATGCTGGAAGACTTTGAGAACGAACACGGCACGGTCTTCACGGATGAAGAGCGCGAAGAAGCCGACACCTTGGGCGGCCTGGTTGCACGCTTGGCCGGACGCGTGCCGGGACGCGGCGAATTAGTGAAGCATCCCTCAGGACTCGAGTTTGAAGTGTTGGACGGCGACCCCCGGCATGTCCGGCGACTTCGCATTCGCGGCCTTTCCCAAAGCGCCGCATCCGGTTAAACCGTTTACATGAAAAAGCAGATTACATGATCGCCGATGGAGCGCGGCGGCTCGGCGGACTGTCCGGTTGGCGCCGGTTGGCGTTGGCCTTTTTGGCAGGTGCGGTTGCAATTATTGCTTTTCCGCCCGTGTCTATCGTCCCCGCATTGTGGCTATCGTTTCCGATTCTGATCTGGCTGCTGGACGGATGCTCCACCAGAGGTGAAGCGGCCGTAACCGGCTGGGCCTTTGGATTGGGTCATTTCACGACAAGCTTTTATTGGATCACCAATGCCTTTTATGTGGATAGCGAAACCTTCGGTGTGTTTGCGATTCCAGCCGTTGCCGGTCTCTCCGCCGCATTCAGTTTGTATACCGCCCTGGTGTGCGCGGTAACGCACACGATCCTGCCGCCCTCTCGCGACGATCTTCCCGATGACCGCATTCTCGTCACAACGCTGCGCATTATTTTGTTCGGCGCAACGTGGACGATTGTGGAATGGCTACGCGGATGGATTCTAACCGGCTTCCCCTGGAACCCGGTTGCAACCGTGTGGTCGGAAACGATGACGCCCTTCGGGCTTCCTGTTCTTCAGTCCGTTCCGCTCATTGGCACTTACGGGCTCAGCTTGCTGACCGTTCTCGCTGCCGCCGCACCAGCTGTCCTTGCCCACCGCCCGCGTTTGCCCCGCGCCTGGGGGGCTGCGGCCGCCCCCGTACTCCTTCTTGCGGCTATAGCCATCGGCGGCGGGGTGCGTCTGGCTTTAACCGAGACCAAACACATCCCCGGCACGAAGTTCAGATTGGTTCAGGCGAGCATTCCCCAAGCCGATAAAGGCCGGCCTAGTTTATGGGAAGCGCATTTGCGCGAGCACATTCAACTCAGCACTGACAACAGGCCCGCCGATGTTACCCATGTGATCTGGGGTGAGGCCGCGGTTCATTTCTTCCTCAATGTCGATGAGCAACATCGCCGCATTGCTGCAGAAGCCGCGCCGAAAGGCGGCATGTTGATCACAGGTGCAGATCGAGGAACCCGCGACGAGGCGGGTAACCTTCAAGTTTACAATTCCCTCTACGCGCTGACGTCGCGCGGCGATGTGGTTGCAGAATACGATAAATCGCATCTGGTGCCCTTTGGAGAATATCTACCGCTCAGATGGCTGATCCCTTTTGAGAAATTAACCGGAGGAATGGGCGATTTCGGAGCCGGACCCGGACCGACGACCCTGGACCTGCGCGGATTACCTCCGTTCAGCCCACAAATTTGTTACGAGATCATTTTCTCGGGTGCCGTAACCGCAAGAGACAGTGAACACGGTCGCCCCGAGTGGCTGCTCAATTTGACCAATGATGCCTGGTTCGGCTTCAGCATGGGGCCCTATCAACACTATGCGGCAGCCAGACTACGCGCCGTTGAAGAAGGTATTCCTGTCGTAAGGGTGGCCAATAGCGGAATCTCGGCGGTGATCGACGGAACGGGACGAACGGTTGCCGAATTGGGCCTTGGGGAACGCGGCGCCTTGGATGCGCCACTGCCCCGGCCCGCAGCAGCCTTTACACCTTTTGGATTTATGGGCAATATTATTCCCCTAGCACTTGCGGTGCTTGCTGGCGGGGGCGCGCTCCGACGCTGGCGGCGCTATGTTATTGAGAACATTGATAATCCGTTCCGTGGTGGGCGTTACCATCTGTAATTGTCACAACCCGTTTGATTGAATTTGGCGCAATTTCATGTCAAGCAGTAGTAATGGCGCCCAGGTCGCGCAACGCCCGGTAGATAAAAGCAACCTTTGAGACGATAAAACGTTAATGTGTTCGCACATGTACTAGGAGGTTAGGACGGCAATGGGCTTACCAAACGAAAAAGACGTTCAAGATGCAGCTGGACCCCGCTCCTCTCGGGGACGGATGCCGTCGGGCAAACCAAACCCTGTTGATGTGCATGTCGGTGGTCGCGTCCGCCTACGCCGAACCCTTCTCGGTATGAGTCAGGAAAAACTAGGCGAGGCGATTGGCCTAACGTTCCAGCAGGTCCAAAAATATGAACGTGGTGCCAACCGTATCGGTGCCAGCCGCCTGTGGGATTTGAGCCGCGTATTAGAATGCCCGATCTCCTTCTTCTTTGAAGAAATGGATGACAGCACCGCCAGTGCCAGCCCGCGCAACTTGAATGTTGAGTCTGCGGATGTGGAGCCCCCGGAAAGTGACCCGATGGCCAAACGCGAGACTTTGGAACTTGTCCGCGCCTACTACCGCATCAAGGACTATCACGTGCGGCGGCGCATCTACGAGCTTGCCAAATCGCTCTCTTCAACCGAAGAGCCTGCCCAAGACTAAGACGTAATTTTTCTGAAAAACGCCGCCGCGGACATCTCTACGGCGGCGTTTTTTTATGAGCGCGCGCCTCTCCGACGACCTTGCGGCTTGAAAAACCGACTCGGTTCGGCTACGCCCGAGCGGGCCTTGCGCCGCCCGCCCCGCCCGTATTGCCCATTCAGGAGAAAACTGTGTCAAAGACCGATTATGTATTCACGAGCGAGTCCGTCTCGGAAGGCCATCCGGACAAGGTCAGCGACCGCGTCTCCGATTCAATCGTCGATTTGTTTTTGGCCGCGGACCCGCAAGCACGTGTCGCCGTCGAAACCCTATGCACCACTAACCGGATCATTTTGGCCGGTGAAGTCAGAGGACCGGACTCGATCACGCCCGACGCGATGACCGAGGCCGCCAGGCAAGCGGTTAAGGACATCGGGTATGAGCAAGACGGCTTTCATTGGAAAGATGCCGTCGTGGAGTGTCACGTCCATGCGCAATCCGCCGATATTGCTATGGGCGTCGATTCCGCGGGCAACAAGGACGAAGGCGCGGGCGACCAGGGCATCATGTTTGGCTATGCCGTTGATGAAACACCCGAACTTATGCCGGCGCCGATTTACTATTCGCACGCCATTTTGAAATCCCTCGCAGACGCGCGCCACAATAAGGACGTCAACTTCCTTGGCCCGGATGCCAAGAGCCAAATTTCGCTGCAGTACGTCAACGGAGCCCCCGTAAGAGCGACATCCGTTGTCGTCTCGACCCAGCACACCGAAGATGCCGGTCAGGATGAGATCCGCGCGCATGTACGCGAGCACATCCAGAAGATTTTGCCCGAGGGCTGGATGTGTCCAGAAGACGAGCTTTACGTTAATCCAACCGGTCGTTTTGTCATCGGCGGTCCGGACGGTGACGCCGGCCTGACGGGCCGCAAAATTATTGTCGATACTTACGGCGGCGCGGCACCGCATGGCGGCGGCGCGTTTTCGGGTAAAGACCCCACCAAGGTGGACCGCTCGGCGGCTTACGCGGCGCGCTATCTGGCCAAGAACGTTGTCGCCGCTGGTCTTGCCCACAAATGTTTGATTCAGCTGTCCTACGCCATCGGCGTTTCAAAGCCTCTCTCGGTTTACGTGGACACTCAGGACACAGGAAAAGTGGACGAGGATAAACTATCGATCGTGTTGCAGGGCCTGATGAACCTCAGCCCACGCGGCATTCGCGAGCATTTGAACCTGAACCGTCCGATCTACACCCGCACCGCTGCCTACGGACACTTCGGACGTGCCGCAGAGTCCGACGGCGGGTTCAGCTGGGAACGCCTCGATCTGGTCGACCAACTCAAGAGCGCTTTTTAATATCTAAAAGTTCGGCGCCGCTCATGATCACGGATACTCCGGTACGCTACTATGGCCGGCGCAAGGGAAAGTCGCTCAAAGTCGGGCGGCAATCCTTGCTCGAAACCCTGCTGCCTCAAATTCGGGTTGGCCTGCCTAAAACACCCGGCAGCCTCGACCCTCGCGACCTGTTCTTGCCAAAGCCCGAGGCCGCTTGCCTAGAGATCGGCTTCGGCGGCGGCGAGCATTTGGCCGCTCAGGCGGCGGCCAATCCGAACACCGGGTTTATCGGCAGCGAGGTGTTTGTGAACGGGGTCGCCTCGATGACCCGGCACGTCAGCGAGCAAAACCTCGCCAATGTGCGGATTTTCGACGAGGACGTCCGCCATTTGCTTCCGGTCCTTAAAGACGCCAGTTTAAATCGCATTTTTCTTTTATTTCCAGACCCTTGGCCCAAAACACGGCACGCAAAACGGCGCTTTATCAGCCCCGAAATGTTGACGGAACTGGCCCGGCTGCTGATGGACGGCGGAGAGTTAAGGGTAGCCAGTGACCATCCGGTATATGTGCGCTGGACGCTTTTGCACGGCACCGTTCACCCTGCGTTCCAATGGACCGCGACAGGCCCGGAGGACTGGCGGACCCGACCCGCCGACTCGATTGCCACCCGCTACGAGGAAAAAGCTCAAAAAGAGGGGCGCCCGCCAGCCTATTTGACGTTCCGAAGGCGCCCCCGAAGCGCGTAAGCGCACACCGCCTGCAGCGCAAAGCCCCTTGTCCTGCGCCGTAAATCACTTTATATGACCTCTCATCTTCTACATGTCGGACGACTTGAGGAGTGGGCCACCCGCCCACTTTTTTTATTGCCTAAATCTTGGGGCGTCCGGAGAGGGCCGTTTGGAGCGATTACATTGGCTTGAGGAACGCGTCGCACCGACCCTGGAAGCCATGGGCTTCGAGGTGGTGCGCGTTGCCCTGACCGGGTCCACCGGTCGCAAGACGCTGCAGGTCATGGCTGACCGGCGCGACGGCAGCTTGATTACGGTGGGCGACTGCGAAGAGATCAGCTATGCGCTCTCAGCAATCTTTGATGTAGAGGACCCGGTCGCGGACCGCTACGACCTTGAGGTCAGCTCCGCCGGGATTGATCGGCCACTGACACGGCCAAAAGATTTTCTCGCCTACGCCGGCTTCGAGGCGAAGGTTGAAACGAAAATGCCGGTGGGCGGACGCAAACGGTTTCGCGGATGCCTCGGCGGTGTAACGGACGCTAATGAGATCGTAATCCGCGTCGACGAATCCGATGTAAATATTGCGATGGATAATGTGAGAACCGCGAAACTGATACTGACCGACGAATTGATTGCTGCCGCCACCGGCGCGCAGTCCGAAAACCAAGACAGTTAACTAGACACAGATAACTAGACATAGAGGTCCGGGAAGGTCCCCGGAAAAAAACCATGGCAAAAAGCATTGGAATGGCACGGCCGGAATTGATTCAGGTGGCCGACACGGTTGCCCGAGACAAGGGCATCGACCGTGAAGAAGTTTTTCAGGCGATGGAGCAAGCCATCCAAAAGGCCGGGCGCTCCAAATACGGCCACGAAAACGACATTCGTGCGAGCATCGACCGCAAGAACGGCGAGATTCGTTTGGCGCGCTTTCTGACCATTGTTGAAGAGATCGAAGACGAAAACACCCAGATCACTCTCGAGAAGGCGAAGAAAAAAGATTCCGACGCCGAGATGGGCGGGGAAATTGTCGATCCACTGCCCCCCATCGATTTTGGCCGCATCGCCGCGCAAACCGCCAAGCAGGTGATCGTGCAAAAAGTACGCGACGCGGAACGCGCGCGGCAGTTCGAGGAATACAAGGGCCGCATCGGTGAGGTGGTCAACGGTCTGGTCAAACGTGTCGAGTTCGGCAACGTCATTGTGGACTTGGGGCGCGCCGAGGCGCTTCTGCGCCGTGATGAACTGATTCCCCGCGAGCATTTCAAGAACGGCGACCGCGTACGCGCCTATATTATGGATGTCCGCGAAGAGCCGCGCGGCCCGCAGATCTTCCTTTCGCGGACATGCAACGAGTTCATGGGCTCCTTGTTCTCCCAGGAAGTGCCGGAAATTTACGACGGTATTATTGAAATCAAGGCCGTGGCCCGCGATCCGGGAAGCCGTGCAAAAATCGCCGTCATCTCGAACGACAGTTCCATCGACCCTGTCGGCGCTTGCGTAGGTATGCGCGGCAGCCGCGTGCAGGCCGTCGTCGCCGAACTGCAGGGCGAAAAAATAGATATCATCCAGTGGAACCAAGATCCGGCCACGTTCGTGGTCAACGCCCTTGCCCCCGCTGAAGTGACCAAGGTTGTGCTCGACGAGGACTCGGGCCGCATTGAAGTGGTCGTGCCCGATGATCAACTTTCGCTCGCCATCGGCCGGCGCGGTCAAAACGTGCGCCTTGCTTCACAGCTAACCGGCTGGACCATCGATATTCTCACCGAAGGTGAAGAGTCCGAACGTCGCCAGGAAGAGTTCCGCACACGCTCGCAGATGTTCATCGACACCCTGGACGTTGACGATGTCATTGCGCACTTGCTCGTCACCGAGGGCTTTACCTCCGTGGACGAAGTTGCGTTCGTGCCCGATGAAGAGTTGACGGATATCGAGGGCTTTGATGAAGACGTTGCCGCCGAACTTAAGGCCCGTGCAACGAACTACATCGAAGAAGAGAACAAAAAGATCAGCGCGCGCCTGGAAGAACTCGGTGTGGCCGATGACCTTCTAAACTGCGGCATCGAAGGAATCGACGCCAGGAAGATCATCACTCTCGCCGAAAACGGCGTGAAGACTTTGGACGATCTTGCCGATCTGGCCGGTGATGAATTGGTCGAGATTCTCGGCGCCGGCGTCATCAAGGAAGATGCCGCCAATACCGTCATTATGTCTGCCCGGGCACACTGGTTCCCGGAGGAAGAAGAGACTGAAACGGCCGATGCTTCGGCAGATGCCGATCAACCGGCCTGACGGAGCGAACCGACGATGAAACTTGCACCGGGCCTTGCTACTGAGCCGTGTACGATGAGCTGAAGGACGAACCATGTTGGCGGCGAGACGCATAGATATGCCGGACGAGACCGGCGACGCGGACCGCGGACCGCTGAGGCGTTGCATCGCCAGTGGCCAGTCTCTTCCCATCGCCGGACTTGTCCGGTTTGTCGCCGACCCTGACGGCGTCATTGTTCCCGATGTCGGCAACGCCCTTCCAGGCCGGGGTTTGTGGTTATCCGCTGACCGCGCTATGATAGAAAAAGCAGCGTCCAAGCGGATGTTTGCCAAAGCTGCCAAGGGAAATGTAACTGTTGGCCCAGGTTTGGCGGACCAGGTTGAAGAACTGCTGAGACGTCGCTGTCTCAATCATCTCGGTTTAGCGCGCCGCGCCGGATTGGCGGTCGCTGGAGCAGAAAAGGTAAAGGCCCAGATCGCCACGGGCCGTACGGCCGCCTTGTTTGAAGCCGCAGACGGATCACTTCCGGAGCGCCACAAGATTGTTTCCCTGGCGCCTCACGTGCCGATGGTGGACGTGTTCACCGGGGCTGAACTGGGAGCGGCATTAGGGCGGGATGCAGCGGTGCATGTTGCGCTTCTGCGCGGCGGATTGACTGAGACGTTATTGGAAGATACCGCGCGTTATGCCGGATTGCGGCGTAACGCCTAGGTGAAGTTTTTTAGGTACGGTTAAAAGCATGCCGAGCGATACAAAGACCAAAAAGCCGCTGTCATTAGGCAAAGGCAAACTTGAATTGAAGAAGACCGTCGAAACCGGCCAGGTTCGGCAGAGCTTCTCTCATGGCCGCTCGAAGGTCGTGCAAGTTGAACGGAAGCGGAAGCGCCAATTTGAGATGGGCGCCGACGGCAAGGTTCAAGAGGTCAAGGCCCCGACCCTCGCTTTACGTGCAAAAGCCGAAGAGGCTTTGGCCAAAGAAACTGCACAGCAGCACGGCACTTTAACCGATGGTGAGAAAGCTCATCGGCTTAAAGCCCTGCAAGATGCCATAAAAGCCGACGAAGAAGCCCGGCGCCAGCAGGAAGAAGACGAGAAGCGCAAAGCCGAAGAGGCTGCCGCCCGCGCTGCGGAAGAGGCGCGGCGTCAGGCCGAAGAGCCCACACCAGCAGAACCTGCCCCGGCATCGCAAGACGCCGAGGCCGCACCCGCTGAAGTTCCGGCCGCTGATGCACAGCCGGAGGCCCCGCGCGTCCGCCCGGAACCCAGCGCCGCCACTCCTGCCACTGCCGACGACGATGACGACGATGCGAAGCCGCGGAAGTCGAAAACCGGTCACAAGGCGCCGACGGTCAAACGTGCTGAGCCGCGCCGACGCGCCGGCAAACTTACAATTTCAGCCGCCCTTGAAGGCGATGACGCTGTCGAGCGCAGCCGGTCCATCGCGTCCATGCGGCGCGCCGTCGAAAAAGAACGGCGCAAAGCACAGCAAAAACAGCCCATGAACACCGAGAAGGTGGTTCGTGAGGTAATCCTGCCCGAAACCATTACGGTCCAAGAACTCTCAAACCGCGTAGCCGAACGTTCCGGCAATGTGATCAAAGCTCTTATGAAATTAGGTGTTATGGCGACAATCAATGAAGTGATCGACGCCGATACCGCAGAGTTAGTCGCAGAAGAGTTTGGACATCGCGTCAAACGCGTCACTGAGGCATCCATCGAAGACAACTTGCAAACCGGTGAAGATAACGAAGCCGATCTGAAGCCGCGTCCGCCGGTGGTTACCGTCATGGGCCATGTCGATCACGGCAAAACATCGCTGCTCGATGCCTTGCGCTCATCAAGTGTTGTATCCGGCGAAGCCGGCGGTATCACCCAGCACATCGGCGCCTATCAGGTACGCACGGCCAAAGGCCAAAAGATCACCTTCATCGACACCCCGGGCCATGAAGCCTTTACGGCCATGCGCGCGCGCGGCGCGAAAGTCACCGACATCGTTATTTTGGTTGTCGCGGCCGATGACAGCATCATGCCGCAGACCATCGAGGCCATTAAGCACGCCAAGGCCGGCAATGTGCCGATGATTGTCGCCATCAACAAAGTTGATAAAGAAGGCGCCAATCCAAATAAGGTGAAAACAGATCTTCTAAGCCATGAAGTCGTGGTCGAAGACATGGGCGGCGATACGCTGTGCATCGAGGTTTCCGCAATCAAGAAAACCAACCTCGACAAGCTTGAAGAAGCCATTCTATTGCAAGCCGAAGTGTTGGATCTGAAAGCCAACCCCAGCCGCGCCGCGGAAGGCGCCATTATCGAAGCCAAAATGGCAAAGGGTGTTGGATCTGTAGGCACAGTCCTGGTTCAGCGCGGCACATTGCATGTAGGCGATATTTTTGTTGCCGGCGCCGAGTGGGGCCGGGTCCGGGCCTTGGTCAACGAACACGGCAAGCAAGTTAAATCCGCCATGCCTTCCGCCCCGGTGGAAGTTGTCGGCTTCGGCGGCACGCCCGCCGCCGGTGATGATTTCATCGTGGTCGGTGATGAAGTGAAGGCGCGTGAAGTTTCCGAGTACCGCAAGCGCAAGATCCGCGAGAAAGAACACGTGGCCAGCGTCGGCACCTCCACCATGGAGCAGATGTTCGCTAAGATTAAGGCCGGCGAAGTCAAAGAACTCGGCGTTGTCATCAAGGCCGACGTCCAAGGCTCCGTCGAAGCTCTTTCGGGCACACTTCAGAAGCTCGGGACCGAGGAAGTTAAAGTCAACGTGATCCACGGCGCTGTCGGACCTATTAATGAATCCGACGTCACGCTTGCGCGAGCCTCCGGCGCGGTCATCATCGGCTTTAACGTGCGCGCCAACACTCAGGCCCGTGAACTTTCCAAGCGCGACAACATCGACATCCGATATTATTCGATCATCTACGACGTCGCGGACGATTTGCGCGCCGTGCTGACCGGTATGCTGTCGCCGAAGTTCAAGGAAACCTTTATCGGCTACGCCGAAGTCCGCGAAGTCTTCAATGTTTCGAAAGTCGGCAAAGTCGCCGGCTGTATGGTGACCCAGGGCGTGATCAAACGTGGCTGCAAAGTCAGGCTGCTGCGTGACAACGTCGTCATTCATGAAGGTGACCTCTCGCAACTCAAACGCTTTAAGGACGATGCGAAAGAAGTCCGCGAAGGCTACGAGTGCGGCATGGCCTTGGCCAGCTATCAGGACATCCAGCCCAAAGACGTCATCGAATGCTTTGAAGTGGAGCAGATAGCCGCCACCCTTTAAGGCGTCGCGGCGTTTAAACGCCCTGCGGCCCAAAGACAGGCCGCTTATCAAGGGAATGCCCCATGGCAAAACAACGGTCCAAGACTCCGGGCCAGCGGCAATTGCGTATTGGCGAAGAACTCCGTCATGTTCTCGCCGGGATTTTTGAACGCGATTCGTTCCGCGACCCCGATCTCGCAGGTGTGCATTTGACGGTCACAGAGGTTCGGCCCAGCCCCGACCTGCGCCATGCGCGCGTTTATATTGTTCCGCTGGGCGGCGGCGACTCGGAAGCTGTTTTAGCCGGATTACAGCGGGTAAAGCCGTATCTGCGCCGCGAAATGGCCCGGCGCGTAAAGCTGAGATTCATCCCAGATCTGATTTTTGCCGCTGACACCACTTTCGATGAGGCCGAACACATCTCCCGTCTGCTTCACAAGCCGGAAGTCGCGCGCGATCTGGAGGCGCTGGAAGATGACGCCCTGACCGATTCGGCAGAAGATTCTGCGGAGGACTCCGGTGGCGCGTAAACAACGGGGCGTGAACATCAACGGCTGGCTCGCCATTGATAAACCCGAGGGAATCACAGCCGCAAAGGTAGTTGCCAGGGTAAAATTTGCACTGAATGCCGCGAAAGCAGGGCATGGCGGCACATTGGACCCGCTTGCCACCGGTATTCTGCCGATTGCCTTGGGTTGGGCCACCAAAACCGTCAGTTTCGCGATGGATGGCCGCAAAGCGTATGAGTTCGACGTCCTTTGGGGCGGCAGAACCGACACAGACGACCGTGACGGCACGGTCGTCGAGACCTCTGATGTGCGCCCAACCACAACCGATATTATCGCAGCGTTAGGCGGTTTTATTGGCGAAATCGAGCAAATTCCCCCCGATTATTCTGCCGTAAAGGTGAACGGACAGCGTGCCTATGACCTTGCCCGCAACAAACAGCCCCTCGCGCTGGCGGCAAAAACTGTTTCTGTACATGGATTTGAGCTGATTGAGGCCCTGGATGCCGACCGTGCTCGCTTTCGTGTTCAATGCGGCAAGGGCACCTATGTCCGCGCCCTGGTCCGCGACCTAGCCCAAACCCTCGGCACCTTTGGCCACATCACCCGCTTAAGGCGGACCCAATGCGGCCCATTTGTAGAGTCCGGGGCGATTTCTCTG
>JAUIGX010000068.1 GCA_030432435.1 Alphaproteobacteria bacterium
TAAAAATGGCGCGCCCAATTCTTTCGCCGTACGGCGTGCGCCGCCGTGGTCGAATATCTCTTCACGGTGTCCGCAAGCGGTACACAGGTGGTAACTCATATTCTCGACGATACCTAGGATGGGAACTTCGACCCGCTTAAACATATTGAGGCCCTTGCGGGCATCGAGCAGCGCAATGTCTTGCGGTGTGGAAACAATCACTGCGCCAGCCAAAGGAACTCGCTGCGACATGGTCAGCTGCGTATCACCAGTACCTGGCGGCATATCGACGATCATGACATCGATTTCGCCCCAATCGACGTCGCGCAGCATCTGTTCTAACGCGCCCATCACCATAGGGCCGCGCCAGATGATCGGATCGTCCTCGGCGATCATAAAGCCGATGGACATGATTTTGACGCCATGGGCCTCCAGCGGCGTGACTCTCTTGCCGTCAGACCCTGGTTTCCGGCCAGCCAGTCCGAACATGCGTGGCATGGATGGGCCGAAGATATCGGCGTCGAAGACGGCAACCGAATGACCAAGGCGCGCCATCGCGACGGCGATGTTTGCCGCCGTGGTAGATTTGCCTACGCCGCCTTTGCCGGAAGCCACGGCCACAATAAATTTAATGCCGGGTAGCTCGAGGCGGTTACCTCCAGGTTTAGATTTTTGAGCTGGGGCCGCTTGTGCTGGCTTCGCCTCTGTCTGGGCGGTCAGAACAACCGTCCCTGACTCAACTCCAGGCATAGACCTGACTACTTTTTCCGCATGGGCCCGCACTGGCTCCAGTTTTGGACCGACCCGAGCTGGGACTTCCAAGGTCACGGTCACCCGAGCTCCTGTGATGACAATGTCTTTCACCCAGTCTCTTGCGACGATGTCTAGACCGCCGGTCCCGGAGTCCACTTCTTTTAGGGCCGTTACAATTTGTTCTCGGGTTACCGACACTACTCTATTGCTCCCAGGTGAGGTTCGAACACTTCTAACACGCTCGCTGCTACTTGAAATTGCCGTCTGTAACCCTGACATAAGAATGCGCCACAACCGGGCACTGGCGGTTTCTCATCCACCTTGCGTTGCGGCTCGGACGGCGTTGTCCTATAACGCCAAACAGTTCATTGTACCTGCAACGGCGTGGTCAGCGGAGACCAGCGAGCGTAGTCAGCGAAGGATTAATCCATTGTTATACAAACAACAAGGCGGCCCCTGGGGTGGTGGACCCTGGGGAGGCAACGGCGGCGGCGGCGGTAATAAGCCCTGGGGCGGACGTCCGGGCGGCGGCGGCACGCCACCACCTGATCTTGAAGAGTTGCTGCGGAGCGGACAGGAGCGTCTTCGCCGCCTTCTGCCAAACGGCTTTGGCAACTTGAAGGGGCTTTGGCTGCTGGCGGCCGTAATCATCGTGGTCTGGGCGCTCAGCGGATTCTATCGAGTTCAGCCAGACGAGCAGGGTGTCGAACTTCTATTCGGCCGTTATGTAAGAACAACCCAGCCGGGTTTGAATTACTGGTTTCCCGCGCCTGCAGGACAAGTGATTAGACCTAAGGTTACTCAAACGAACCAAGTGACAGTCGGTTTCCGGGGATCAGAGCCGAACGTCCGGGCGGTGCCGCAAGAGAGCCACATGCTCGCCGGCGACCAAAACATCGTGGATGTATGGTTTGTCGTTCAGTGGCGTATCCGCGATGCCGGAGACTTTTTGTTTAACATGCGTGATCCGGAGGGGACTGTGAAAGTCGCGGCGGAAAGCGCGGTGCGCGAAGTCGTCGGCCGCAATGCGCTGCAGGCGGTTATGACCAATCAGCGCGAACTGATTGCGCAAGATTCTCGAGATCTTCTGCAAACGATTATGGATGGATACGGCGCGGGCATCACGATCCTTGATCTTCGCATTCAAAAGGCCGATCCACCGACCGAAGTAATCGACGCCTTCGCCGAAGTGCAAAGGGCTAAGCAGGATGAGGAACGCTTGCGCAATGAAGCGCTCGCTTATCGCAACGACATTATTCCCCGCGCTAAAGGTGAGGCGGCTCGTATGGTTGAGGCGGCTATTGCTGAAAGAGAAAAACTGATTCGAGAGTCCGAAGGTCAAGCATCTCGTTTTACCGCGTTCTATGAAACATATGCGGCCAACAAGGACATTACCGTTCGCCGCATGTACTTGGAAGCGATGCAAGAAGTATTAGGCCGGTCAGAGATTATCATGATGGATCAAGGCAGCGGTTCCGGAGTGGTTCCTTACCTGCCGTTGCCTGAGGTGCAAAGGCGGTCGAAAGCATCACAGCAGCCTCAAGCGGTAGGAGGTGCACAATGAGCCCGCGTTTAACTATTTTGATAATTGTACTTGTTGCGGCTTTTTTTGCCGCGTTCGGGGCAATGTTTACTGTTCATCAGACCCAACAGGCCCTGGTGTTGCAGTTTGGTGAGCCGCGTCGGGTTATTACCGAGCCGGGGCTTCACTTCAAAATTCCGTTCATTCAAAACGTTTCCTATTATGAGTCTCGCATTCTCGAGCTTGACCCGCAGGGACAGGACATGTCCCTGGTGGATCAACGGCGTATCAATGTGGATTCTTTCGCGCGCTACAGGATCGTCGATCCGCTGAATTTTTATCAGACGGTGATGACGGACACGGCGTTCCGTGATCGTTTTGGAAGTATCTTAAACGGTAGTGTGCGCGATGCTTTGGGTCAGGCCGACTTGACGGATGTTCTGGGGGGAAGCCGTCAGCGGGTCATGAATCAAATTACCGAAGCGGTACGGCGACGTGCCCCCGAATTCGGCGTGGAAGTTGTCGAGGTTCGCATCGGTCGGACAGAACTGACGACGGACACGACACAAGCAACCTACAACCGTATGCGCTCCGACCGGATGGCAGAGGCAGCTGATTTCCGTGGTCGAGGTGAAGAGCAAAAGTCTCGAATTGAAGCTGAGGCAGATCGAGAAAGAACGGTCTTGATCGCCGAGGCCCAGAAGCAGGCTCAGACGCTTATCGGTGAAGGCGAAGCGCAAAGCCGGAAAATTCTAAACGATGCTCAGGGTAGAGATCCGGAGTTCTATGCATTCTTCCGAGCGATGGAGGCCTATCGTGCGGCTCTGGGTGACGGCACAACTATGGTGCTGAGCCCTAACTCTGAGTTCTTCCGCTACTTCGATGAACTGCCGCGGTAACAGGGCATAATCCCGCTACTGCGCTGTTTTGACTGACATTTATTCGATTCTCTTGCGGTTTTCCGGCTCAACGGAAAAGCGCGGGGGAATCGTTTAAAGGTCTTGCTCTTGCTGGACTCTGGTGTTCCGGCGACAATCCAGGATCAAAAGACACGTTTCACATAGCCCAGGGAGGGCCGGTTTTGAGAACTATCCGTCATATTGCTCTAGTGCTGTTTGCGGTTATAGCCGTGGCCGGTTCAGATATAGGCGCGGCCTCTGCAAAGAGCCCTCCGGAAAGTTTTGCGGACCTTGCAGACAAACTCAGTCCGGCTGTCGTCAATATCTCCACGACGTCCTATCGCGGCGGCGCACGCGACGAAGGTGCCGGGCCCGGTGATGTCCCCTGGGACGATTGGTTCCGCGAATTCTTCGAGCGACGTCGAAACCCGGGTGGTGAGAACAATCAGCCGCAACGGCGCCGTCAGGCTTCTTTGGGGTCCGGTTTCATCATTGATAAGGCCGGATATATCGTTACCAACAATCACGTCATTGAGGACGCAGATGAAATTTCGGTGACCCTGGCGGATGATACCGTTCTCGATGCGGTAATCGTTGGGCGCGATGAGAAGGTAGACATCGCATTGCTCAAGGTTGAGCCAAAGGAAAGCTTGCCCGCCCTGAAATGGGGAGATTCGGATGTCGCACGTGTTGGCGACTGGGTGGTCGCCATCGGCAATCCCTTTGGCCTTTCAGGTACAGTGACAGCGGGCATTATTTCAGCGCGTGCGCGCAATATTCGCGTTGGTAGTTACGACGACTTTATTCAAACCGATGCGGCTATTAATCGCGGCAATTCCGGCGGCCCTCTATTCAACATGGATGGGCAGGTCATTGGCGTGAACACCGCAATCTTTTCACCGTCGGGCGGTAGCGTCGGAGTTGGCTTCGCCGCGTCTTCGAATCTGATCGCCGGAGTTATTGATGATCTGCGCAAGTATGGTCGCACTCGGCGTGGCTGGATCGGTGTGCAGATTCAAAGCGTGTCGGAAGAAATCGCACAGAGCCTCGGTCTGGACCGTGCGCGGGGCGCTCTCGTCTCGCAGGTTATAGAAGACGGACCCGCGATTAGCGCAGGCATTGAAGCCAGCGATATCATCTTGTCATTCAACGGTAAGCCCATCGATAAAATGGAAGAACTGCCTAGAGTCGTTGCGGCGACGACAATCGATAGTACGGTCGATGTTGAAGTTTGGCGTGAAGGAGAGCGTAAAGTTGTCAAGATGACGGTTGCAGAACTTGATCCGGAGGAAGGCAGCCCGGTCGCTCGCAACGATGTGGACAAGTCCTTAGCGCCATCGGCCCCGGAAGAGATAGAACTGACGGCTCTTGGCGTAACCGTGGTGGAGATCAGCGATCTCGTTCGCGACAAACTCTCTTTGCCCTCGACTATGCGGGGATTGATGGTCGTTAAAATTGATGATTTTAGCGATGCCGCCTTTAAAGGCTTACGCGAGGGTGATGTGATCGACGAAATTCAGCAGATGAAGGTGCTGAATGTTGCCGATGCCCGCGTTGCACTTCAAAAAGCGAAGGATAGCGAAAAGAACATCGTGCTGGTTCGTATAACGACGGATGGCGGCATTCGTTATGTGCCGGTGAAGATGGCGGGTTAGTCCTGAACGCAGAGGTGAGAAGGCGTCGGTGCGGGTCGATTTTTATCACCTAGAGAAATCTCCGGTAGAGCGCGCTTTACCGCAGTTGCTGGAGCGTGTTCTCCAAGCGGGGCACAGGGCGGTGGTGCTCGCCTCTTCGCCTGAGCGCGTTGAGGCCTTCGCTGGGGTGCTTTGGACTTACAATCCCAATTCCTGGCTGCCTCACGGTACGGCGAAGGACGGTTCGCCCGCCGAGCATCCCGTTTGGCTGACAGACAACGATGAAAACCCAAACCAAGCCAACATGCTGGTGCTGACCGAGGGGATGGTGTCGGCGAATTTACCTGATTATGAGCGTTGCCTGGACCTGTTCGACGGCACAAACCCAGAGGCGACCGCGGCCGCACGCGAGCGCTGGTCAGCGGCCAAATCGGCGGGACATGAGTTGCATTACTGGCAGCAAACGCCGTCCGGATGGCAGGAGAAAGGGGCTTAGAGCGCCCACCGGTTGCGTGGCCTGCGGGAGTTGTTTATAACGCCGCGCATTAATTACCCTCGGTTTCATAAACTTATAAGGACGGTTGCAGGTTCCCATGGCCATTGAACGCACATTCTCCATTATTAAGCCCGATGCCACACGTCGCAATCTTACCGGCAAAATCAACGCGATGCTGGAAGACGGTGGCCTGCGTATCGTTGCGCAAAAACGTTTGACCCTGACACGTGCTCAGGCTGAAGGTTTCTACGCAGTTCACAAAGAACGCCCCTTCTTCAATGACTTGTGCACATTCATGACCTCTGGTCCGGTGGTCGTGCAGGTTCTGGAAGGTGAGAACGCGATTGCGAAGAACCGCGAAATTATGGGCGCAACCGACCCCGCCAAGGCGGCGGAAGGCACGATCCGCAAGACGTTTGCAGAATCGATCGAAGCTAATTCGGCTCATGGATCAGATTCTGCCGAGAATGCCGCTATCGAAATCGCATACTTTTTTGCGGCGATAGAGATCGTCGGCTAAAAAGTTCGTCGAAGGAGGCCCTGACGCAGGTGCAGTCTCGCCCCAACGTTGCGTTTCTTGCCTCTCATAACGGCTCCAATATGCGCGCCATCGTCGCAGCATGCCGCGCCGGCACGTTGAATGTGAATCCAGTAGTTCTCATCAGCAATAATGCCGGAAGCGGGGCTGTGGCCTGGGCGCGGGACAACGGTCTCAAATCTTACCATATCAGCGCGACATCAGAAGGAACTGAGGCGGCGGCGGATGCGTCGATCGTCGCGACCTTGCGCCGTCACAAAGCGGACCTCGTGGTGATGGCTGGATATATGCGCAAGCTAGGGCCCGAGACGCTCGCTGCGTTCGCGGGGCGCATTCTGAATGTTCACCCGGCATTGTTACCGAAGTATGGCGGCAAAGGCATGTACGGCCGCTTTGTTCATGAGGCCGTATTAAAGTCGGGAGATACGGAAACCGGTGTCACCATTCATCTCGTGGATGGCGAATACGACCATGGTCCCGTGGTCGTGCAGGTGCCTGTACTGGTGCAGCCCGGCGATACGGTCGAGGCTTTGACGGCACGGGTCCAGGCCAAAGAGCAGGAGTTGTTTCCTGAAACTTTGCGCCGCATTGTTTCCGGCGAAATCGATTTAGATCAAATCGCACCAGCTTCGTAGGTACGTTTAGGGTTTTGCCCAGCTCTCCAGGCCAAGCATTTTGACCTGCGGGCCTTCGGCGAGATCGACGATTCTACCGATCCGCAGTACCTTTTCTCCATGCTCGGCAAAAATGGCGTGTGCCGCGTCAGCATTTTCTTCCGCAACAACAACCGCCATGCCGACGCCGCAGTTAAAGGTGCGGGCCATTTCGAGACTCGAAATTCCAGCGGTTTTGGCAAGCCATTTCATCATCGGAGGCAGGGGAATCGCCTGTGCATTCACTTCGGCTCCAAGCCCTTTAGGTAAAACCCGCGGAATATTATCAATGAATCCGCCGCCGGTAATGTGGGCTAAGGCTTTGACGTGACCCGCCCGCACTGCGGCCAGGCAGCTTTGTACATATATTCGAGTGGGGACGAGGAGGGCTTCGCCAAGGGTAATTCCGTCGGCAAAGGGCGCTGGGTCGCTATAGCCGATTCCGCTCAATTCCACCGCCCGGCGGACGAGCGAGTAGCCGTTAGAGTGAAAGCCGGATGATTGAAGGCCGAGAATGATGTCGCCGGTCGAGACTGAGTCGCCTGTTAGAACCTGATCTCGTTCAACGGCGCCGACCGCGAATCCGGCAAGATCGTAATGGCCGGGTGCGTACATGCCCGGCATTTCGGCGGTTTCTCCGCCCACCAGCGCACAACCCGCCAACTTGCAGCCTTCAGCTATGCCCGCGACAACATCTTTTGCAGCATCTAAATCCAGTTTTCCGGTGGCGAAATAATCCAGAAACAGCAATGGTTCGGCCCCTTGCACCACGAGGTCGTTCACAGACATGGCGACAAGGTCGATGCCAATGCCATGATGTTGCCTTGCCGCTTGGGCTACCATGAGTTTGGTGCCGACGCCGTCAGTGCAGGCGACCAGGACAGGGTCTTTAAAACCCGCGGCTTTGAGGTCGAAGAAAGCTCCGAATCCGCCGAGCGCGACGTCAGCGCCACGGCGTGACGTGGCCTTGGCCAGCGGCTTTATGGCGTCCACGAGCGCATTGCCTGCGTCGATATCGACCCCGGCGTCTTTGTAGGTTAAACCGTTGGACATAATTCTATTTTCCGGCGTCTTTACGGAGTGGGCGTGCCCCTCTGATCCAACAACGGAAACAAGTTTGAGGCCATGACCGTGACAAACGTGAACATACTGAATCGACCGCGCTTTGCAATGCCTCTACGGAAGGTCTTGGCAGGGGCCGTAATGAGCATTTTTGGGGCAATAGCCGTGTGGGGAACGCCCCCGGCGAGTGCCCAGACGCCTTCGGAACGGGATATTTTTACCGTCCGCGAGGTGCCCGTGGATGCCACGGCGACCAATGTGACCCTGGCTCGCGAACAGGGATTGTTAGCCGGCCGTATGGCCGCATTCTGGAAGGTGATCGATCGGCTGGTGGCGCCGGAAGATATCGAGCGAGTGCCCCAGCCGACGGCCGGCGAAGTCATTACCATGGTTCGGGATTTTTCTGTCTCCGGAGAACGTAGTTCAGCCGTTCGCTACCTCTCCGATATGTCGGTTCGCTTTCACCCCGGTCCGATCAGATCCTTGCTTCGGGCGGCGGGGGTGCCTTTCACCGAAACTGTCAGTAAACCGTTGGTTGTTGTCCCGCTGTATCGGGAATCTGCCGGAGGGCGGTTGTTGCTCTGGGATGACCCCAATCCATGGCGCATGGCGTGGATGAGCCCTGCGGCGGATAATGGCCTTGTGCCGTTCGTCCTTCCATTGGGGGATATCGGTGACTTGACTACGCTCTCAATGGAAGAGGCTGTTGCTGGCGATGATGCAGCATTGGCAGCTCTGAGCGCACGATATGAAACCGCCGGGTCGGTGGTGGCCGTGGCAGAGGTTTCAACTGACACTGGGATTTCTCCTGCCGTGGGCGAATCAAACA
Organism: Alphaproteobacteria bacterium; assembly: GCA_030432435.1. Classification (GTDB taxonomy): domain Bacteria; phylum Pseudomonadota; class Alphaproteobacteria; order Rhodospirillales; family Rhodospirillaceae; genus UBA11612. The sequence continues at coordinate 8,366 of JAUIGX010000068.1, forward strand.
ATACCGCTGAGACGAGTGAAATCATAAACGTGTTGCTGACATTAACCATGCATCACCGCGATTTGCCTACCTCACAGATGGTTGTGTCTTACGCTGGTGAACCCGGTGAAGACATTGAAGACGTGTTGACTGAGGCTGCGTCTACAGCCGCTTCTAGTGTCCAAAACGTTTGGAAAGCGGCTAATCGGGTTGCTTTCAACTCTACCAGTCAGGTCACAGCACTCGTGCCTGTGAGTGGACTTCAGCAATGGGTCGGTATTAAGAATCAACTCGAAGCTGTCTCTTTGATCGAGAGCGTCAATCTTCAGGCCATGACCCGGGACCGCGCCCAAGTCACCCTGGTATATGCTGGCGATATTGATCAGTTTAATTTGGCGCTTGCGCAGAAGGACCTGGCGATGGCCGAAGAGGGCGGCGTATGGGTCATCGAATCCCTGTCGCATGAAACCATAGATCGCGTGGAGCTCTCTAATCCAAGCGGTGGGGCGCCTCTTCCGACCACGAATAACGTGCCAGGCGGCATACCACAGTAGTTCCTGTTATGAATGTGAAACGTCAACTGGCCCTTGATCTTGGGCACCGTCCGGCGTTTGGTCGCGACGACTTCCTGGTCGCGCCCGGCAATGCAGAGGCGGTAGCGCACGTTGATCGCTGGCCCGAGTGGGTAGGGCACGCACTGGCTATTTTTGGCCCGCCAGGATGTGGAAAATCTCATCTTGCGCATGTTTTTGCGCTGCGCGCCGCCGCCGTTGTCGTGGCGCCGGGAGATGTGAAAGAATCTTCAGTCGCTAGTTTGATCGAGTCGAGTTCGTCATTGGTGATAGAAAACGGGGAAGCTGTATCGGATCCGCGAGCCTTGTTTCATTTGTTCAATGCGATGAAGGAAAAAAGCGGGCATCTTCTGCTTACAAGCCGGGAGCCGCCATCCCGGTGGTCGGTGGCGTTGCCGGACCTTAAGTCCCGTTTAGCCGCGGTTCAGGCTGTGCGCATTGATGCGCCGGACGATGCGATGATCGAGGCCGTGCTGGTTAAGCTGTTTGCAGATCGTCAGTTGTCAGTGAACCCGGACGTTATTTCATACATGGTTCGGCGTATGGATCGGAGTTTTGCCTCTGCGCGGCGCATCGTAGATCTAGCGGACACTGAATCTCTAGCTGGCCAACGACCAATTTCGGTGCCTCTTATAAAGAGCGTTTTGAGCGCTTCGTCCGAGGGGTAACAACCTAGTCCAAATCTCGAGGGCGAATGAATGAGGTCAAAGTGCCGCTATCACGAACAACATCGCTCCAGCACTCGGCCTCAAACTTCAGACTGCAAAGCGCGCCGGTTGGAAACTTCTTCATCAACGCGTCCAGATCGGTCGCGGCCCCTTCGGTCGCGCACCGGGTCAAGCGAAGAGCTGTCATGTGTAGCCCAGGATTGTGGCCGATAACCATTATCGAGGTGAGTTTATCTGGCACTTCCGCGATCATCTCTAAAAGATCGCTGGCGCTTATAAGGTAGAGCTTCTCTCGAAAGGATACCTTGGCATCACCGAGCGATCCTTTGATTAGGCTATACGTTTCTTTAGTTCGGCGCGCAGGCGAACAGAAAACGCGTTCAACAGAAAAATCGGTTGTTGCGAGATGTTTAGAAATTGCCTCGCACGCCGCAACGCCTCGGTCAGCCAGTGGCCGGTCCGCGTCTGATTCGGAGGATTCCTGGTCTGCGGCCTTCGCGTGGCGAAGAAGGTGTAACGTTTTCAATGAGATATGGCTCCTCTTCGAGGCATGTCCAATCGACAGGCCATCCGCAGCATGATATCCTTTAAGGGCCTGAAATAGTTGCATTTCTATGAAATCTCGGTGCGCCTGATTGTCAGGATGGCTTCCGTGCATTGAAATGCTGTGCCGCCCAACGGAGACGACCTGTGACATCCGCTGAAACATTGCCCAAGCGTGCGCCTCGTGCCGCAGATGATGCACCGTGCGATATTGAATCGTTCCCTCCGGGCGAGCGCTTTATCAATCGAGAGCTTTCATGGTTGGCGTTTAATGATCGTGTGATTGAAGAAGCACGTAACCCACGCCACCCTCTTTTAGAGCGCGTTCGGTTTTTATCCATTTCGGCGTCGAACTTGGATGAGTTCTATATGGTGCGTGTGGCCGGACTTAAGGGACAAGTCAACGCAGGCGTTTCTTTGGTGTCGGCGGATGGCCTCTCGCCCAAGGAACAATTGGAATATATCAACGAGTCCGTACGAGACTTGTTTCGCCAACAAGATGCAGTCTGGGATGAACTGCAAGGTTTATTGGCGGCCGAAGGTATCTATGTGATTTCGCCGGATGAATTGCTTGATGCTGAACGAGGCGAGTTGGAAGCGCGGTTCCTCAGCCACATCTTTCCCATATTGACGCCTCTCGCTGTTGATCCGGCGCATCCGTTTCCATTTATTCCCAATTTGGGGCACGCGCTGGTTTTGAAACTTGTACGCATTTCGGACGGCGAAACTATGCGTGCATTGATTCCCATTCCTCCGCAAACGCAACGCTTTATCCGGCTTTCCGGTGAGGGGATGCGATTCATCTTAGTAGAAGATGCAATATTCATGTTCGCAGGGACTCTATTTCCTGGCTACAAAGTTATGGAAAAGGGCCACTTTCGAGTGATCCGAGATTCCGAAATGGAGGTTGATGAAGAAGCGGAAGATCTGGTCAGAAGTTTCGAAAGCGCTCTAAAGCGTCGCCGAAGAGGTACCTGTATTCGACTTGCCCTTGCAGGCGATATGCCTCCGGAGCAGGTCAAGGTTATCTGTGACGAATTAGAAGTTTCGACCGAAGATGCATATAAGATTGAAGGCATGATCGGCCAGACGGATCTGAAGCAACTTATTTCAGACGAGCGCCGAGATCTTCAATTCCCTCCATACAATGCTCGCTTTCCAGAACGAATTCGCGACTTTGGCGGCGATTGCTTTGCGGCGATTCGTCAGAAAGATATTGTCGTCCATCATCCGTTTGAATCCTTTGATGTGGTGGTGCAGTTTTTGCGCCAGGCTGCGCGTGATCCGAATGTCGTGTCGATCAAGCAAACTTTATACAGAACCAGCGATAACAGTCCCATCGTCAAGGCGCTTGTCGAAGCGGCGGAAGCGGGCAAATCAGTCACGGCGATGGTGGAATTGAAAGCACGCTTTGATGAAGAAGCCAATATTCGTTGGGCGAGGGATTTAGAACGTGCCGGTGCAAATGTGGTGTTCGGTTTCGTTGATCTTAAAACCCACGCCAAAATTTCACTAGTGGTGCGGCGCGACGGTAGCGAAACCCGGTCATACGTTCATTTCGGGACTGGCAATTATCATCCGGTTACCGCCAAGATTTATACAGACCTCTCCTATTTCACGTGCGACCCAGCTCTTTGCCGAGATGCTGCGCGTGTATTTAACTTCATGACCGGATACGCGCGCCCGGATTCGCTTGAAAAGCTAGCGATTGCGCCACTTGGTCTGAAAGAAAAACTGACTGAATTAATCGAACAAGAAATCGAGTTTGTGAAGCAGGGTAAGCCCGGGGCCATTTGGGTTAAGCTGAACTCGATTGTTGATCCAGATATTATCGATGCGCTCTATCGGGCCTCTCAGGCAGGCGTGAAAATAGATATGGTTGTACGAGGCATTTGTGGCTTGAGGCCCGGCGTGAAGGGATTGTCCGAAAACATTCGGGTTAAAAGCATTATCGGCCGCTTCTTGGAGCACTCACGTATTGTCTGTTTCGGAAATGGCCATGAGATGCCCTCGCCGAAAGCCAAAGTCTTGATTTCGTCTGCAGACTGGATGCCAAGAAATCTTATGGCGCGCGTGGAAACGCTCGTCCCTATTGAAAACCCTACAGTTCAGCAGCAAGTTCTCGATCAGATCATGGTTGCGAATTTTAAAGACAATTTGCAAAGCTGGAGTCTATTGCCAAACGGCAAGTATGAGCGCCAGTCTGCAGGTGAATCACCTTTTTCGGCTCACGAGTACTTTATGACTAATCCGAGTTTGTCGGGGCAGGGAAGTGCACTTGAGCGCGCACGAAAGCGCGTGGCTAAGCTGGTTCCCAGTCGGCATCAAAACTGATATCACACGCGCAGCCTGCGTGCCCTTCGCGCCGCTACGATGGATAAAGCTGTTTTCTTATGGCCTCTAAAGACTTGGCTAAGTACCCAGATACAGACTCTAAAGCGCAGGGGCGTCCGGTAGCCGTTATTGATATCGGCTCCAATTCTGTGCGCCTCGTCGTCTATAGCGCTTTAACGCGCACGCCTATTCCGTTGCATAATGAAAAAGTAATTTGTGCTCTTGGCAGAGGGCTCGAGAAGACAGGCCGTCTCAACGCTGATGGCGTTGGCTTGGCGATCGAAACCGTAGCGCGATTCGTGACCCTTGCGAAAGCCCTGGGCGTTGTTCGGGTCGACGCAATGGGGACCGCGGCAGTGCGGGATGCCGCCGACGGCGCTGAATTTGCGAGAACGATCGAGAAACGTTGCAAAGTTAAGGTCCAAATTCTCTCTGGCAAAGAAGAAGCGGAGCGATCCGCTATGGGCGTGCTCTGCGGAATACCGGACGCAGATGGTATTACGGCGGACCTGGGCGGCGGCAGTTTGGAATTAGTTCAGGTGGGCGGCGGGGTGATACGCGAACCTACGACGCTGCCTTTGGGATTGCTCCGATTAGAGGAAGCATCCGACGGGAACCAAAGCAAGGCTTTGTCCATTATCAATAAGGCGCTCGATAAACATAAGTGGGTTGCTAAAGGCAGCGGCAAAACGCTGTACGCGGTAGGCGGCGCATGGCGTGCTCTCGCACGAGTATGTATCGCACAAATGGACTATCCACTGCATGTTCTCGACAATTTTACGCTTGATCGTCAACAGGCTATATCATTGTTTGACGTGATAGCTCGGTTGAGCTCGAAAAGCCTTGAACAAATCAAGGGCGTCCCGAAAAGCCGACTAGCGAATTTGCCTCTAGCGGCCGCAATTCTCGAACGGCTGCTGGTGGTTAGTAAGCCGCGCGATGTAGTGTTTTCTATATACGGGATGCGCGAAGGGCAGTTCTTTAACGCCTTGCCTGAAGCGACGCGCAAGCTGGACCCTCTTATCAGTATTGTCGAGGAAATCGGACGCAGTGCCGGGCGAGATCCGAAAACAGGGCGCGAGACCTTTGAGTGGATGTCCCCTCTTTTCAAAGAGGAAAGCTCGGCACAACTCCGTTTGCGCCTAGCTGCTTGCCTATTGCGCGATGTCTGGTGGACTGAACACCCTGATTACCGTGCAGAGCAGGCGTTTCTGCGGGTTTTGAGATTACCGTTCCTGGGTCTCGGACACGAAGATAGGGCGGGGTTGGCCTTGGCCTTGTATTACCGTTACAGCGCAACGCTTTCAGAGCCGATTGTGGAGCAAGCCCACGCTCTTCTTGAAGAGCCCCGCATCCACCGGGTTAAGACAGCGGGCTTCGCCATGCGGCTGGCCTATGCCCTGTCCGCGGGCGGGCCAGGGGTGTTGTGCAAGACATCGCTACAGGTAGAAGGAAAGAAGCTTATCTTGACGCTCCCTGAAGCGGACCCTCTGTTTAAAACGGGCCCGTATCCCCGGCGCTTAAAGCGATTAGCCGACCACCTTGATTTAGAAGCCAGTGTATCGAGAGTTTAAAGTTCGACCGGGGGGAAGTCTCGGAGGAGTGGGAACAGGCGCCATTCAAGGTGATAATCGGCATCTGGAAATCGGGCCGCAAACTCCTTTAGCGCGGCCGCGACACCTTGCGCATTTCCTGTTTGATACTCAGACGCTATCCAGAGTAACACCCATCGCTTATCGACAGATTCCCCGGTCTCATCGGCCTCGTCGATGGCCGCCTGAATGCGCGCGGCGGTGGCTTCATACTCTTTCAGTATGAACCGCGCTTGCGCGATCATTACTAGAATTTGAACGTCTTTTTGATTGCCGGTAACCCCAAAAAATCGTTCTCCGGCATCGATTGACTGAAGGTATTCCCCTGCGTTGTAGTGAAGTGCGGCGATTGACCTTAATTGGTTCGGAACGTCTTTGTTCGGCACTTGTCCTGTGGCTAAGGCGAATTCTAACGCGCTCGCGGCTTCATCATATTTCTGCAAGTTTATGAGTACGGACGCGATCAACGTGTGAATGACGTAGGTCTCATAGACCGTCAAGTTCG
>JAUIGX010000069.1 GCA_030432435.1 Alphaproteobacteria bacterium
GAGAGTGGGAGCGGAAAATCGGTAACTGCCTTGTCTCTCATGCAGCTCCTGCCCGAAAACGCAACAGTTTGTGAGGCTGACGAACTTAGTTTTGAGGGCTCCAACATACTCAGCTTCACTAAAACCCAGCTGCGTGAGATGCGAAGCCGCCGAATAGCCATGGTTTTTCAAGACCCCATGCGCTCACTCAATCCTGTTCTCACGATTGGCCGTCAGTTGACCGAGACACTTACTTTGCATATGGGGTTGAGCAAATCGGCAGCTCGCAGACGCGCCATCGAATTACTAGAGCGCGTCGGTATTTCTCGTGCCGCGAAACGCCTGGACGAATATCCGCATCAATTTTCTGGAGGTATGCGCCAGAGAGTCATGATTGCTATTGCCCTTACCTGTAATCCCAGATTGCTGATCGCTGACGAGGCAACAACGGCATTGGATGTAACCATTCAGGCGCAGATTGTTGATTTGGTGAAAGATCTCCAGCGAGACTTTGGAATGGCCGTCATCTGGATTAGTCATGACTTAGGATTGGTGGCCGGTTTATGCGATCAGGTCGCGGTCATGTATGCAGGTCGCATAGTTGAATTTGGCACGGTGCACGATGTGTTTTATCGACCCTCGCACGGGTATACCATCGGACTGATGCAATGCACTCCACGCGTCGACGATATCAGGGGGGCTCTGCGCCCTATTGAAGGTATGCCGCCGAATTTATCCGAGCCGATCACGCTCTGCCCGTTCCTTCCCCGCTGTCAAGTCACAGCCCCATCCTGTCAGAGCGAAATGCCGTGGGACAAACAAATCAGCCCTTCACACACCGCTGCATGCTTTGGTGACCTCACCCCCTACTGGCGGGAGAACTCTGGGACGTGATAGCGGAACCTCTTCTTAGCGTTAAAGACTTGCGAGTAAGCTTTCCGAGCGGCAACGCGCTATTCCAGAGACCGAGCTCAATTCAGGCCGTCTCTGGCGTTAATTTCGATGTTGCCCGTGGACATACACTCGGTCTTGTTGGCGAGTCCGGCTGCGGCAAATCAACCATCGGATACGCGATATTGCGTCTAGTTCAGGCTTCGGGTCGCGTCATGTTTAACGACGTTGACTTAATCCCATTGTCCGCACGCGACATGCGCCCAATCCGGAGACGCATTCAGGTGATTTTCCAAGATGCAATGTCATCACTGGACCCAAGAATGACTATTGGCGACCTGATCGCGGAAGCACTCGAAATTCACAACCTACATCCCGGCAAGGCAAGGAAGGATCGTATCAGGGAACTGCTCGATCTTGTGGGATTACCCCCACGATATGCCGAACGATATCCGCACGAACTCTCGGGCGGACAAGCACAACGTGTCGCGATTTGCCGCGCCCTCGCCGTCGAACCGGAATTAATAATATGCGATGAAGCTGTATCTGCGCTGGATGTATCCATTCAGGCTCAGATACTCAACCTACTGCAGAAATTGCAGCGGAGATTTGGACTCGCCTACATTTTCATATCGCATGATTTATCTGTTGTCCGGCATATCAGCGACCATATTGCCGTAATGTATCTCGGTAAGATCGTCGAACACGGTTCGCGTGATAACCTGTTTAGAAACCCTGCACACCCTTATACAAAAGCACTTCTCTCTTCTATTCCCGTACCTGATCCTAGTATCGAGCTGTCCAGGGAAAAAATCGTTCTTCAAGGCGACATACCCAATCCCGCGAGCCCGCCCTCAGGCTGCCGGTTTCGAACGCGCTGTCCTGTGGCAATAGACCAGTGTGCGCAGATTGAGCCTCAAGAAATTGAGATTACCACCGGACACTATGTGAGTTGTCTCCGCGCCTCCCTTGATTTCTAACAATCACGGAGTTCGCTATGTATGCACCCGATCACTTCAGAGAAAAAGACGTGCCGACCATGCAAGCCGCGATCCATGGCGCCGGCATCGCAACCCTAGTCACTGTTAACGCCAATGGCCCTCAAGCTAATCACGTACCAATGCTTCTTGCTGCGCATGAAGGTGCGTATGGGACTCTGTATGGCCATGTTGCACGCGCTAATCCTCTGAGCACGGATACGATATCAGGGTCTGCTCTAGCCATATTTCTGGGGCCAGACTCTTACATCAGCCCTAGTTGGTATCCGACAAAAGCCGACACCGGCAAGGTTGTACCCACATGGAATTATGTCGCCGTCCATGCGGCTGGGCCGATTACATTTTTTGATGATCATGACCGCCTCCTTGACCTCGTAAACAATCTAACCGAACGACACGAACGCACTCGAAGAAACCCATGGGCAGTTAGTGACGCGCCAAGCGGCTACATTAACAGTGCGCTTCGAGGAATTGTCGGGTTTCGCCTTTCCATTGCCAGTCTCGAAGGGAAGTGGAAAATGAGCCAAAATCGCACGAACCAGGATCGACAAGGAGTGATCAACGGTCTCAAAGCCGATGACGTTGAGACCGTTGTTGCTGTTATGGAATCTCTTAAAGATAGAAATGGCACTAGATAACGAAGCGATTATCTACGGCCCGCTATCGAATAGACCTGACTAATCAATGACACAACCGGCTAAGTGATAGGATGAGTTCTGCGATAGCCGGTACCAACGTGTGTTATCACTGTCCCGTCGCTCCGGCGTCGCATTCCTTAACAGAATGCATCTCCGACTCTTTGAGTCAGGATTTTTTTAGCCATGCTTACGGGGACTAGCAGCTACTGGCAACTTGGCCGGTTGCCGACTGTTGAAGTCTATATCCCGAATCCACACCGATCTTCGTCGAACAATGGGTTCTTGAGATATAGACCCTAGTTTGGGGCCAAAAATTAGCGCGACCTCCGGATTATTTTCGCCTGCTGAAACCGTGAGCGATGTCTGAGTTTGAATGCAATCCAGGTCAACTCTGCCTCGGTGTCGATGTTTCAATCCGGCGTTGGACACTGCTGAAATCTAACAGCATACCGCTGTGAAACTCTCGCAAAGCAACCACATTTTCAGGATAAACCATTCTAATTGGCGCATTGTTTGTAGTTTATGAGTCGGGATTCATGTACTTTTGGCTATATGCTGGCCTAGCGTGACACCAGCGACGAGAAGCAGGTTGTTTCTAATCCGCACTCAGAAAAACATATTTGGAATTCTCACGATGAGTCTTTCTCCTTTCCACCTAGCAATTCCAGTTGATGATCTTCACACCGCAAGACACTTTTATGGCGAAGTGTTCGGGTTGGAAGAAGGCCGTTCCAGTACGCAGTGGGTGGACTTCAATTTCTACGGCCACCAACTCGTAATACACGAGGTCCCAAAGACGAGCAGCCGCGAAACGGGCAGTACAAATCCAGTCGATGGACATGATGTGCCCGTGCCGCATTTCGGCATCGTCCTTGACTGGGATCAGTGGGAAGTTCTCGCCGGCCGCCTTAAGTCTTTCGGCATAGAGTTCACAATTGAGCCGAGTGTGCGTTTTAAAGGGCAAGTCGGCGAACAGGCCACCATGTTCTTGCTTGATCCCTGCGGCAACGCTCTAGAGTTCAAGGCATTTAAGGATATTAGTCAATTGTTTTCGAAATAATTGGCGTTCACCAAATTGAAGTACGTGGAGTGAGTTCGCGAACTATGCCCGAATTTTTCACTACCAATCGAAGCAATGTGAATGCGAATCAAAACAGAGAATAAGAAATCTATGCAGCTCGCAATGTCCTTTTCTCAGAATATTGTCAACAATATGCGCGGTGCGCAGCACGCCGTCGCGAAAGACGCTAAATGACCTTGCGCTGCGCGCTCGTCGGCACCGGACATTGGACGGCGTCAGCCTTGTTGCCGGCGCTAAGAGCGCAGACTGGGATAGATGTCGCCGCCTGCATAGGCGGCACAATGGAAGAAGGCCAGCGATTCGCACAACAACATGCCATCCCGAACGTCTATAGCTCTTTGGATAAGATGCTCGCGCGTGAAAAACTTGATGTCACGATTGTCGCCACACCAGATCACCTACATGCTGAAGCGGTAGAGATCTCAATAAAAGCTGACGTTGCGGTATATTGCGAAAAGCCTCTATCTAACGATGCCTTCTCCGCACACAAACTAGTTGCTCTGCAAAAGACCAAAGACACCCCCGCAACTGTTGGATACTCTTTCCGGTTCAATCCGGCAGTTCAATCGCTAAAATCCGACCTGAGCAATGGAAAGTTCGGCGAAATTTGGCTGGTCGAGTTAGCGGAACACAATCCCCAATTCCACCCCCTGGGCGGCAAGCCGATGAACTGGAAGGGTGATCCGAGTCAAGCAGCAGGCGGTGCGCTCTTTGAATATGGCTCACATATCATCGATATGGGCGCGTGGCTGCTTGGCCCGATCAGCCGAGTTTCCTCGCATTTTAAGCGAGTGATAGACGGCGCGCGACTAGACGATATCGCAACACTGCAGCTGGGTTTCGCTTGCGGCACACAAGGCATGCTAATTTCAAGCTGGGTTCTCAGCGGCGGCTTTCCTGGCACACGGATAAGGCTTCACGGATCCAAAGCGGTAGGAGAAGTATTAATTGATGATCGGCTGCCTGAGGGCCAAAGCTATTTTTTCGCACCAGCCTATGGACCTGGCGGCGGATATCGAAAGGTCGAGCTGATGACAAATCCGCATACCGACGCCGCTACACGCCACATCGCATCATTCATGGCAAGTGTGCGCGGCAACAATGAATCACAATCCACACTCCCGTCATTAACGCAAGCCGCCCATGTTCAGGACGTGCTCGCGGCAGCTCTCCTTGCTGAAAATCAATGGCAAGATGTTGTGGTCAATTCAAATTCCGAACTTTAAGCCGAACGGAAGGCACGCAATGTTAAGCACTCATAGCGTAAAGACAATCGGAGCCGTCGTTGGTTTTGCGGGTGCACTTTTCCTGACAGTGGCAACGCCCACAGCCGCACAGAGTGACAAGACCCTGATAGTCGCTCGACCAGCCGATATTTTTACCTTCGATCCATACAACACCCAAGATGATCGTTCCATGTTTACGCAGCTGACGGTTTTCGAGCGGCTTGTAAAACTAGCGCCCGGCGGCAGAGGTGTTGAACCGGAATTGGCCACCGAGTGGACGGTCGCTGAAGACGGAATGAGCGCAACGTTCAAACTCAGAGAAGATGTAACGTTCTGGAATGGGAATCCGCTGACGGCGGATGATGTTGTCTTCTCGTTAACACGGGCCATCGACCAGACGGGGTCCTGGGGGTTTCTGTTTTCACCGATCCAATCTGTAGAAGCTGTTGACGTACATACGGTCAAATTTGTGATGTCCGAACCCTTTGCACCGCTTCTTCCAGCATTGTCGACATTCGCGGCCAGCATCTATGAGAAAGCCAACTTTGTCGCACGGGGCGATACGGCTGGCGCAAATCCAATGGGGACCGGCGCGTTTATGCTGGAGAGTTGGAACCGCGGCCAGGAAGTGGTGCTGATCGCCAATCCGAATTACTGGCAAGACGGAAAGCCATATGTCGAAAGACTCATATTTCGCGTAGTTGGCGACGAAACCGCACGAACACTGCAATTGGCATCGGGGGGCATTCAAGTAGCGACGGATGTTCCTGCCAACCAAATTGATCAAATCGTTGCTGGCGGCGGAAAGGTCGTGACGGTCGGAGGCAGCGCCGTTGGCTTCGTCACGATGAACCAGAAGAAAAAACCGTTTGATGAGGTTGCCGTGCGTTGTGCCATGGCCTGGGCAGTTGATCGCGAGTCAATCGCGCGGTCGATTTATTTTGGGCGCGCCGCTGCCGCCAAATCGATCTTACCCACCTCAACCTTCTTTTATGATGCCGACACGTCTCCAATAGGTTTTGACCTCGACAAAGCGCGCGCATTGCTTGCATCAAGCACCGTTCCCGATGGATTTTCGTTTACTGCAACGGTTCCAAGCGGTGACAATACAAAATTATCGATTGCGCAAATTTGGTCGGCTTCGCTCGCACAAATTGGAATCACCATGAAGATTGAACAGATCGAAGCGACGACCGCACAGGAATTGTACAATACCGAACAGTTCACCATGCGGATTTCCGCCTGGACCAACGACACGCCGGATGCTGATCAACTTATGGGCGTAGCCCTCGACTATCAGCCTCAAAACGGCCTTCACTCTAGCTACCGCAACGACGCGGCCCGGGATATGGTGCTCGCTGGCCGGAGTGAACTTGATCCGGCAAAACGCCAAACGATTTACACGGAATTGCAAGAACTCGTGAACCGGGACTGTCCGTTCATTTACACGGTCGAAGAAGATCGCATCTTCGCCGTTTCACCGCGCCTAGAAGGCTTTGTGCCAAACTCACAGGGCAAGTACAGCTTCGAAAACGTGACATTGGCGAACTAAAACGGGGGAACAATTATGGCCGTTTCCGACCCAGCTGCCTGGGTAAAAAACGTAGAAAAGTTATATCGCGCCAATGACTCTGAAGGCGTAAGCGCCCTTTATACCGATGACGCGGTAACCGTTGCAGGCAGCCGTGTGCTTTCTCCCGCCGAAGTTCACGCGCACCCCAAGGAATGGTTCGACTCGTTGGATGAATATGAAATCGAACGCACATTCCGCGCTGCCACCGGCGACATTATCGTTAGCGAGACAACCGCGAGCTACATCATCAAAGCGGAAGGCAAGCGGTACCGGGAGTTTGGTGTTGATGTGTATTGGGTCAACGATGAAGGGCGGATTTACCATAAACACACATCCGAAATCGTAGAGCCCTACGACCTGCGGCCCCTGCCCCCACGGCGACCGTGACGGGCCGTTTATCCACGAAGATCGCCGTCATTACTGGCGCCGCACGCGGCATTGGCCGAGCGACTGCACTACGCTTTGCCGAAGAAGGCGCGGATGTAGCGCTGCTTGATATTGCCTGTGACATTCCCGGCGTACCCTATGCCGGAGCAAAAGCTACTCAGCTCGATAATGTTCGCGACGAAGTCGAGGCATTGGGCCGTAAATGTATGGCGTTAGTCGCTGATATCACGTGTACCGATCAAATCAACGAAGCCATTTCGAAAGTTATTTCCGAGTGGGGGCGGATCGACATCCTTGTCTGCGCGGCAGGAATAGATTCTTGGGGCAAGGCCTGGGAATTGTCGGACGAGCAATGGCAAACCATGATTGATGTCAACTTGACCGGTGTATGGAAAACGGCGCGCGCTGCTAGCCCCGCAATGATCAAGCAACAATCTGGAGCGATAGTGTTTATTGGATCGGTGCTCAGTCACCGTGCGAATAAGGAGTTTGCCCACTACACTGCGGCAAAGCACGGCGTGCTTGGGGTCATGCGCGCTTTCGCTTTGGAACTTGCGCCCTATGGAATCCGGGCGAACTCGGTCGATCCAACGGTCGTTCATACAGATATGGTCATGAACCAAGCATATCTTGATCGGTTGGGCGGACATAATGGAACCACGCTCGAAGAAGCTCGCGCGTATTACCTAAAATGGAATACCCTACCCATTCCCTGGGCAGAGCCCGTGGATGTGGCGAATGCCGCTCTTTTTCTCGCATCGGAAGAGGCACGTGCAATTACCGGCGTCGCGTTGCCAGTCGACCTAGGAGCACTGTTAAAATGATCAACAGCATCCCCGAAGTATCGTGAATATCGGACCTGGAAAACCGAGCGCTCGGCGGTTCGCTGGAAAAGATTGCATCGTCACAGGCGGCGGTTCTGGCATCGGGCGCGCGGTCGCCCTCCGGTTTGCGTCAGAAGGCGCGCGTGTTGCAATCCTAGACATCAACATTGAAGGCGCACGTGAAACATTGGAGATGTGCGGTTCGGACCGGCAAGGACTTGCGGCCAGCATAGATGTGCGGTCGGAAGCCAGCGTGATTGAGGCCGCCGCACAGGTAGAAGAAGCCTTTGACGGCGTAGATGTACTGGTCAACAACGCCGGAATTGAAATACTTGGAACCATAGAAGAGACCCCGCCCGACGTGTGGGACGAGGTCATGGCCGTGAACTTGCGCGGCCCCTATCTCACATCGCGGGTATTTCTGCCGCAATTATTGACGCGTGCCAAAGCAAACGGCGGCGCGGCAATTGTTCACAATGCATCATTGATGGGGCAGGTTTCAACAACAGGCCTTGCCGCATATTGCGCGTCAAAAGCGGGGCTTGTTTCCCTAACGCGCAGCATGGCGCTAGACTTCGCAACACAGAATCTACGGGTCAATTGTGTGTGCCCGGGAATCATTCACACACCAATGCTAGAGAGGCGCTTTGATCTGCAGCCCGATCGCGCTGAAGCCTATCGTAAAACGTCTCAACGGCCTCCCGTCCATTATATCGGCAACCCCGAAGACGTTGCCGCCGCGATCGCTTATCTCGCTGCGGAGGAGTCACGATTTGTAACGGGCAGCGCGCTGACTATTGACGGTGGTGTCGGCGCCGCATGATCCGCTACACCCTCTTTCGATTGATTCAAACGGTGCCCGTTCTTTTTGGCGTGAGCATCGTAGTATTTATCCTGGTCAGACTGATTCCGGGCGACCCGGCCATTGCCGTCCTTGGTAGCCGCGCAACTCCTCAGCTAATTGAGCGCGTCAGAGATCAGCTGGGATTGGATCTGCCAATCTGGGAGCAGTACTTCAATTTTCTATCAAACGCCCTTAAGGGAGATTTCGGCATCTCCTTTTTTTACCAGCAGGATGTTTGGACCATAACCGTTGAGCGGTTGCCGATCACCTTATCGCTGATGGGTTACGCAATTGCGCTCGCAGTGATGATTGCAGTTCCCTTCGCCTTTTTGTCGGCAGTTAAAAAGGGGCAAATGGCCGACCACGCTATACGCCTTCTATTTACCATTGGACTGGGCATGCCGGTTTTTTGGTCCGGCATTATACTGGCCTACGTTCTTGGCGTAAAATTTCAGCTCCTGCCAATCACCGGCCAAGGCGCGGGAGGGCTCGACACGCTAAAGCACCTTACCCTACCGGCCATTACGCTCGCGATTTCGATATCCCCAATTTTAGTGCGAACCCTGCGCAGTAGTATCACAGAGGTTCTGGCCTCGGATTACGTCACCACGGGTCAAGCCATGGGTTTGAAGTCGCACTATCTTAATAGTAGCTACATATTGCGCAATAGCTTGCGGCCGGTGATCACCGTGGTCACCATCAATCTCGGCTATTTAATTGGCGGCACAGTCATCGTTGAGCAAATATTTTCGCTTGCCGGCGTAGGGTCTCTGCTGATCGGCTCTATCGGCACCCGAGACTACGCGGTCATTCAGCTCTCGACCTTGATATTCGCGCTACTGGTGGTGCTAGCGAACCTAGCCGGCGATCTGCTTTACACTTTGCTTGATCCTCGCATGGTGCTTCACAAATGAGCGCCACGTCAATTGACATCCGGAAATCTCGGCCTGGACCTGCATGGCTATATGCAGGCAATTGGTCGCTGCGTATCGGCTTGGTCAGTTTTGCCGCGATAGTAATGGCCGCGATATTTGCACCGTATGTCGCGCCCTATGACCCCATTGCTCTTGACCTTCCAAACGCTTTGAAGGAACCGTCCTGGCAACATTTGATGGGCACTGACCATCTGGGCCGCGATGTTTTTAGTCGCGTGATTTTCGCCGCTCGGATTGATATGCAAATTGGTGCAATCGGCGTCACACTGCCGCTGATCATCGGTACAATCGTAGGTCTTTTTGCCGGATATTACGGCGGCTGGGTTGACGCGGTTATTGGACGGGTTGTGGACGTCATCATCGCGTTTCCGTTTCTGGTCTTGGTGATCGCCATTGTTGCGATGTTAGGACCGGGATTGATCAATCTCTATATTGCGCTGACCGTCGTCAGCTGGGTTCTCTATACCCGCATTATTCGGGCCGAGACCATTGCCCTCAAAAAGCGCGAATACGTGCTTGCTGCTCGAAATCTCGGCTACGGACACCTGCGCATCATGTTTCGCCATATCCTGCCTAACGCTATCGCGCCGGCATTGGTATTTGCCATGAGCGACTTCGCGCTTGACGTTCAGGTAGGCGCCACCCTCAGCTTCTTTGGTCTAGGCGCCCAACCGCCAACACCAGAATGGGGTTTGATGATCGCCGAATCGCGCTCGATGATTCTAATAGCGCCTTGGGTCGTTCTGGGCCCAGGCCTCGCAATTGTCGTTGTTAGCCTTGTGGTTAGCCTGATTGGCGACGGCTTCGCGGATATGGTTCGAGGCCTGGATGACTGAACGTTTGGACTTATCAATTGAGAATCTTTCCATCGCATTTGACAAGGGGCGAAAAGTTGCCGTCAGCGGAGTTACCCTACACGTCCCTGCCCGCGAGGCTCTGGGACTTGTCGGAGAAAGCGGATCCGGTAAAAGCCTAACTTCGCGCGCGGCTCTCGGGCTACTTCCAAAAACCGCGAAAGCCACCGGACGTATTCGGCTCGGTGAGCAATCAATCCTCGAATTGTCCTCAAGGCAATTGCAGCGTGTTCGCGGCGCCCGTATCGCAATGGTCTTTCAAGATCCCATGTCTGCGCTAAATCCGGTTGTACGAGTTGGAGATTCGATCTCTCAGGTGATCCGCTCGCACGAACCGATATCAAAACGTGACGCTTATTCGCGCGCCGTAGGGTTGATTGATCGAGTTGGCATTCGCGATGCAAAAGTACGGGCAACCAGTTTTCCGCATGAATTTTCAGGGGGCATGCGACAACGCGTTATGATCGCAATGGCCTTGGCGTCCAAACCACAGATATTGGTGGCTGATGAACCTACGACCGCACTTGATGTAATTGTCCAGAAAGAAATTCTATACCTTCTTGACGAACTGCGCCGTGAGGAAGGCATGGGAATGCTGTTGGTCTCGCATGATTTGGCGGTCGTGGCCACAATGTGCAGCCACATCGCCGTCATGTACGCCGGTCAAATTGTAGAGGAAGGTCCGACCAAAGACGTGCTCGCGCGTTCACGCATGCCTTACACCATTGGATTGCTGGCAAGTTCACGGCGCGATAAGTCGTACAGCAGATTGACATCGATTCCCGGTGCGCCCCCGCCACTAAGCGAAAGCACAACGTCTTGTCGTTTTGCACCAAGATGCCCGCTGGCAACTGATGCATGTCGCACCGCTCCGGTAGAACTTCTCGAAGTCGGTCCGGGTCACAAAGTGCGCTGCATTCATTCTGAAGAGGCATCAAGCTTGCAAAACTCTGACTTTAGAAAGCTTGACCAGGAGACCGCACATGAATGAGTCGATCCTGCGCGTCGAAGGCATTTCAAAAACTTATGCTTCAAACCGGAGTATTTTCAAACGTGCAACCGCAACCATGCGACCGGCACTTTCCAACGCAAGTTTTGCTTTGTCGAAGGGCGAAATCTTAGGGATAGTAGGAGAAAGTGGATCGGGTAAAACCACCCTTTCAAGATGTGTGGCATTGCTAGAGCGACCAGATACAGGCCGTGTCATTTTCAAGGGTGAAGATCTCGTTGCCGTTAGTGAAAGACAGTTGCGCAATCGGCGGCGAGCGATACAAACTGTCTTTCAAGATCCCTATGCTTCGCTAAATCCACGACAGAAAATCGGCGATGCCTTGGCAGAAGTGATGCTGGTGCATGGCCTAGTAACCCGCGACAGTCTGCGTCGGCGAGTGACAGAGTTGCTTGGTCATGTCGGCTTGCCCGAAACATCGGCGAATGCCTATCCTGCGTCATTTTCGGGTGGCCAGAGACAGCGCATATGCATTGCACGCGCGCTGGCTGCTCAACCCGATATTTTGATTGCGGACGAACCTGTCAGCTCTCTCGATGTTTCCGTACAGGCGCAAATCGTAAACTTAATCCTTGATCTGAGAGACCGGCACGCCCTTTCGGTCATATTTATTGGCCACGATCTGCAACTGATCGATTTTATTGCACCGCGAGTGCTTGTTATGCTTGCCGGTGAAATTATCGAAACTATCCCGGCGGATCGTTCGATAGCTGATGCACGACATGACTATACTCGTGCTTTGGCACAGGCCGTTCCTAAGCTCGACTCTTTAACCAATTAATATTCGTCAAAAGAGAGCCGCAATAAAATGACCACAAACAACCGATCTGAAAAACCGATCATACTTGTCGCTTCACCGTTGGAAGACGAGCATGTCGCCCGCATCAAATCAGCTGGCGGAGATCGTGTTGAAGTAGTGCACGAGGCCGATTTATTGCCCACACCGCGCTATATTGGCGACCACCATGGCGGGCCACGGACGGTGACACCAGAGATAAAGGCTCGCTGGTCGACGCTTCTCGCAAAGGCAAATATCCTCTTTGACTTTGATCTGTTAGACCCCGCCAACCTACCAAGAAACGCGCCAAACGTGCGCTGGGTTCAAGCCACGAGCGCTGGTATCGGTGAGTTTCTAAAAAAAACCGGCCTTGATCAAAGCGACATCATGTTTACGACCGCGTCGGGTGTGCACTCCCGGCCTCTCGCGGAGTTTTCCATGCTTGGCATGCTTCACTTTCTCCGCGGCGTACCAAAACTGAACGAGATGAAACAAGCTAAACACTGGGAACGCTATACGGTGCGTGGCCTGTACGGCGCCCGGGTTCTTGTGGTTGGCCTTGGTTCGCTTGGAAAGGCAGTAGCCAAGGATGCCGCGAACTTCGGTATGGACGTTTGGGGAATGCGCCGCCGCTCCGAGGGTTCCTTGCCAGAAGGCGTAAGCAAGATCGTCGAGAAAAGTGAGTTGCGGACCGCGTTGTCAAAGGTGGACGCATTGGTTCTGGCCTGCCCGCTGACCGAAGAGACCAGGCTTCTGATTGACCAGCCGGAGATCGCGGCGATGAAACCAGGGATCGTACTGGTCAACATCGCGAGGGGGGCGGTAATAAATGAAGAGGCATTGGCTGCCGCCTTGCGGTCGGGTCATATCAGTGGCGCCGCGCTGGATGCCTTCACGGTGGAACCCCTCCCAATAGAAAGTCCGCTTTGGGAGTTGCCCAACACCCTTATTTCCCCTCACTCCGCGAGCACGGTCGCCGCAGAAAACGGACGCATCGTCGATATCTTTCTGGACAATCTCGAACGCTACCTCGAGGGTCGCCCGCTTCGTAATCAGTTCGAGCGTGATCGTGGCTATTAACACTCACCAACTCGTCACCACGCGGCTGAAAGCGCGGATTCAATCGGGGTCAGCCAACGAAGCTGTCCACCCGAACGGCGTTAAACAGGTAATGCCTGGTCAGGGCGGAGTTGTGACGGGGATTGGCCTCGGCGATATCGCCAGCAATTGGCAAGGGGACCACGTCGAACCCGGCGTCACGCTCGGACACCCAGATACAGATGCTAATCACGCAATTCGGCTGCTATCTTGCGTTGGCAATCCCGTTGAAGTTCTGGATGGCCCGGCTGCAGGGTCACGCGGCATTGTATACGGCAAACACGGCGGTGTTCTTGCCATGTTTGCACCGGACGTTTTGAAGCGACTATCGCCAGGCGACTGGGTGAGCATTGACGCCAAAGGTATAGGCTTAGCGGACGACGAATTCCCGGACCTAGTTTGCCATTCATGCAGCCCAGCGCTGTTTGCCGCAATGGTCAAAGCATCTGGCGATCATCGTCTGCATATACACGTGGCGGCGATATTGCCGTCTATCGCCGCGGCGGCCGGAATTGGAATGCCAGCCGCGATGTTCAATATGGATATGAACACGTCAATCACGCCGATTGCCGAGATGACCAGGGACCTAAGGTTCGGCGATACTGTCGCAGTTATGGATCAGGACCACCGGATTGGCCGGCAGCACCGGAAAGGTTGGACTATGGTTGGAATCGTTTCCCATGGGACCACGATCAGTGGAGGCCACGGACTCGGGTTGATGACGTTGCTGACCGCCCCGTCGGACCGTTTAAAACTCGATATAAATGACAAGGCTCAATTGACTCGCCTGCTGCCTCTACCGTGGGAAGGATCATAATGCCCTTGCTGCAAACAAACCGCGCAGCGCTGGTATCTACCAATATCACCGGCAGAATTGCTCCGCCGCGCGTTCACGCCGAGGCCATGAATATCGACGAAAATGGTAAGGTGCGTCATTTACCCGGTACGGGCGGTATCGCGTTGGGCGTCCATGCCGGCGACTCAGTAACGCAATGGGTAGCGGATCATCTGATGCCGGGCGCGAGCATCGAAGACGCGACAACAACGCCCGCCCAACCCGGAGGACTTCATCTTCTCAGCTGTGTTGGCAACAAGGTGCGCGATACCGCAGGCAAAACAATCGGGGTCGTCGCGGGCAAGCGCGGCGGTTTGGCTCCTGGAGCGTGGGCACCCCAATTGGTCGGCGTCGAGGTCTGCGATTCGGTCGCGGCTACGCTGAATTGTGAGGACAAAGTTGTTGTTGAATCCGTTGGGCGCGGGCTGACACTTGTCGATCATCCCGACGTCTTTTTGTGCAACATGTCGCCGCGATTGCTGGACGCATTACCACTCGTAGAAACGCGAGGCGCATTAACCTGCGATGTCTGCGTGATTGTTCCGCCCGAGAACG
>JAUIGX010000296.1 GCA_030432435.1 Alphaproteobacteria bacterium
CATCAATAAATATTTTGATTTTCGCGGCTTGCCTGGTTTGACGGAGCATAGAGACTTCGTTGATGGCGATGGCATCGTGGCTACTTCCATCGCTTGTAATGGCTGTCATGCGCAGTGGGTGGAAAACCGTTTCTTCCGCCTGGTTTAGACGATCAAGCAGGCCGTGCTCGTCATATTTATTCATCAAAAACCCGATGGTTCCCCGGTGCATTCCGAATATAGGAACGTTCTTGTCCATGTGTGTGTGAAGAGCTTCCAGCATGAAGCCGTCGCCGCCCAGGGCAACAACAACATCCGCTTTGCTTACATCATTCTGCCCATACACTTTGGTCAGAGACTTCAAGGCGTCTTCGGCCTGCGGTGACTCTGCGGCAACGAACGCGACACGTGAATAACTCATGGAACTTCTCTTAGGTCACAAAGTGTTCGGGTGGCGCGCGAGTATACACAAGTCATCCCATCAGGCCACCTCGGCCTTGGCGGGTTGGCCGTTCTCTAGAAAGCTTAGTGGTTACCCGCCGGTTACGCTCATATGGCGGCCTACCGCCGGCTTGTTGTGACGCCGGTCGATAATAAAATCGTGCCCTTTGGGTTTGCGGGTAATGGCTTCGCGAATCGCTTGGTTCAGAAGCTCATTGCCTTCACTGGCACGCATCGGGGCGCGTAAATCCGCAGCATCATCCTGGCCCAGGCACATATAAAGTGTGCCTGTACAGGTCAGGCGCACTCGATTGCAGGACTCGCAGAAGTTATGAGTCATGGGTGTAATGAAGCCCACGCGTCCGCCGGTTTCTGCACAGCGTGTGTACCGCGCCGGTCCCCCGGTGTTGTCGGCGATGGAGTCCAAAGTCCAGCGCTGCGAGAGATTCGCTCGCACGAGAGAGAGCGGAAGGTATTGATCGGTGCGGTCACCATCAATGTCGCCCATGGGCATTGTTTCGATAAAGACGAGATCAAACCCTTCATCGCCGCACCAGGCGACAAGATCGTTGAACTCGTCTTCGTTGACGCCGCGCATGGCAACCGTGTTGATTTTGATCTTAAGGCCTGCGGCTTTAGCGGCCCGAATGCCGTTCAAGACTTTTCCGTGATCTCCCCATCGTGTGATGTCTTTGAACCGTCCGGAGTCCAGTGAATCGAGAGACACATTAACGCGTTTGACACCGGCGGCCCGCAGCGCGTCGGCATATTCGGGTAAACGGTTGCCGTTGGTCGTCAAAGTGAGTTCGTCGAGCGCTCCGCTTTTCAGATGGCGCCCTAAGTTCTCGAAGAGGCCGAGGACATTTTTGCGGACGAGAGGCTCTCCGCCCGTGATCCGTAGTTTGCGCACCCCGAGGTCCACAAATGCACTGCAAACCCGTTCAAGTTCCTCAAGGGACAGCAAATCCGCCTTGGGCAGAAATGTCATATCTTCCGCCATACAATATACACATCGCAGGTCGCAGCGGTCGGTCACCGAAACCCGCAAGTAAGTGATGGCGCGGCCGAAGGGGTCGATCATGTCAAAGCCAGTCTGTGAATAGGTTGGGCCATGGTATCTGATGGCTGCGCCCCTGCCAAAACATAAGCGCTGCGGAATTGACCGAGGGTTTTAGGCATCGGCGCCGATATCCGGCGGCTCGTCGACAATCTCCAGCGCCACAACGGCGACATTGAGAGTCATTTTGCCCATGTTCTCAAAGTTAACGGTGACGCGGTTGCCGACTGCCGACTGGACCTGTCCCAATCCCCAATCAAGTGCGGCGGGATTGCGCACCAATGCACCCGGTACGAGATCAAAGTCCATGGGCTATTTTCGCGTTATCGTACTGTAAGGCCACGCTTTTCTTTCATTAACGGGTTTGGCGGGCGACGCTCGCCCTGCTAAGGTTCTGCGCTACACCTGTGAAGGAACCTGAGTCAAATCAGGGGTAGGGGAAATGACTATAACAGACTTGGAATTGGCGCGGCTTCTAAGTACGCGCCTTTGCCACGATTTAGCCGGGCCCGTTGGTGCGGTCTCAGCTGGCGTGGAACTTATTGGCGACGACCCCTCACAAGTCGATGAGGAGACGTTGGCTCTAATCGGCGACAGCTCGGCCGCCGCATCGCGCAAGCTGCGGTTCTTGCGCGCGGCCTTGGGTGTTGCAAATGGCTCTGCGCATGATGTCGAGGGTTTGCTCGAAGGTTATCTTGGCGCAATGGCCGGTATGGGCGGAAAGGTGGCGGTCAGCTGGCCCACGCCTGCTGCTGTATCGGCAGCAGAATCTGCTCTGGGCCCGGCCCTGAATCAGATTTTGCTCAATCTTTGCCTTTTTGCCTTGGAAAGCCAGCCTGGCTGCCGGACTTTATCGCTTTCGCTGAACGTAGAAGGTTCATCATTGGCCATCTCGGTTGAGGTAACCGGCAGCCCGGATCGAGCGCCCATTTTGCGCGACGATATGATTAAGGCGCTCAATGGTGAAAGTGAACCACCGGTCTCGGCAAAGACTGTTCAGGCTTATGTTGCAGGGAGGCTCGTGCGGTCATTGAGCGGTACCGTTGGGTGCGCTGCAGGAGAGTCGGGCGTGGATGTTTCGGCCGTGTTTCCGGGGTCGGTCTCATGAAGCGCTGCCTGATTGTCGATGATTCTCGGGTGATCCGCCGTGTTGCGGCCAGGATTGTAGAG
>JAUIGX010000070.1 GCA_030432435.1 Alphaproteobacteria bacterium
TCTTTTAAATGCCGCGACGGGAGCACCGGAACGCCTTACGCGACGGGATGGTGGATTTATTCCTTTCCCCCGCACCGAGGGCGAACGGCTCGCAAAAGAAGATCCGCGCCTCTCGATTCAGGAACGCTACCCCTCCCGCGAGAAATATCGTGAGGCCTACGCAGGCGCGGCTTTGGCGCTCGCGGAAACCGGCTTCCTGCTCGGCACGGACATCAACTCGATGGTTGACCGCGCCGGTGAGTTTTACGACCGTATTATGAGCCGTCCGCCGGACGATGAAACCTGCCTGTATCTACCGCCGAGATAAGGCTCGCACGCGGGCCCACACGCTTTTCGATCCGACGTGAAGAAATCAGCCCGCTTGAACGGCCGCGGTTTGTGTCAAGCAAGTGCCCCAACTGTGAAACCCGGCGGCATGCAAACTGCCTGTGCCGCCGCAAGTCAGTACAAACACGTCCTTGGGCGCACTGGCCAGATAGACTCGCCCGTTGGCGTGAATCCGGTTCAAGTGTTCCAACTGCTCACGATGCTTGGCTGTGATGTGGTCGGCATCAAAACTGGCGTAGTTCCAAATCATCTCCTGCACGTCTTCCAGTTTAGGCACGTCGCGGTGGATGATCTCGGCCCAGACGGGGTTCACGGCGACCATGATCTCCGCATACGGCACAGCCGAGGAGAAGCCATTGGCACCCGGATAGGCAAGCGACTTGCCGATCATCTCCAAGAACTCAGGGCCGGCCTGCGAGGTTGTGTCGATGATATTCATAGTGCCGTTGGTCCCGTACACCGTCGCCGCATCCCCGGGCACCCCGCGCCGTTCCGCAAAAGGCGGCCAGGGAGAACGCTCCTCCCATTCACCGAACACAATTCCTGCAACCCGGCCTGGTGCACCAAAAGTGCTTTGCGACGTTACGCCGATGAGTTGCCCGGCTATGTTGCGGACAATCAACCTAAGCGCCCGGCCGATTGCGGCCGCCGGTCCGGCCACACCGCCGAGGCACCCGTGCTTGTAGGGAATATCCAGAGCATTGCGGATCGGCCCGTTCACCAGCACCAACGGCACGACCGACGCCGTCGTTGCGTTCATACCGAACAGTTCGAAATCCGGCCTTGCCATCGCTTCCAGAGCTGCAATCAATAGAGGCAAGGCGTTCGGCGGTGCGCCCGCCATCACTGCATTAATCGCGACCTTCTCGACCGTGCACTCCGCATCCATCGGCGGAAGTGTGCAAACGATTTCGTCAGGATAGCGATTGCCGGCCGCCAGAAAGGCTCGCACCCGCGCCTCGGTTGGCGGGACGACAGGAAGGCCATCACCCCAACCTTGATCGAGCGAAAATTGTGTGAATTCTGCGATGTCCAGCTCGGCCTCGTGCCGCTTGCTGGACAGCCAGTCAACCTCGCAGCCCTCCGGCCCACAGTCGCGAACGACGGCGTTCGGTTTAGCCGTTGTGCTCACTCCGCAGCCGCGCGCGCCACCAATTGCGCCCCCATGGTTTTTAAGGCTTTCGCGAAATGCTCGCGCGCCACAGCCTCAACATCACTCTTGAGTTTTTCATTCAAAGGGTAGGGCAGTACATGTAACCGCAAGCCGGACCGCCCACCGCGCCGCGCAAGATGTCGCCCCAAGTCCTTGAAATTATCCGTCACGACCGCCGTTGTCGGCACACCTTTTGCGGCGGCCGCCAACGCATCGCGAATAGTCCAACCGGTGCATGACCCGCAATTGCCAAGACCAATCACTGCAACATCGACGGACTCTAAAAATGCATCCAGCGACTTGGCAAGACGCTCTCCCTCACTGCCCGTGCGCCCCGCCGAGCGCCAGAACTTCACGTCCGCCCCGGCCTTCCGGAATTCTTCGGCCCAGATCTCCGATATCCAGTCCCAGGCGCGCCACATCTCATCGACCCTGAAGCCGACGACCTTACCCGCGAGGGGGCCCGCATCCGGCCCGGCGGATGTGATGTCGTCGGCGCGGTGCGCTGTCGGGTCCAGCACATAGCCCTTGGTCATTTCGCAAGCCCTTCGCACAATGTCCACAATATTGGACATCAATAATTATATCATTGTACAATAATCCGCTCAATCCAACCCTCGGCACGGTTATGCGCGTTAAACAAATCTCCAATCTCTTCAAACTTCTCGATTTTTTCGTCCGGGCAAAACGCCCCTTATCCGTCCGGGAAATTGTCGACGAGTTTTCGTGGCCTCGATCAAGCGCGTTTAACATCGTCACCACTCTGGTAGACCACGGCTATCTCTACCAACCGGTTCCGCGGGGGGGATACTATCCAACGTCAAAATGGATGACATTCGCTCGCGAAATTTCCGAATCGCAGCCCTTACCCGAATCCGTTCACCGGCTGCTCGTCGACTTGATGCAAGAAACCGGTGAAACCATAATTCTCGCCGCGCCGGCAGGCACCAGCATCGTCTTTTTGGATGTTGTCGAACCCGCCGCCGACATTCGCTACATCGCCAACATCGGCCAGCGGCTGCCGATCCATATCACAGCAGCTGGCCGGGCTATCTTGTCTCAGTATTCACCCTCGGAACGCAAAGCCGTGCTGCAACGGGTTAAGTTTCAGCGCTACGAAAAGGCCGCACTCATGAGTGCTGGCGCGGTCGAGCGAGACATACAAAAGAGTGTAAAAACCGGCTGGTTTACGAACATGGCAATCTATGCGCCAGGGGTTGCCGGTATTGCCGCGCCCTTCTCGTTTCGCAATCGGCGGGACGCCATTGTGATTGGTGCGCCAGTCTCACGTATCGAAAATCGCGTGGCCCCGTTGGGCAACACCCTGCGCGGCGCTATCGCTCGCTATTTGGAAGAGAACGAAGCCCTCGACTAACCGGTCAGGACTCGCTGCCGCCGAGCTTCTGCGCTACGGAGTCCGAAAGAACCACTTCGTAGTCTTTCTCTAGAATATCGCTGACTTCAAGCAAGGTCGGCCCCAGAGCAGGCATCGCCGCCGTTCCGTTTCCGAGCGGGTCGTCGCTTTGTTCTATTGATCGTGCCAGTTCACCGGCCTTCTCCGCCCCGAACTGCATTGCCAGCCCCTTAAGAGAGTGCGCCGCCCGCTTAGCCGTCTCTGCATCATTCTCCGCGAGGGCCGCCTCCAAATCGCCATAGCACTTCAAAAAGTTGTCCGCGAACGACTGTAGGGCGATTTTCAGCGCGTCTTCGCCGACCATCTCTTCCAACTCCGAGATGGTTGCCCGGTTAAAAGTCGCCAATTCGTTCTCCGAAGCCGCCTCGGGCAAACTTGAATCAGGCGTGTCCATACTCATCACACTTTCCGCGGATTGAATCGCATCGGCTCCACGTACGGGGCCACACAAACGCTCGATCTCCGCGCCCAGCACACTCCAGTCCACCGGCTTCGGCACGACGATATCGCAGCCTGCGGCGATATATTCCGTCTGATGCTCGCTCATAATATCCGCCGTCAGCGCAATGATGGGCATCGGCTCCGTTCCGGCGTCCCTTTCCATCACGCGAATTGCCCGCGCTGCATCCGCCCCGTCCATAACCGGCATCTGCATATCCATAAGAATCACGTCATAGGCGCCTTGCTTGTAGGCTTTCACTGCCTCCTCGCCGTTCTCTACTTTGGTGACCACGTGGTCATACTTCTCCAGCATCACCGAAATGAAGAACCGCAAGGCATCGTTATCCTCCGCAAAAAGTATTTTCCGCGGACCGCCGGCGGTTAACGACGCGGCCTGACGCTTGACCGCCTCCGACGCCGACTTGCGGCGAATTTCATGACTGGAGACCACACCATCAGTCACAGACGCATCAACTTGAAGCGGAACGGTAAACGAAAAATCTGATCCCTTGCCAGGCTCCGACGACACTGAAACTTCCCCGCCCATCAACTCCACAAGTTGGCGGCTGATGGTCAGCCCAAGCCCGGTGCCGCCGTATTTGCGCGACGTCGATTCATCGGCCTGGGTAAAGGGTTTAAACAAATCCTCTATTTTATGCGGCGGAATGCCGATCCCCGTGTCGCGCACGGTTATATGAAGCCCGACCGTGCCATTCGAGTGCTCAAGCTGCTCAACAATCAGCGTGATACCGCCCTTCTCCGTAAACTTTATCGCGTTGTTCACAAAATTGGTGATCACTTGCCGAATACGCTGCGAGTCGCCAATCACTGCGTCCTGGTACCGGTCTGGCAATCTATTTTCGAACATCAATCCCTTTTCGCTCGCCAGGGGCAAAAACAGATTGTAGGCATCGTCAAATATCTCGGACAGGCGAAAGGGGACGCGCTCAATATCGAGATGCCCCGCCTCGATCTTCGAGGAATCGAGGATATCATTCAGCAGATCAAGCAACGAGCGCGCAGAGCGAATAAGCATGCTCATGAGCCCTTCCTGATCTTTGTCGAGTTTACTCATCAGCATGAGATCGGACATTCCAAGAATGCCGCTCATGGGAGTGCGCAACTCATGACTCATCGTTGCTAGAAAACGCGACTTCGCGGTATTTGCCATTTCCGCTTCACGCGCCATGACTTGAAGCTCAGCGGTGTGCTTGGCTATGGCCTCATCGTGACGGCCGATCAGTACGGCGCCGATGAGAAATAGCACCACCTGAATACCGATGCCGCTCACAACAGCCATAGGGAAAATTTGCGATGCAGCGCTACCGTAGTTCAGCGCCACCCACGACAACGCATAAATACTGACCGTGGTAATAATTAGACTGATACGCAGCCACCATCCCGCGACGGATTTAGCCGCAATATATTTAAGAGGCGCGTACTCGCTTAAGCGAACAACCAGGCCCAGGGTTACCGTAAGCAGCAGGGCGACCGTGACGGGCGACATCTCGCCGTAAAAATCAAGGATTTCGAAAATATATCCGGTCAGGGACACAAGGATATAAAATACCGCAACCGCCATGACGACCTGCGCCAGCCGGGCATCAAAGGTACGGCTCAGAATATAACTCGCAGCGAGGGCACCGATCGCTATGGCCGTGTTTTGCCCCATATTCGGGACAAACTCCGTATCCCCGATAATCCAGCTTTGGAACTCGTCTAAAGCGTGTAACCCGACCTGCACCTCAACAATACGCCAAACGGCCAGCGCTAGGGCCAGGCTCGCCGCCGGTACGATCCATCTTTGGTACCGCCCGCTGAACGCTCCATATTGCGCGAGGGAGAGCAGGAAGAAACCGCTAGCTGTCCCAAGGTGTGTGCCCGGCAGCCCCGGGATTGGGTAATACAAACCCACCCATCCCATCGGATAGGCCAGCAATAGCACACCGCCCAGAAGGACCACAGCTAGGCTTAAAGCCGACGAAAGGCTTACCGACGATGCCATACTAATGATCTAAAGGTTTTCTGATACTACGCATAAGTTGGCTCTGGTCCTTCTTCGTCGCCCATAGAAGTGACGGAGTGTATAT
Source organism: Alphaproteobacteria bacterium (assembly GCA_030432435.1). GTDB lineage: Bacteria > Pseudomonadota > Alphaproteobacteria > Rhodospirillales > Rhodospirillaceae > UBA11612. The sequence continues at coordinate 5,426 of JAUIGX010000070.1, forward strand.
TATATATACCCTTGGGTTATACGCTTAATGGCCTCTCTTTGGAGAGCCTATACTCCGGCCTCGTCTGCGAAGCGGAGCGAAAATCTAGATGGACGGCTGATCGCTCTGAGCGACACTCTCGTTGATCGTGTCACTCAATCGCACGCGCCCAAAGTCGCCAAAGCCGTTGACCCGAATAACCGCGCGGAGTTCCGCAACGTATTCTTCGCGGCGTTCCGAATACCGCGTCAATGTTGCCGCTAACCTCGAGCCGGACAAACCCGCGCCATCACCGTCCCGATATTCCATGAGCGACGCTCTGCGCCCGCGAAAATTCCTGTAGGCATTGTGCGTATTCAGATTCCGCGCGTAAGCACGAACTGATTCCGCCAGATCGGTAAAGCTGCGCACGGCATGAGACGCGCCTTCGGCCCGCGCGTCGGGAATCAAGCCCGCATCATCATTCCACACCCATTGTCCGAACAGAGCCTTGCCGTCCAGTGCGAACCGCGACGTGCCCCAGCCGGATTCAATCGCGCCCTGTGCAAGCGCGAGTGAAACCGGCATCGGCGCCACACGGCGACGGAGAAGCCCCGCATCCACTTCATCAAGACCGTATTCTGCGGCCAATTCCTCAAGGAACGTTCTCTCCGCGCGGGAAGGCGTCTTCCCATCGTCCATACGCTTTAGAATCGGCAGCAGTTTTGCGCGCTGTGCACTTACCCGTTCGTTGTCCGCCAGGATTAAGGGCAATAGCGCCGCCACAAAAAGGCGCTTGCGCTCGTCAACAGTTAAGTCCGCCGGCCAATCACTTGGAAATTGCTTTAGATAAATGCGCGGCACCGTTTCACGCACTGCACCGTCCGTCCGCGGAGCGATACTATAGTGCTCCACCATGGCGGCCCATTCAGCGGTGGTATAAGGTGATACTGTCATTGAGTTTGGCGGCGCGGGCATAACCGCGAGCACCACAACAAGGCCGATCACCAGCGCAAGAATTCCCGCTTCATATTCGATCTCCCGATCGGGAAACCACGCGCGAAGCTTGCGAGAAACCGAATGTCGTATTCTGCTCGTCATATGGCCCAACATACACCCTACATGGGTCGGTTGAATATCAAGAGATTGATGTCAGCAGCTTTGATATTAGCTGCGGGGCTGATGGCGGCCCCGCCCGCTCATAGCGCCGACCAGGCCGCCAGCGGAGACTTATCCGCCACAGTATTAATGTATCACCGTTTCGACGACAGCCGTTACCCGTCCACCAATACATCGATGCAAGATTTTCGCGCCCACATCGAAGTCCTCAAGTCCCTGAACCGGCCCATATTACCATTGACCGATATCGTCAAAGCACTCGACGGCGAGGGTGAAATTCCAAGAGGCGCCGTGGCCATCACCATCGACGATGCGTACCTTTCTGTTTTCGAAAATGCTTGGCCCTATCTGCGCGACAACAATATTCCGTTCACGTTATTTGTTGCCACCGAACCGGTTGCGCAAGGGCAACCCAATTACATGACGCCCGGCCAGTTGCGCGAGATTGCCGCTCATTCCGAGGTGAGCATCGCCAACCACGGCCACACGCACAACAGCCTCGCATTTATGGACGTCGAAGCCATCGAAGCGGAAATACAGACCGCCGAAGGTCTGCTGACACAATGGCTCGGGAGCACGCCGCCGCGCCTATTTGCATTTCCTTACGGCGAGGCCGGAAGCACTGCCCTCGACATCGTTGACGAATACGGATTTCAAGCTGCTTTCGGACAACATTCGGGGTCGATCGGCGTAGATCAAAATCGGTCCTACCTGCCGCGCTTCCCTTTGTCCGGCAACTACGCAGGTGAAGACCGCCTGCGCGAAGCGTTGTCGACACTGCCGTTTCCACATGAGAACTTTTCTCCGGCAGGTGCCGCGGTCGTCAGCGGCAATCCGCCTGCCTTCATCGAATTCACACTCAAAGCCCCGCTAACCCCCGAGCGCTTAAACTGTTTCTCGGGCGGCAAACGTCTTGCACTTAAGGCCGATGGCCAACATGTGCGCATAGCCTTTCCGAGTAATGCTTCTCCGCCGCGGTGGCGCATGAACTGCACTCACCCCGCGCCAAACAGTCGATGGCATTGGCTTGGCTGGCAGACGGCGCTGGAGGCTAAGTCACGCGAATAGGATGTCCGCACGACGGGATTTATCAATAAATCAAACGAATCTCTACGTTGCGCCGGACACGCAACATCTGCCTGTACGAGCCCACCCATGATTTGGAACAAATGGCAGTATACGGCGTTTACGTCGTAACGGTTTGCTGCGAAGGGCGATATTTGTTCTGCTGGCAGCCAACGCACGGTTCCCCCTTTTCACTTCTCGGCGAAAGGACCATGCCATGAATGCCTTTGAACGGCTCGAATCCGACGTCCGTGGCTACTGCCGGACCTACCCTGTCACCTTCGACACTGCCAAGAACGCCCTCCAGTGGGACGAGGACGGAAAAAGGTACATAGATTTCTTTGCCGGCGCAGGGGTTCTCAACTTCGGGCACAATGACGAGGGCATGAAAAAGGCGCTCGTGGATTACATCTCGCGCAATGGCGTCACTCATAGTCTGGACATGGCCACCACGGCCAAACGCACCTTCCTGGAGCGGTTCGACGAGATCATTCTGCAGCCCCGGAACCTCCAATATAAAGTGCAGTTCACCGGACCGACCGGCACCAACTGCGTGGAAGCAGGGCTGAAACTCGCGCGCAAGGTTACCGGACGGCGCAATGTCGTTGCATTCACTGGCGGCTTTCACGGCATGACACTCGGTGCCCTTGCCTGTACCGCCAACAAACTATTTCGCGGAGCGGCCGGTGTGCCGCTAAACGATGTGACCCGTGTCCCGTTCGACGGCTATATGGGCGCAAACGCGGACTCGCTTGACGCCCTGCGCCGGGAACTTGACGACCCGTCCAGTGGCATCGAGCCCCCAGCAGCCTTTATCGTCGAAACTATTCAAGCCGAGGGCGGCGTTAACGTTGCCTCGCAAGAATGGCTGCTGGCTCTGCAAGAGCTAGCCCGAGCGCACGGCAGCTTACTCATCGTCGATGACATTCAGGTGGGCTGCGGCCGCACCGGCAAATATTTTAGCTTCGAGGGTACTGGCCTCGACCCGGATATTGTCTGCATGGCCAAAGGTATCGGCGGCTTCGGCACGCCTATGGCGATCGTGCTCATTAAACCCGAGCACGACAAATGGTCGCCCGGCGAACACACCGGCACCTTCCGGGGGCAGAATTTTTCCTTTGTCGCTGGAACCGAGGCTCTCAACTATTTCCGCGATGATACTTTGCTAAGCGCTGTCGAGCGCAAAGGCACCGTCATCGCCCAGAGCCTTCAGAAGATGGCCGAGGCGTCCGGCGGCAAAATCCAGGTGCGCGGCCACGGCATGATTTATGGCCTCGACGTCGGCGACGGCAAGACGGCCGCCGCTATTGTCGGCGCCGCGTTCAAAGCTGGGTTGATTATCGCCAGTTGCGGATCGGGTGGCCGCGTTCTAAAGGTCATCCCGCCCCTTACGATTGAAGATGATGTGCTCGTCGAAGGCCTTGAGATTCTTGGCAAGGCCGTAGCGGGGGCTGCATAGTATGCGCCAGCGCGATGACATGACCTTCCCCATGGAAGAACATGAGCGGCGATTGTCCGAACTGCGCAAACGTATGTCGGCCCGCCTGCTCGATGCTGTCATCATCTCGCACCCGGCAAACCTCACCTATCTCACCGAGTATCAGACCACCGGCTATACATTCTTTCAGTGCTTGGTCGTTCCGCTTGAGAGCGAACCGTTCATGGTCACCCGGCAGATGGAAGCCTCGAATGTTGCTGCCCGGACTTGGGTTGAAAAAACCTGGCGCTACTGGGACACCGGCGACGCGATCCAGACGCTTTATCACGCCTTGCATGATGCGGGTCTGGGCAACAAGCGGATAGGCTACGAGCGCAACAGCTACTTCTTTCCGGCCTACCAACAGGACCGCATGCACACCTCGTTCAGCGATGCCAAACTGGTGGATTGTTTCGGCATCGTCGAAGACATTCGAATCTGCAAGTCTGATCTAGAGATTGAAGTCATGCGCCGCGCCGCCAAGGCGACCGAAGCGGGCATGCAGGCGGGTTTTGACGCTGCGCAACCGGGCGTGACGGAAAATGAAATAGCGGGGGCTGTGTGTTCGGCCATGTTCGCGGCCGGCGGAGAGTACCCCGCCGTGATGCCCTACATCACGTCGGGCGAGCGGACCATGATCGGTCACGCCACATGGGAAGGGCGCGAGCTTCAGAAAAACGACCATCTTTTTCTGGAACTGGGCGGCTGCTATCGCCGGTATCACACCGCGATGATGCGCACAGTGGTGCTCGGCGAACCGACCGATTCAATGTACCAAGCCGAAAAGGTCATGCAGAGGGCGTTGCACGAATTGCACGATCACATTCGCCCCGGCATCACAGTCTCGGACGTGGACAATCTCGCCCGCAACATCATCATGGACAACAGCACGGGCGGGTATCTCATCACCCGCATCGGCTATTCCATCGGCATCGCCTTCCCGCCCAGCTGGGACGAGGGCTATATGCTGAGTTTGAAGCAAGGCAGTTCCGATGTGCTGCGTCAGAACATGACCATCCACCTCATTCCATGGATGTGGGCCATCGACGGCAACAAGACAGCCGGAATCTCGGATACCATCCGCATCACTGAAGACGGCTGCGAATCCTTCTTTACGCTCGACCGCAAGTTCGTGGTCAAGAAGTAGGCCACGTTACGCGGGCTTTGCCGGCCCCACCCACACCTGCTGTGTATTGACGAATTCGCGAATGCCGTGCGGACCAAGTTCGCGGCCGAGCCCTGAATTCTTGATGCCGCCGCTGGGTAAGCGCGGGTCGGTCTTCACGATACCGTTCACGTTGACCTGACCGGTTTCAAGCCGGGCCGCCAAGGCCTCGCCGCGCGCGGAGTCACACCACACAGCGGCAGCAAGGCCGTAGTCGCTCTGGTTGGCCAGATCGATAGCTTGATCGATATCGTCCACCGCCATCACTACGGCGACCGGCCCAAAGGTTTCCTCGCAAAAGGCCGGACTGTTCAACGGAACATCGGTCAGAAGTGTCGGCGGATAGAAATAGCCGGGCGTCTCCGGCAATGTCCCTCCGAGCAAACATTTCGCGCCGGCTGCTATGGTCTCCGTCACTTGCCTATGCAAGTTGTCGCGAATATCCGCTCGTGCCAGGGGCCCGACATCCGTGTCCTCATGCGCCGGATCACCAACCTTCAGCGCTTCCATCCGGGTCCGGATATTGCCGAGGACTTCCTCATAGACCGGCCGCTCTACAAAAATGCGCTTTGCCGCAATACACGATTGCCCGGCGTTGATAATACGTGAGGTCACGATAGCCTTGCAGGCTGCTTCCAGATCCGCATCTTGCGCGACGATCGCCGGGTCCGACCCCCCCAGTTCAAGGACCGCCGGCTTAAGTTCACTGCCCGCGATGCCCGCCACTATCTTGCCGGCGCGGGTCGAGCCGGTAAAAGAAACACCGCGGATACGCTTGTCGCGAATCACCTCCTCCGTGCCGTCGTTGTCGGTGAACACCAACTGCAAAACACCAGGCGGCAGCGTTTTCTCAGCATGCTCGCCGAGGGCTTGCGCGCACCCGGGCACGTGGGAATCATGTTTAAGCACCACCACGTTACCCGCCATCAATGCCGGAGCGGCGCTGCGCGCAGCCAGCCAGATCGGCGCGTTCCAAGGCAAGATTCCCAAGATCGGCCCAAGCGGCAAATGCTGTACGTAGCTCTTGGATGCATCCGAGGCGATTTCAACAGGTGCAAGGTAGCTCTCGGCAAACTCGGCATAATGCTCGAAGCACCAGGCACACTTATCGGTTTCAGCGCGTGCCTCGCGAATTGGCTTACCCATTTCGCGCGTCATAAGCATGGCGATGCGTTCACGATCTTCGCGGATGGATGTCGCCAGTTTCTTGAGCAGCGCCGCGCGGTCCTTCATGGAGTACGCCCGCCAGTCCCGGTAGGCCGCGCTCGCCGCTGCCAGCTTGCCTTCGATTGCACCTTCGGCATCTAGTTCAACGCGCAAATACGAGGCCCCTGTAGAGGGATCGATGGATTCAAACATGTACATCTCCGTTAAGTCGAAGTTTGACTAGCATGTGGAAGCACGAGGACATCTGTTGTCTAATGAGCCGGTTGCTTCAGAAGTTCCCCACCTTTCCAGACGTGGGTGACGTTGCGCGCATCGCTGAGCAGTTTAATATCTGCGACCGGATCACCGTTTAGGGCGATCACATCGGCATCATAGCCTGCCTTGATGCATCCGCTTTTCGGCGCCTGCGGTCCAAGCGTTGCCGGCGCATCCGCGGTTGCCGCCCTGATCGCTTCCAGCGGTTTCATTCCGCACTCGACCAACAGCGCAAGTTCCAACCCATGCAACCCCCACGGCAGCGCCGTATTGGGCCCGCTGGTCAGGCTGTCGGTGCCGGACGCAATCTTCACGCCCGACCGAATAGCAAGCTCCACCGCGCCGCGTTGAATTTCAGCGGTATCGACTAATTTCTTATACGCATAATCAGGCAGGCCGGTTTTGCGGCCATACTCCATCATGCGCACCTTCACAAACCGGGTGGTGACAAGAATTGCGCCCGCCGCCTTCATCGCCTCGGCAGACTCATCATCTAGAAATGTGCCGTGTTCGATGGTCTTAACACCTGCGCGCAGGGCTGCCATGATACCCGCCTTGCCGTGACAGTGGCCCGCGACAATACGCTCGGCGCGCGCAGCCTCTTCGACGATGGTTTTGAGTTCGTAGTCGCTGAACTGCTGGTGCTGCGGATCGTCAAACTTCGTCAACACACCGCCAGAGGCACATACTTTAATGAACTTTGCACCGCGCCGCAGTTGCAGCCGCACAGCGCGCAGACATTCCGTGACCCCGTCGCACGTATGCAGCCAACCGCCGCGCGCACCGAGTTCAGCAACGCAACCAACCGAATAGGTATGCAAGTCCGCATGGCCGCCGGTGGGCGAAATCAGATCGCCTGCCGCATATACATGCGGGCCCATAATTGCGCCTTCCTCAATCACCTGTCCCACATGAATGCCGTAGCCGCCCACTTCGCGAACACTGGTTACTCCGGCATTGATCGCATCGCGCGCATCGCGCGCGGCGCGCGCCGCCGCCATGGGAATAGGCACACGCATAACATCGTCGAGGCTGGTGCTGCGGAGGCCCGTCATGTGAACATGGCAATCCCACAATCCCGGCATCAACCACGGCACGGGTATGCATTTCACATTTTCACCGGTGGACGGCGCGGCGTCTTGCGGCCCAACCCATGCGATCACATCATCCGCTATAAGGACGGCAGCCGAAGGTACCGGCGGGCCATCACCGGGAATAAGGCAGTCTGTATCGATCCGAAGTGTCGGTGAAGTCATCTGCGCTGAGCCTCACTGCATTGGAAAAGGTGATGTCAGCGCATGTTGTCACACCACCACACTGCGAAGCACCCCTTAAAGGAAATTTAATGCGCCATAAGCATGGGAATCGTCGATTTAGAGAGCATATCTCGCGTCCCACCACCGAGAACGAGCTCACGCAACTGACTGTGCGTATAACCACCCATGACAATAAAATCGGCCGAAAGCGATTTGGCTCTCGCGTGAATGGTCTCACCCACCGACGAGTCTTTTTTCTGCGGGCAAAGGGCCGCTTCGACTCCATGCCGTGCCAAATACGCCTTCAATTCGGCCGGCGGCGGCACAGTGTCGTCCAAATCTCCAACGGTGATGATGTGCACCTGCGATGCCTTGCGTAGCAGCGGCACCGCACCATTTGCGGCACGCACCGCTTCGGCACGACCATCGTAGGCAATGGCAATCGTGTTCAACGACAGTCCCGGAGCATAGTCAGGCACCACCAGCACCGACCGTCGGGCGCGAAACAAGGCCGCATCGAAAATTTGCGCGGCATCGCCGGTTTTGATCGGCGTCGGCTGGCCAACAACAATCACATCACTCAGCCTACCGTGTCGCCCGACCTCTTCCGGACCGTCTATCGGCTCGTCCCACTGCGCACTCGTTGCGGCTCTCCCCGCACCCATATTGACAGCGCGGGCCGCGCAGGCACTCTCAAAAATCTGCTTGGCCGTTGCGGCTTCCTTTTGCGCAACGCGCTGCATCTCCTCAACGACCACATGGACATACGGACTGGGCCCTTCGCCCATGCCGCCGAAGTATCCCTGTGCGCCTAATCCGGGCTTCACGTATCGAGCCGTCAGGCTGCATGGCAGTGTTTTTGCAAGATCAACCGCGACATTGGCCACAGCCGTAGACTCGTCGGCGCCGGATAACAACGCAAGAATATGTGCAATGCTCATGGCACTCTCCTTTAGCCGTCATTTCCTCGCGGCTCGGCCCTTAGGACACGTAGCGATACAAGCAAAGCCGCATCAACTTGATCTGCTACTTACTATCTAATCCTTCTAGAAGGCCGGACAAGTCGTCCGCGTGCTCTTCTTCTTTCTTAAGAATTTCGACTATCAGCGACCGAGTCGTCGGGTCGTCATCACCCAACCAGCGGACAATTTCCGAATACGTTTGAATGGCGATGCGCTCGGCGAACAAGTCCTCATGCAACATCGCTCCGAGCTTACCACCGCCGGAATAATCCGAATGCGCCCGGGTATTTAGGCCGTCTGGATTGAAGTTCGGCTCTCCGCCGAGTTGAGCGATTCGTTCAGCAATTTGATCGGCGTGCTGCTGTTCATCCTGAGCGTGCTCCAACATCTCGGCGGCCACGATTTCCGCCTTAATGCCCTTGGCCATGTAGTAGTGATTTTTATACCGAAGCACGCACATTATTTCTGTAGCCAGAGCCTCGT
>JAUIGX010000071.1 GCA_030432435.1 Alphaproteobacteria bacterium
CGTAGACGTTTGACCAAGCGTTCTAGCTGCATGATCAAGGGATATCGGTAGTCGCCCCAAACCCGCGTGGATACCGCCGGCCGGAATCGCAAGAAACCGAACAACGTAAGCGTAAATCAAGGCGATGCCGGAGCCCAGAATGAAAAGACCGGTCGACACGCCGAAAAGCGTTTGCGCCACCTCATGAACGAATATCTCTGTTGCGGTAATGGGCGCCAATAACCCAATAGCGAGTACCGTTCCAGGGATAGCATAGCCAAGGCTCGAAACTCGCATGGTGCTGCGCGCCACGTTGCTCTGTGACGTACGCACATAGTAAGCCACTCCCAAACCTAACATCACGGCCATTGCAGCAGCGACTGTCGAGATCGCCAGTGTATTCAAGGTCGCTAGCGCCAGCGCATGCGGAAAGCCAGAGAAAGCAATACGCTCTGCAGCGGCAATCACCAAGTGCAGCGCGGGAACTAAAAACCCTATCAACACGGGTACAGTGCCAAGAATGAGCGCTGTCCAACCCGCACCTCCCGCAAGGCGCCTAGCCCTCATCGGGCGCGGGCGCTGTGCAGACGCAGAGTGGCTGAGACGTCGCCGAAACCACTGCTCAAACGTCACTAGCACCACGACGAGAACCAACATCAACATCGCAATTTGCGCAGCACCGGTAAGATCGGACCGAGTTACCCACGTCGTATAGATCGACACTGTCATGGTCCGCACGCCGAGAAATTCCGATGCCCCGATATCATTCAGCGTTTCCATCATCACGAGGCTTGTTCCGACAGCAATCGCTGGCCAAGCGAGCGGCAAAGCAACCTTAAAAAAAGTACGAATTCGGCCGGCCCCTAATGTCTGAGCTGCTTCCAACAAGCTGGCCGACTGCATGAGAAAAAGCGCCCGCGCCATCAGATACACGTAAGGATATAAGACGAAGCCCAGCAGCAGGATGCACCCTTCCATCGAACGAATGTCCGGCAATCGCAAGCCTTGCGGACTATCTATGTCTAGAATAGCTCGCAAGGCCGATTGTACAGGTCCAATCGGATGCAGAAGGTCGAGGTACACATAGGCCACGATGTAGGTCGGCACCGCAAGCGGCAGAAGCAGCGCCCAATCGAGCACCTTACGGCCTGGAAAATCATAGGCCGACACAAGCCAAGCAGTGCTTGTACCGACGCAGATGGCAATAAAACCCACGCCGCCGATAAGCAATATTGTCTCGGCAAAAGCCTGCGGCAGAACATAAGCAAACAAGTGCGGCCAAGATGCAAATGCATCTTGCGAACCGAAACCCATCGCAATGACAGCTAGAGCGCCAATCGGAACCGCTACCAAAACCACAGCGACGGCTGCCGCAATAACCCAGCCGCCGCCGCGCGCAAAGGCGACTTTGAATTCAAATGCGATACGACCAAGCACGATAAGAACTATCTTTTTGGGGACTATGGAAGGGGAGCAGCCGTTAACGCCGCTCCCCTCTTCCTAGCCGCCACAATGAACGCGTTAATTGTCAAAACCAACCTTGTCTACAAGTGTACTGGCCGCAGCACGATACTTCGAAATATCGGCAATCGGTGCGGCATCGACGCGCAAAGTCCCCATGCTGTCAATGATTGGGTCCAAGGCCGCCCCCGCCTTCACCGGATATTCAAAGTTTACTTTCGCATAGAGTTCCTGCGCATCGTCAGAGACAAGATATTCGAGCAATTTAACCGCGCTATCGCGATTAGGCGCATTCTTTGCAATTGCAGCGCCCGAGATGTTTACATGTGTGCCTCCACCCACGAAGGTTGGAAGAATGACATTGATCGCATTTCCCCATTTCAATTGCTCGGGGCCTCCATTTCCACTGCGCATCAATCCAACATAGTAAGAATTGGCTATGCCGATGTCGCAGATTCCACCAAGGATATCGCGTGCAACGTCACGATCACCTCCCCCGGCCCTTCTGGCAAGATTCGCCTTAACGCCCCGCAACCATTCCTCGGCCTTCGCTTCACCGTACTTCTCGATATAGGCGGCGATCATAGCCGTATTGTACGGATGCTGGCCCGAGCGAATACAGACCTTATCTCTCCATTCCGGAGCTGCCAGGTCTTCGTAGTTAAACTCCGTTGCGCTCACGCGCTCCTTCGACGTGTACAGAACGCGCCCACGCATCGACAATGTGAACCAATGCCCCGCCTCGTCACGCAAATTTTCAGGGATGGCTCCCGTGAGGACTTCAGAGTCCACGGGTTGCGTAAGTCCCTTATCCGCCAAGTCGATTAGATTACCGAAGTCTACAGTCATCAGCACGTCGGCCGGAGATAGCCTGCCTTCTGCGGCCACTCGTTCTGCAAGACCATCTCTGACAAAAATGGCATTCACCTGCGTATCGTGGGCGGCGGAGAAGGCGTCCAGCAGGGGCTTGATCAAACCGGGCTCGCGCGTAGTGTAGAGGTTAACCTCGGCGGCACCTGCTGGATATGCAGCGAGACTTATCAAGGCAACACTAGCTACACGTAGCGCAAGAATATATTTGTTCGAAGTATGTTTGATTGACATAAGGGCTTACCTTTCACCTAAGGATTTTAGGACTGGTTTGTTGACAAACAAAAAGTGCTTTTCGGATGTATGGTAAATTTGACCGACTGTTCGTGAGTAAACTCTGAATTGCCACTCAGCTTCACTCTCAAGGCTGTTGCGAGCCCATCAACGTCTAGAGAAAGAAGCGTTGATTCACCCAGAAATGCAATAGACTTGACGCGACCGGTCCAACAGCCATCACCGCCGCTCAACTCGATATCGTGTGGGCGAATGCAGAGAGTTGCCGGGCCAGAGTCGAGACCGGGCGCGGGAAAGGCTCCGAGCGCTGTCGCGACCTCACCGTCTTTGCACATGCCATCGATTTCATTAAGGTCGGAAAAATATCGGGCCGCATAGAGTGAATTCGGCCTGCGGTAGATATCGGCTGGCGTGCCAATTTGTACGAGCTTTCCCGCATGCATCAACACAATACGGTCGGCAATACGCATCGCCTCTGCGGGATCATGCGTGACAATAACGGCAGTGCTGCCTCTTTCATCCAAAAGCGCAAGCGTCGTATCACGAGCGCCATCGCGAGTTCCCACATCAAGATTTGAAAAAGGTTCATCCATTAAAAGAATGCGTGGGCGCGGAGCTAGCGCGCGCACTAGCGCTGCTCGCTGCTGCTCCCCCGCGGACAGCATGTGAGGATAGTGTCCACTAAGAGCGTCAAGGCCGACGTGTGCAAGCATATCGGTGACCCACCCAACAGCTTCTTGAGTGTGCGTCTGGAAGCCGAACATCGCGTTCTCAAACACGGTCAAATGAGGAAAGAGAGCGTAATCCTGAAACATGAATCCAACGCCGCGTCTTTCCGGCGGAACAAATACCGAGGGCGACGACACCTTGATACCGTCCAGACTAATGCAACCGCCACTCACCCGCTCAAGTCCGGCGATTAACCGCAACAAGGTGGTTTTCCCGCATCCGGATTGCCCCAGCAGACAAACGATCTCGCCCGCTTCCGCGTGGAACGCGATATCTTGCAAAACCAGTCGCTCACCATAACTATGGCACAGCCCTTCTATGGAAAGTTGCCTGTTCATCATTGCGTCGTTGCGATCAAGCACATTGCTCACTTTTCTACGGACGGCCACTTTTACAAATCCACCCATTGCCGGAGAAGGTTGTGATAGACACCGGTTAGCTGAATTATCGAAGGGTCTGTGGGTTGTTTCGCACCCAGCCTTTGCAGCGCAACATCCATATCAAATAGCAACGAACGTTGCGCGTTGTCCCTTATCATACTTTGTAGCCAAAAAAACGAGCCGAGCCGAACGCCACGTGTAACAGGCGCTACGTGATGCACGCTGTCCGATTGATAAAGAATCATATGACCCGCAGGCAACTTGATACGTTTTGGCTCGCCGACGCTCTCTATCACCAATTCACCGCCGTCATACTCGTCCGGAGCGCTAAGAAACAACGTGCAAGACAAATCCGTGCGAATACGCTGGCCATTGGGCAAAGTCCGCACGGCACCATCTATATGGCTCCCGAACGTCTGATTGGTAGCGTACCGATTGAACATCGGCGGAAGGACATGCAGCGGCAACGCCGCCGACATAAAAAGTGCGTTTTTTCGAAGGGCATTGACGATAATTTCCCCGACCGTGCGGCCAGCGACAGAACCTTCCGGAAGTTGCGTATTGTTTTTTACATGTGCCCCTTGATGTCCAGCCGTCACGCGGCCATCGGTCCATTCAGCAGCCTGCAGAAGCCTCCGGCTTTCGGTCACCTCAGCAGCCGTTAAAACATCAGGGATAATGAGAGACATCGTTCAAGCCCTAAGCGAAAGCACTTCGTTCTCTGTCGGCGCCCATCATAGTGGAATTCCCACCCCCAACGCTAAACTGAACCCCGGGGCAACCTAAGTGCTCTAACAGAGCACGTAAAACCGATCAGTATGAAGACGGCTCCACGCGGGAGCCGTCTTTTAAAACTCGCCTGATATTAGAAGTTAAAGTGGGTACTCAGCAAGAAACTACGAGAAGGCCCCAACAATACCCGCCTCCCGTTCCAGTTGGCGGAAACCGCGTAGAACTCATTGGTGATATTATCAACATTCAAACGTACAAGCACACTTTCATTCACTTCGTACTCGGCCATGGCGTTAAATACGACGTAATCAGGAAGTTCTCCATAAGTACCATTCGGAATGATGCGTTCATGATCGTCTGTTCGGCCAAGCCACGAGGATCCCGCATACTGGAGTCCGCCGGCTAGAGTTAAGCCCATCGATAGTCGGTAAGACGTCCAGAGATTTGCCGACACATTAGGCGTAAAAGCTAGCTCATCACCGCTGGTCCGCAATGCCGCACCATAGTCGTTCGGACGTGCAAGCCGGCGGCCGGCATCCAGGAACTCGCTATGCTTGCGTTCGCTGTCCATAAGCAGGAGGCCGCCAAAGATCGACCATTCCGGTGTAATCTGACCGGCGACGCCGAATTCAGCACCCTGAATAACCTGCTTACCGTACCCCAGCAGAGTGACCGGAGGTTGCGGTGTAACGGTAGGGTCGATGCCGGTGTGCGCAGCATTAAGACGTTCAGTACGGAACACTGCTGCCGTCGTACTTAGGAGACCATCGAACAAGTCCCACTTGGCCCCGATTTCAAAATTGATCGCACGTTGCGTTTTAGCGTTGGCGCTGTTTACACCGCTATTGAAACCTGGAAAGGCGTTGTCGCCCTCACGCGAAATATCCGGGTTTGACAGGAATGAAGCGGGAGGCTGTGCCGATAATCCGACAGACGCGTAAATGCTTCCATTAGGCGCGGGTTTATACACGATGCCCAACTTGCCACCGACAGTGGTTCGCTTTTCCGCGTAACCGTCCGGCCCTTGCGGTGCGCCTCCTACGGTGGCGCTGTCGATAGTTACCTTATAATGTTCGACGCGGAGCCCCCCCGTCACTTGCCACTGTTCATTCAGCTCCAAGGTGTCATAGGCGTAACCTGCGAAGGTCGTAACTTTCACATCGGCTGTTTGACCCGGCGTATCATTCCAAGAACCTGCCCTTTGGCTATCGGGGTTGAAAATGCTGATCGGCGTCCCTGAGCCCGGGTTCGTCTCAGACCCGAAACGATCAGCGGCCGAAGTGTCATAGGAAAGTTCAAAACCCGTGGAAAACGAGTGTCGCACACTGCCAGTCATAAATTTCTTATGCAGGTTCGTTTGATTCGCAATCGACTCATTTTGCCGCGCATAGGCTTGCCGTTGCGTAGTGACGGTTTGGGTCGCCGAGTCATAGTTGGCGGGCAACGTATAGGCCGCATTTCGCTCAGTATGCGACCAGCGCGTCTGATTTAAGACTTCCCAGCCCGACACAGAATCATGCTCAATTCGGGCCAGGACAGAGTGCGAGGCAACTGCATCAAAATCCGATGCCAGGCCATAGAAATTATCTCGCAGGGATTTCGCATCTACAGCCGGATCATGGTTGACCATGCCATTGATAAATGAACCCGGCACTCCCCAATCGGGAAGATCATTCTGCTTAAGATACTGGTATGCGAGCGTGAATCGGGTAGGTGTGCTTAAGCCAAACGCGATTGACGGAGCCGCGCCCCACGTTTGCTTTTCGGCTACCTCGCGACCAGCAACACCGCCATCTTGCCACAACACATTCATGCGGATCGCCGCCGTTTCCGATAGCGGGTGATTGACATCTAAATAAGCACGGCCCCGTTCCTTGGAATCATACTCATCCAATCCGAAACTGGCTCCGCCGGAGACCGCATAATCAAGATGCGGCGTCTTGCTAACAAGATTGACATACCCCCCGGGCCCCCCTCGACCATTGTCGGCTGCAGGGCCCTTGACCACTTCTACTTGCTCGAGATTAAAAACGTCTCGGCTGTAGTTGCCCGAATCCCGAAAACCATCGATGAAAATGTTTCCGGCGGTATCAAATCCCCGCATGCTGAAATTGCTCAAGCCACTCGCGAAGCCATTTTCGCCGGCATTAAAGGTAATGCCGGGGGTGTTACGCAAAACCTCGGTCAGGTTCTCTGCGCCTTGTTGTTGGAAAACCGCTTTCGGAATCACTGCAATGGTTTGGGGTGTATCGATCAGCGGCGCGGTAAACTTGGGTGATTCCGCCTCTTCAGTCTTGTACCCCCCGGTCACTTGGCCTTCCACGGATACGGGCGGAAGAACAACCGGTTGAGAGTCTTGGGCGCTCGCTGTCCCCGCCATCCAACACAAAGCCAAGCCAACAGCGCTTGTGCTTCTCAAACTGCTTCTCATTTTCTTGGACTTGCTCGGTTGAAAACCAACAGCTACTTCACCGATCACATGCATCGTAGATTCCCCATAAGACTGTTAACTGCAACTAATAATGATTAGTATTCGCAGTATAGGAGAAAGGCAATAGAAAATGCACTTGATGGAAAGTCGGTGCTGGATGTCTCGTTGCAGCTGCCGTCCATCGACGCCAGGCGGTTCAAGCCAACATGTCCTCAAAGCTATATTTTTGGCGCCTTTGCGATACGTCCGCAGGTCAAGCTGGCGGTCACAAACGCTCCACCTACCGCCGCCACACCCTTCCTTTGGTTAACCGGCCCCGCTGCCGAGATGTTAGTCCGAACAAGCACTAATTTTCTTTTGACCTAAATAAATGCATATGACAATCATTATCATATATACATTGATGTGTTGAAATCACTGGAGCCAAAAGGCTTCGAATGCCGCGCGGATGCTTGTCAGCCCACTCCACGGGGCGAAGCATTCTCCCCCCACGCGGCTTTACTGCTGGGCGGTTATCGGCGGCGTTCCCTTCGCTATATCCGCTCAGCAGCTTTTGTATGCCAAGCGCCGCCAGTCCAAGAAGAACCTACGGTGGAAAGACTGATATTCGCGGTGCGATATTCTTTGCAGATCCGAAAACTGAGCAAAATCAGTGTTCGATAAAGATGGTAGCGGAGGAGAGATTTGAACTCCCGACACGCGGATTATGATTCCGCTGCTCTAACCAACTGAGCTACTCCGCCCCAAGGCAACCGGGCCCAATATCCGCTGCCCGAAGAATGCTGGGTTTTAAGTCTGAGTTGCCGGATTGTCAAACGCTGCCGTCACAGGCCGTGGCAAGCCGTCCAGCACCCTAAATACCGCCCTCACACGCTTATTCCGCCGCGGCGACCGGAGGGGCTTCCGCGCGCCGCAAATTGTGTGGTTTTGGGGCCGGACTGGCAGCATCGCGGCTAATCCAACCGCCGCCAAGGACGCGCTCGCCGTCATAAAAAACACAGGCCTGCCCCGGCGCCACAGCACCTTCCGGCTCGGCCAGCACAACCTGGGCCTCGGCCTTTCCGGGCTCATAAAATACTGTCGCCGCAAGCGGCCCCTGGGTATTGCGGAGCTTGACCCGCACAGAAAGGCCATCCGCACCCAAGGCCTCGTCCGGTCCAAGCCAGTTGACCGAATGAACCGAGAACGAGCGCTTTAACAAAGCGCTCTTGGGCCCCACGATCACGCGCGCGGCCTCAGGATCGATTTGAACCACGTATAACGGCTCGGCCTCTCCGCCAAGGCCCAGCCCCCGGCGCTGGCCGACCGTGAAGTGAATTACCCCGTCATGGCCGCGAATAACTCGACCGTCTACATGCACAATTTCACCGGGCACCGCCGCCTCGGGACGCAGCTTTTGGATAACATCGGCGTAGCGGCCGTCCGGCACAAAGCAAATGTCCTGACTGTCGCTTTTTTCCGACACATGAATATCCAGTTTGCGCGCAAGCGCACGCGCTTCCTGCTTTGTAATATCGCCGAGCGGAAAGCGCAGAAACTCCAGTTGCTCACGCGTCGTTGCATATAAAAAGTAGCTCTGGTCTCGGTCGGGGTCGACCGCGCGGTGCATCTCGGCCCCCTTGTGGGTTTGCACGCGTCGAATGTAGTGGCCGGTTGCAAGTGCATCAGCCTCAAGATCTTTGGCCGCTTTCAGCAAATCCCGAAACTTGACGGTCTGATTGCAGATCACGCACGGAACCGGTGTTTCGCCGCGAATGTAAGAATCGGCGAATTGATTCATCACATCCGATTTGAATGTGCTTTCGTAATCCACAACATAATGCGGGATTTCAATTTTATCGGCGACCCGGCGCGCATCGTAAATATCTTGCCCTGCACAGCAGGTCTTCGACTTCGCTATCGCCGCGCCGTGATCATACAACTGCATGGTCAAGCCGATCACGTCATAGCCCTCCGCCTTGAGCAGAGCAGCGGTCACCGAACTGTCCACGCCGCCCGACATGGCGACCACAATGCGCGTCGCGGCCGGCGGCTTTGGAAATCCCAGAGAGTTGAGGTTTTCGGATGTCATGGCGCGCACTATAGGGATGAGGACGAAAAGTTCAATTCACCCGCCCAAGGCCCCTAAAAAGGCTTTTAATCCATCATGTTGCGGGTGGTCGCCGGCAATCGCACCACTAGGCCGTCAAGCTCGCCTTTGACTGAAATCTGACATCCGAGCCGCGAAGTCCGCGTCACGCCGTAGGTCAAATCCAGCATATCCTCTTCGGCTGTCGAAGCGGGTGGCAGCTTCGAGATCCAATCCGCATCAACGATAACGTGGCATGTCGAACAGGCCATCGAGCCCTCACAGGCCCCTTCCATGTCGATATCGCCCGCATGGGCGGCCTGCAGCACGGAATGATTCTCGGGCACCTCAACTTCCTTGCGGCTCCCGCTTCGTTCAACAAAAACAACTTTCGGCATTCGTTATTCCGATAATCCTGATCAACAGCACATTCTATCTATTACGCAGCGGCACTCAAAGCCAGAGGAGTCCATACACCCAGAAATTTATCGACGTCGGCATCGGTGTTTCCCCGACCTAAACTGAGTCTGATCGCGCACTTCGCATCAGCGGCACTGACACCCATCGCCAACAAGACATGTGACGGGCTGACTTTGCCGGACGAGCACGCAGATCCTGCGCTCACGGCCACCCCTGCGAGATCCAATCGCATCAACTGGGTTTCGCTTGAAACGCCGGGGATCGCGACACAACAGGTATTGCCAAGGCGGGGCGCCTCTCGTCCGAATATGTGAGCCCTAGGCGCCGTGCTCAAAATTTGTGATTCCAACCGGTCCCGTAAAGCCGTGATCCGCTCATATTCGGCAGGTGTGGTAAGGCTGTGGGAGGCTGCGGCACCAAACGCGACTATGCCAACGACGTTTTCCGTACCGGCGCGGCGGCTGCGCTCTTGGCCGCCGCCGGGGATGTCCGCGACAACTGATCGACCATCCCGAAGGACCAGCGCGCCCGCTCCCTTTAGTCCGCCGAATTTATGCGCAGACACACTCATGGCATCGATCCCAAGCGTTCCAAAATCAATGGACGTCTTGCCGGGCGCTTGAACCGCGTCACAATGCACCAGCGCCCCATACCTCTTGGCAAGTTCAACAGTCTCGGCGATGGGTTGTAAAACCCCGGTCTCATTGTTGGCAAACATCAGCGAAATCAGGACCGGTCCCGGCCTCGTTTGAAGCACGCGTTCCAAGGCATTCAAATCAATCCGCCCGTCGCCGCCGACAGGAATACGATCTTCTGCGTCCGCATGCGCCAAAACGGACAGGTGCTCGATCGCGGACGCCACAATGGAAGCGCAGCCGGTCCCTGCCGCCAACCCGCGTAAGGCCAATGCGTTGGCCTCGGTGCCGCCGGATGTAAATATAATATTGGCCGCCTTTGCCCCCAATAGACCTGCAACCGCCTCACGAGCCGATTCAACGCCCGCACGCGCCTTTCGCCCCAACTGATGCACCGAAGACGGGTTGCCAAAGGTTGAAAGGCAGCCCGCGACGGCCTCCGCCACCTCCGGAAGTACCGGCGTTGTCGCATTGTGGTCGAGATAACTCACATCGTTACTTTGGCTCATGGCTTGTTTTACACCACCCCCGAGGGTCTGCGGCTAAAACTTGTTTTATTCAACATATTGATATATATGAATTTTCCAAATTGGAACAAGGATGGCTCAGGTCAAGGGCACTACAATGCTCCAAACTATGCCGAGCAAGGGCCTTGCCTTTAACGTCTCCTGCCATTGTTTCAATTTGCACCTTGGGGCCGCATCCCCTAAATATTCGGCCCTAAATAATCGACCCCTGTCCAGCCTGCCCCCGCAGCGCCAACCCGACGTTTCATTCGTCACGAAGGATAGCCATGCCCGAAGTCATTTTTGCCGGTCCCGACGGTCGCCTCGAAGGTCGCTATCACCATAGCGAAACTCCGCGCGCACCAATCGCTGTGATCCTTCACCCGCATCCGCAACATGGCGGAACCATGAACAACAAGATTGTGTACAATTTGTACTACATCTTTGTGAAACGCGGGTTCTCGGTTCTACGCTTCAACTTCCGAGGAGTCGGAAGATCTCAGGGTGAATTCGACAACGGCCTTGGTGAACTTTCCGATGCGGCATCCGCCTTGGATTGGTTGCAATCCGTAAACCCGAACGCGCCGGCGTGTTGGGTTGCCGGATTTTCCTTCGGCGCATGGATTGGTATGCAGCTATTGATGCGCAGGCCCGAGGTCGAAGGATTTATTTCGGTTGCACCACCTGCGAACATGTACGACTTCGCGTTCTTGGCTCCGTGCCCGTCATCCGGCCTCATTCTTCAAGGCACAGACGATGATGTCGTTCCCGAGCCGTCGGTTGAAAAGCTGGCCAATAAACTGAAGATGCAAAAGAACATCACCATCGACTACCAGCTCATCAAAGGGGCGAACCATTTCTACAAAGATCACATGGACGAAATGGTCGATAGCGTAAGCGCATATCTTGATATGCGAATGGACTCTCCGAGCAATATACCGATGCGGCGGAAGTCAGGCTCCCAAGGCTAGCGACCCGCCGGCGGACGGACTAGGCGGCCCCCGCTCTGGGGTGCCGCCACACCGGTCGTGCCCGGAAATGTAATCGGCATACCTCGCAGGCAACGCATAGCCATATAGGCGAAGGCCTGCGCTTCGACCGCATCGCCGTTCCAGCCGAATGCTTCCACGGGCTCTACTTTAAGCCCCGTTTGCCGCGCGAGTGCGGCCATCAGAGTCGGGTTACGCCGCCCCCCTCCGGTAATAAGCAATGACTTCGGCGGCGCCGGGCAATGCTGCAAGCTCCGGCGTATACAATCGGCGGTTAGTGCAACCAATGTTGCCGCGCCATCCTCAACACCAAGAGGCAAAATCGGCTCCAGCTTGAAGTCAAAGCGGTCCAGTGACTTGGGCGGCGGCGCATCAAAAAACGGAACCGCCGTCATTTGCTCGACAATATCCATGCGCGGCGTACCACGTGCCGCCAGCACTCCGTCCTGATCCATTGACTTGCCGCAACGAAGGCGCACCCAGTCATCGATCAGACCATTCCCAGGTCCGGTATCAAAAGCCACCATGTCTAACGGCGACCCGATCCAGGTGATATTCGCCACCCCCCCGATATTAACGACCGCCGCCGGGTACTCCATCTCTCGCGCCAAGGCGCTATGGAAGACAGGTGCGAGAGGCGCGCCCTGCCCACCCGCATCCACGTCCGCCGTACGAAAATCAAAGGCAACAGGAACAGAGAGTGCGGCCGCCAGCTGCTCCCCACTTCCCATTTGCCACGTCTGTTTTTGATGTGGGCGATGCCAGATGGTCTGCCCATGAAAACCTACGAGATCAATATCGCCGACCGTACTTCCCATTTTTTCCAGAAGCGCGACAACGGCACTAGCATGTAAATCCGTGAGTTCCGCTTCAAGCGCAGATTCAGAAGGAAGACAGCCCCGGTCCGGTGCAGACTCAATAAACCGGCCCAGCCGTGTTCGAAAATCGGGCGCGTACGGCACACTCAGGAAGGGCCCAAAAGAGAGCTTTTTATCTCCATCGGTTTCTATAAACGCCGCGTCTATTCCATCCATGGAAGTGCCGCTCATCAAGCCGATGATACGCAAAGATTTGGAGGACTGTGTCTCTGGGGTCATGAGGTGCGTTGTCCGCTGCTGGATGGTATGGTAATGAGCCGCTCCACGGGGCTACCGCAATTACCCGCTGACGTGAGTACGACAGCGCCGCTCGCCCCTCAGTTTCCACAGTTACATGTGAATTTGAACGCCGCGATGACAATATACAAGTCAGATCTCATCCAGGTTCTCACCGCGCGTGGGTACATGCATCAATGCACCGATCTTGAAGGATTGGATGCGAAGGCCGCTGCCGGTCCGGTCACCGGGTACATCGGCTTTGACGCAACTGCAGACAGCCTGCATGTGGGGAGTCTGACGCAGATCATGATGTTGCGCCGAATGCAGCAGACGGGACACAAACCCATCGTGCTCATGGGCGGCGGCACCACCAAGGTCGGCGACCCGTCGGGCAAAGACGAAATGCGTGGCCTGCTGGACGACGAGACAATTTCCGCAAACATTGCCTCTATCCAAAGTATATTTGATCAGTTTCTGACCTTCGATACGGGCGCAACCGACGCAGTGCTGGTCAACAACGCCGAGTGGCTCGACGACTTGGGATATATTTCATTTCTGCGGGACATCGGTCGGCACTTCACCATAAATCGCATGCTGACCATGGACAGCGTGAAACTTCGACTTGATCGCCAGCAACCCCTGACATTCCTTGAGTTCAACTATATGATTCTGCAGGGGTACGACTTTGTTGAGTTGCACCGGCGGTACGGCTGCATTCTGCAACTCGGGGGATCCGACCAGTGGGGCAATATCGTTCAGGGCACAGACCTTGGGCGGCGCCTTTCGGACGCCGAATTGTTCGGCTTCACCTCGCCTCTTATCACCACAGCCTCGGGCACCAAGATGGGAAAGACAGCTGCTGGTGCTGTATGGCTAAAGCCGGAGCGACTAAGCCCCTACGACTACTACCAATACTGGCGGAACACAGAAGATGCCGATGTCGGCCGTTTTCTAAAACTGTTTACCGACGTGTCCTTAGATGAAATCGCGAAGCTTGAACAATTGGGCGGTGCGGAAATCAACGAGGCAAAGAAAGTCTTGGCTCTCGAAGCGACAACACTGCTGCATGGAGCGCAGGCAGCAACTGACGCTGCAGAGACTGCGCGGCAAACTTTTGAGCAGGGCGGCGCGGGCGGCGATCTACCGAGCATTGATATGCCCCGGGCTGATTTGTCGGCTGGCGTCCCCATACTCATGCTCCTTCAACGCACGGGTCTTGCGGCCAGCAATGGTGAGGCACGGCGCCTGATTCGGGGCGGCGGGGCAAAAATCAACGATGCTAAAGTAGAAGACGAGGCTTTAACCGTCGACGTGCAGTACGTTTGCGATGGCATCATCAAAGTAAGTGCGGGAAAGAAGCGCCACGCTATCGTGCGGGTCAACTAGGCTGAACGCCAAACTGCTCACAGCCTATAGCTGATCGATAGCGGTTTACGGCTGCGATGCCGGCACTTCTTCCGCATTCCGCTCCCCGGGCCTTACGGCAGACGCTTCTTGCGGGCGCATTTTGAATATATCGAAAATATGACGCAGGAAGCCCGGGGCCAGAGCCGCGAGCGGATTAACGGTAGGCTCTGCCGTTGCCACGTTCCCGCGATAACTGTATGTCGCCGCGAAAATACCTCCCCCCTTGTCTCCCCCGGTGAAAAGGTTGCCCAGCAAGGGAATGGAGTTGAGCGCGGTATTAATGGCGTAGGCCGGAATCACGGTTCCGTTAAAGTTCATAGTCGAGCCCGTAAAGTCGTACGTCCCGTCTGCGGTGAGCCCCAACGACGTGCCGAACATCTCGCCGTCTT
>JAUIGX010000072.1 GCA_030432435.1 Alphaproteobacteria bacterium
TTGCAAAGCTTGTTGAGCGGCGAGTCATAAGCAAACCCCGAGCCTTTGTTCAGCCCCGCGCAGTTGTTTATCAAATCGATGCGCTTATAGCCGTCTTTGGGCACGATCATCTTTACCAATATAGTCTTCCCATCAATCACCGGCGTGTCGTCGATAGCGTGAGAATCAATGCACATCTGTGTATCGCCGACGTTGTCGCCGTCGGCGGCTATCGCCGGTGTAACTAAAAAGCCGCCTGCAACAACCGCGAGCGTTAGCAACCGGTTCCAGTTCTCAAATGTCGAGGTCATGGTGTCCTCCCTATACGACGGCACATTCGCCCACGTCGTACAAATCGTCAGCGGGCTCGAAACCGCGGCTATTGTAATGATTATAGACGACAACACCGCACGGTAATTTGTTTTAAGTGTCGGCAACTTGCCCTGCAATTGGGGCGATTCTTTGGCTTTTAATTGTTTGAATCCTCAAGATAACAAGGGTTCACGACCGAAAGGGGGTGGTGGATACGTTGCGGACTTAGTTCGGCTGGGGCAACATGTTGTATAGTTGATTTAGAGGGAGCTGTTACATGAAGATTTTAACTGTGCTTGTCGCGGTCGTTGCTGTGTTGGGTCATATGGTTGTTCCGGCACAGGCCGAAATGTTGTTCAACAAGACGACCATGTTAGGCTGGCAAAAGAAGGCTTCCGGATCGGCAATGGCTTACGTCAGCGTGCCGACTCACTCGACACGTGCGGGCGATGCTCAGCCGCGCGTTGGCTTGATGATAACTGGACCGTCAGTCAGCGCTGTTGGCCGCCAGGCTCAAAGATTGCATGGGCCGCGCGTTCTTGATTTTGGTCTGACCGGGCGCGGAATCAATCGTCCCTGGACAGCGTCCCTAAACGTCGGGCGTGCGACAGCCTGGGCAAACAACCCGGATGCTTTACCGCGCGGGACAAAGACACATTTGATGGATAGCGGGCTGTCTTGGGTCGCGGTGGGATTGATCAGTGCCGGCATTGTTGCCGGCGTGCTTATTATGGTTGAAGAGGATGCTCCAGCGTCCACTGAAGCGACCAACTAAATGTATGCGAGAAACCTCGCCCCATTGTGTGGCGGCGAGGTTTCCTGACCCCTTGAGGTCTTAATCGTCAATACGACGATTGTTTGAACGCTTTGTAACGCGTTGGTGTCTTCTTACTTTTTGAAACGCTGATCAGGTGGACTCATGATGGTTAGGCACCCTCCCGGCAGTTGGCGTTGCCTGTGAAAATCTACTGCAACGCTCTCGTGCGTCGACGGTGGCGATAGAGTGCTGTTACTCCTTGCTCCTGACCGCCGGTCAACACCTGGAAAGTATCGGCCTCGATATTATGTTGGTCAATGCGGCGCCCAAAGGATTGAGAGGTCAATGGCTTATGCGGAGTTTCAAAGTCACTCTCGCATGAGGCTGGGCCGACTCGTCAATAGGGGCAGTCGTTAGATCGCCAGTCGAACGAGTAGCACAAGGGCAAGTGTACGCCGGAGCGTGCGGGTGAAGTATTCTAGTTGTCCTCGGCACCCTCGCGCCGCGCCATAATTTCGTCGAAGCGCGGCATCGTCGAATGGCCGGGCGCATTAACCCCCTCACCGCGTAGCGTAACCCACACTGTTTTCGCAAGAATCTTGAAATCGAGCCCGAGACTTATGTTGTCCACGTACCAAACGTCGTGTGCAAACTTTTCTTCCCAGGTTAAAGCGTTGCGACCATTCACTTGCGTCCAACCCGTAAGGCCGGGCCTCACATCGTGTCTGCGCCGTTGCTCGGAAGAATAGTGCGGGAGGTACTCTGGCAACAAGGGGCGGGGTCCGACAAGACTCATGTCGCCGCGCAGCACGTTGAAAAGTTCGGGGAGTTCATCAAGCGACGTTCGCCGCATAAAACGACCGAGTGAGGTTAGTCGCTCGCTGTCCGGCAGCGCCGCACCTGCGGCGTCTACGTCATCTGTCATCGTCCGAAATTTGTAAATTCTGAAAATCTTACCTTTCAAGCCTGGTCGGTCCTGAGAAAATATTACAGGCGCGCCCATCTTCATTCTTACCGCGATCGCCAGTCCGACGAGGATCGGCGAGAGCACGACAAGGACGCCAAGAGATAGAAAAATATCCAGTACGCGTTTGGCCCGAAGCATGCGCCGTCTCATAACCGCGGCGCGCGGAACTTCTTCAGCAGCAGATTCGACGGCACTGCGAATATCGGCGGCCACGCGGCGCGTATTAATCCGTCCGGCCGCTAATGCCGCTGCCTGCTGTCGTGCGCGCCGCAATCCGTCTGCGTTATTCAGAAAATCGAAAAGTTCGTGCGCGGCTGCCTGAAAGTCTCTGGTCGGCAACGCAATCCCCGCGCCGCGCCCTATGATGAGGTCCCGGTGAGGGTTTTCGTCGATAAATACCACCGGCCGTTCGGCTGCTAGAGCGTCGAAGACATGAGCGCAAGGCGCCCAGGAATCCGTGCTCGCTTTTCGCGCAATCACCGCTGTGGCCCCTGCTAAAATACGCGGTAGTTTAGGGCGCGGGACGGGGTCTAGTATCCAAACGTTTTTATTGAGCACGCCCTGCGCTAGGGCATGTTGTTCGAGCCGGGCCCGGCCTGGCCCATCGCCATAAAACAAAAATGCGACACCGGGAGAGAGAGGAAGCATTGCGGCAGCGATATCTATAACTGCTTCAAGGCCGCTTTCACTGCCTATATGCCCCGCGTATACGAGGTTAGGCCCTTGCGGTGTGGGTGTGTTTTCTCCTCCGGCCGTTTCTGATGGATGCATCAAGTGCGTGTCGCACCCGGCCATTGCATCAATTATATTCTGCGGTGCAACGCCGTTTGCCGTAAGACCGTTCTTCAAATGTATGTTTTGAATGAGCGCGCGCTGTGCATTGCGCATCACAAACCGATAGATGCCCCGTGTGATCGACGTTAGAAATCCTTGCCATTGCGACGCATTGGGCAGGGGCTGTGGCATGCCGTCTCGTGCGTCTACAATAAACGGGATGCCGCGCACCGCACAGAAAAGGTGTGCGATTGGCAAAATCATAACAGGTCGGTCAGTCATCACAACAGCATCAACGTCTGCGATACGCCAGATATGCCAAAGCACTCCCAGACCATAAGATCGGTGCGCGCGGGCTGGTATTGGGTAGCCAAATCGGAACGGTGGTTCATTCCCGACACTGACGACGGAAAGTTTTGACCCACCTAGCTCGGAGGGGCGCTCTGAAGAGGCCGTCAAAATGCTGACGTGATGGCCGGCTTGGCTCAACTCGCGGCAGATCGTGAGGGGCCGTGCAGACCCGGATTGTTCTTCGCCGAAGAGCGACGGCTCCAAACTCAATATGTGCAAAGGGGTTGTTGCTGTGCGGTTTGTCGTGGACATAGCGCTCTTATACAGTTCGCGTCGTCGGTGGGCCATAGGTCAGAAGCGGAGCCGCAAAAACGCGTGCCTGATCTGGAGCGTTGCGTCGCGCGGTATGTCTTGAAATAACGGGCGGGCATACTTCTTTGGGAGTTTCAGTTTATGGTTGAGTTGTCGGCCTCTGGTTCTAAAGGCCCTCCATCAGATGAAATGACGCTCGCGGATTTATGGCTCATCGGCTGGGCGCGGCGGCGTCTTGTCGCTGTGGTTGTGGGGGCGGCCGCCATAGGGGGGATTGCGCTGGCATTTACGATGCCTGTGCAATACCGATTTGCAACTGTGATTGAGATCGGCGATCGGGTCGTAAATGAAGACATCGTGCCGATAGAATCCGTGAACACTGTAATTGCTAAGCTGCAGGAAAGTTATATTCCTTTGGCAATCATGCAATTTGACGGAAGCGGGTCTTTGGCTTTAGAGGGCGGGGCCTTCAAAGTTTCGGGTTCACGGCAAAGCCAAATCGTCTCAGTTGTGAGCGAAGGGGCTAAGGAGAGTGCGTCCATCCATCACGCGCTTCAAGCGCGTGTCGCCGACCTTCTCATTCAAGATCATGACCGGACCACGCATGCAGTGCGTGATAATGCGGCGATGCTGCTGGCAGCGGCCGAGGAGAGCCTTGCCTTGCTTGAGGCGGAAGAAGCCGCGGCGGCGGAGCGGATTAATTTGCTGGAAACTGCTATCGTGGAGACTCAAGAGCGGTCTAGCCACGTATCACAGCGTATTGCCCTGCTGGATGAGCAGTTGTCTGCGATCAACGAACGCCCTGATGCGTCTAGCGGCACGCAAGTCATGCTCTTGTCGCAACAGATCAGCGCGATGATGGCGCTCGACGCGGAATTGAGCGAGAAAGCAGATCTTCGTTTGCGTGTTGAACGTTTAAATGCCCAGGCAAGTCTCGCGACGATCGCGCGGAAAAAAGAAACGGCGCGCCGTGCCATACAGTACCGCGAGACGTCGCAAACAAATATTCAGGCAACACGAATTGTTGGCGGAGAAGCCGTCATGTCTCCGCGCCCCGTCGCGCCCAACAAACCAGTCGTGATTCTCGTTTCACTGATTGTAGGCGTGGTTATTGCTGCCGGGCTCGTATTAGCGCTGGACTTCCTTTCGAAAGCGCACGGCCGCGACCGTGCCATAAGAGCTTAACGGGTGGCCGATATAATAACGTCGCGCGTTGTCTCTGCGATAAACGTAATGTTGCTTGCCGATAGGGTGGGGTGCACCGGTAAGATAAAGGTGCGGTCCGCAATGCTATCCGCGTTGGGGTGAGCAGGTTGCGCGCCGTGCTCTCCCTTAAAAGCGGATTCCCGGGAAATGTCCGGGCATGCGCCGACGCGCGCCGGCACGCCCCGTCGATTTAGTTCGGTGCATATGCGGTCGCGGGACCAGTCGTCTTTCAAGGCGTCGGTGTTTATAAGGCCGCCATATTTATAATAGGCATGGCTATACGGTGTCGGCGGAGTTGGAATAGATACGGCACCGAGAGAGGCGAGCGCTTCATTCAGTACGGCCGCATTCGCACGCCGCATGGCGGTCCAGTGAGGCAATTTCCTGAGTTGAAGCCGCCCGATAGCCGATTGAGATTCTGTCAGGCGCCAATTAGTGCCAAACGACGCGGCTAGCCACTTAAACCCGGTCGCGGAATCGGGGGTATGGCTGCCCTCGAAATCTTTGCCGTGATCGCGGCGGGACCACATACGCTGGTAGGCAGCTGTGTCATTGGTAACCACCATGCCGCCTTCGCCGCCGGTGCTGATAATTTTGTCCTGACAAAACGAGAAGCAGCCAATGTGGCCGAAGCTTCCTACGGGTTTCCCGTCGATCATTGCACCGTGTGCTTGGGCGCAATCTTCCACCACCGTTAAGTTGTGTTGTCCTGCGAGAGTCATGAGCGAGGGCATATCCGCCGGCCAGCCGGCGAGGTGCACGGGAATGATCGCTTTTGTTCGAGAGGTTAAAACTTTTGCGACCGTTTCTGCCGTCATATTTTGTGAAAGCGGGTCGATGTCGGCGACAATTGGCCGGGCGCCGCAGAGAGCTACGGCCGCGGCGGTTGCGATGAAAGTCCGCGCTGGAACCACGACTTCGTCCCCGGCGCCGATGCCAAGGCCGTATAGAGCGAGTTCAAGAGCTGCAGTCCCATTGGCGACCACCAAACCGTGAGATACACCGCAATGCGCGGCATACTCGGCTTCGAATTTCCGGCCCTCCTCTCCCGTCCAGTAATTGACGCGTCCAGAGCGTAGAACGCGGGCCGCTATGTCTACTTCATCATCATCGTAGAACGGCCATGGCGCTAAAGCCGGATCACCTACAGTTTTGGATCGTTGGGTCATGCGTTTATCTGCAACCAAGCTTACATGCTCTGTGAAAGATGGGTGAACGTTCGCTCAACCCCAAGACTATTACGGTCTGTATCAGCTTTTTGCGGCAGCTGAAACTGAGGAGGTTCCGGTTGTGTCAAGGCGAGCGCGACCGTTGCCGTCAAGTCCTCCACCGTGCATCTATACACGTTGGGCCGATGATATGCGGAGGGCCCAGATTCCATCGCCGCAGTTACGGGTGTTTCTATCAAAATTACTTTGCGGCCGATATGCGCGGCCTCCAGAAGCATCGTAGAGTTGGTGCCGATTAAAAGCGCATGGCGTAAAATGAACGCGCGCGGTCTCTCCTGATCCACGGCGCTTGTTTGCACACGATTATTCAACTCTGGTCGTAGGGCCTGAAAATCCTCCTGGTAAAGGGGGTGTGGGCGAACACTTACATCGTACTCGGTGGAAATCGAGTTGCAGGCCGCGGCGAGAGTCTTCATCACGCTTAGGGCGCCGCGCGAATCGGTAGATAAGGTAGCGAGCGCGGGCGTGATAACGCCGACGGTTGCCGTCCCCTTTTCGTTGTCGCGGGCCATCTCGTCTGGACTTAAACGAAATGCAGGGTTTGGAAAGGTTCTGAAGTCGCTTCGAACATGCTCACGCTCAAACAGATCTACGTAATCTGTATGCCAGCAATAACAGCGCTCGACTTCAAAGAAGGCGTGTTTTGCAAAGAAGTTCTTGTCGCCATGCATCACATTGTAGGTCGCAATACCTTCCTTTTTTAAGGTGGCCGCAATAAACGTAATCGCACAGCTGAATTCCCAATAGACAGCGACCCAGGTGGGTGAGAGTCCATCCAAGGCGCCGCGCACTTTCGTCAGATCAACCGCGCATTTTAATGCGAGTTGAACCGGGAATGGCGTTCTTAGGCGTGCCACGCTGGAAAAAAGATGCAACACGCTCCGTACATCTCGGCTGAAAAGAAATCCACGATCCAATACCCGGGTCGTAACCCCTTCTTTTGTCAGATCTTCAGGCACACTGAAAATTTCAGGATTAACTTTAAACCGGTTCGAAAAAACCAATTGTACGCCGCCGGGTGTGCGCGGAAGTGTAGCGGGTTTGGACAACCCGCTTAACCACGCCCAGATCAGAAACACAGGCAATGCGGGGACCGCCAGTATCTCAAAAAGCCATTTGCTCCATGCCGGCCGCAGTCGCAGCTGCGCGCTGTAGTGTGCGGCGGTGCGCGCCATGGCCCGCTCGGTGTCGTCTGTATCTTCGAGGTGATCCCGAAGCTTCTGGGAAATGCCCGCGATGATCTGTGCGTTGGTCTCGGGGCTGAAGTCATAGCGATAGGCAAGCGTTTGCCTGCGGAGTGCGGCAAAGCCGGACCATACTTGGCCGATCAGTTCGGAGATAAATGACAGGTTCGTGCGCCCGGTTATTGGGCCGTCCGGCGTTCAAATAAATGAACGGTGGAGCCTCTGAATGTTGTTGTGCCGACATGGCGAAAGAGCGCCGTTATGGCGATTAATCGATCCGTTTGATCCACTGTGCGGTCTTCTTGAAAAAGAATCAGATCGTAGTCGCGACTAATCCACCGTTGCAAAGTCGCATCGGTCCACAAGGACTCTTCTTCGATTGCCGCCTGCACGGCCTCGCGTGCAGCACTTGATAAATCGGGTTTGATGGTGCGGTGGCTCGCGGGCAAATTCAAACTTTGAACCGGCATTCTGTGTCCGGCGAGAAAGGCTGCGTAAGGTAATGCCGGCAATGCTTTCGACCCCAGGCTGTGAATAACGAGGATCGGCTCTTCCGGCGAGGTGTGCGAGGCCACCCACTGGGCGAGCGATTCTATTTTCTGAACCTCGGTTGTGTCTCGGTCCGTCGAGATGCGTGCGAGAGGGAAGAGTTTGTGCTTGTCGGTAAAGGCGAGGCCGGGCGCAAAGGCGTTGCCGGCGGCAATGATCAGCGCGCACACGACCACAAGATTTGCGGCAGGCACACCGTTCTGGCGTGCCCAATGTGCCATCATGGCCAGAGTCAGGCCGGCGGCGAGAGCGCCGATGGCGGCAAAATCAGGCATGTAAGATAAAATACATGTGTCGCACTGCCCGGCAGTGCCGATGATATGCGCCGCCGCGAGCCAGAAAAAATAGAGCGAAGCAATCCATAGAACGCGCAGACCCTTCCCCGCCAATCTAAACAGCAAGAGTGCGAAGAGTATGGTGCCGGCATAGGGAAGGAAAAAACCGTCGATGATGCTGATAATGCTGACCTGATCGATGCTTAAGCTCAGGTGCGCAGACTCTATCGTGCCGCGTTCGATAAGGGTGAAATTGGGCGGGGTCCAATTCATGCTGTCCAATAACGGCGCGACGCCGGGCAAATTCAGCGCGTAATGCAGCAACTTTTCGGGGAAGGTCACAAGTAAAGCGGCTGTGCTGCCGGCAATTGAAATCCCCACGATCGCGCTGTGCAGTATGCGAGTCCTGCCCAGCGCGATCACGTACAGCGGGACGAGGACGACAACAGCAAGAATCATGTTCTGGCTGTAGAAGAACAGCGCTGTACAGAGCAGGCCCATGGCGATGCTCATCCATAGGCGTGGTCGGCCAAGGCTAGAAACGACAAGCCAGAGGGCCGCCAAATGCAAAGCCGAAATTGTGGCGGCGGGTGTTGCCGTGGCGAAGTAATAGGTGGTCGCGGGTGTGGCGACGAAGATGAACGCCGCAGCGGCTGCAGCCGTAGTGTTCGCTGTCACGCGGCGGCAAATCGCAAAGAGCATAACGGCGCTGAGGGCGCCCAGCGCGATAGACATCGCGCGACCGGCCATATGCCCAGCGCCAACGAGTTCTTGCCAGGCTCCGAGTTGATAAAAATAGAGCGGCATGGACCAGGTCGCGTCTGTCGTGGTGTAGGGTGCGACGGCGCCAGTGACATACCAGTACGATTTAATCAGAAAGATGATTTCATCGGTCCACGTCCGACCGTAGAGCAAGACGTAATAGGTCGACGCTCCGTATATCGCCGCGGCTGCCAGCCAAAGAATCACGGCCGGAAGCAATCGCTTGAACCGGGCGTTCTTGTCTTCAACCTTTGTCATGCGTTTCCTCGATGTTCATCGTACTGCCAGCCAATAATGTCCCCGCGTCAGCCCCGGGGCCGCCGGTGGAATCGTTTTCTTTTTATGCGATCACCCCGTTATAACCAGCGGGCGCATACTAACCTCTCCCGCGCATAAGCCAAAGACCGGCATACGATGGGTGTCTCAATCTTTCCAGAATGCATATCGGAATCGGCCAGCACGTATTATCTCCCGCACGGTCGGCGCTGGGGGTGCCGGGTGGGTGTGCTGTGATCAAAGGCGGCGTATCGGCATGGATAGGCCGGGGGCTTCTGGCAGTGATTCTGGGCCTTTATGGCCTTTATGCATGGTATCTCGTGCAAGCACTCCCGGCTTTCCCCATGGAACTCGCCTACAGCGACGGGCAAGGGAGTTCATTATTTTCCACTATTCAGCGCCTGTGGGCGTTGGCCGCCGGCGATGGTTTAAACGCTGCTCGAAGTTTGTCGGTGCTTTGTACGCTTGGGGCTATCGGACTCGCCTACAGGTTCGGGACAACTTTGAGCGGCGATCAAACCGTCGGGGCATTTTTGGCGTTGGGATTCGTCCTTTTTCCACCCTTGGTGGGAGTGTTTTCGCTGGCCACTCCGCATGCACCGGTCATGCTCCTTTGCCTGGGGGCCGCGATGCTGGGTGTAGAGTCCATGAGGCGGCTAACGCGCAGATGGCGAAGTGTCGGCATCGTCTTTCTGATCGCGGTGGCGCTCATTCTCGGGCTCGATAGTGTTCCGCAGGACCGTCTCGGTGGGCCGAATCAGGATACGATTCTGACATCGGTCGTCCTGCCCTACGCCATGCTGTGGACCGGAGGGCTGATGGGGTTCATGGCCTCATACAGTGCGAAGGTCAGAATTCGTTTGGGTCGCGGTGTATGGATGGCGCGCAGCGCCTTGATGGGCACCGTAGTTTTCCTCAGTGGCCTGTTTTTTCTATTCGACAGCCGCGCGGACCAACTTCTCGCGGCGACCGGATATGTATTTGGCATTGCCTTGTTGGCGGTGTTGCCGCTGATCGTATGGGTCCGTTTTGTCATGCCGGATGTGCGCGCAATTCTGGCCTGGCTCGCCTTTCCGGTCATTATGTACAGCGGGTTTTGGGTGGTTTTAGGGCCGATTACTCAAGAGTCGTTCCCGTACAACTGGCTCGGGGTCGAAAGCGCGGGTGGAACGGGCGACATCGTTCGGAGTGTAGGGTCCGCCCGCCCGGGCGCATCCACCTACTTCATTGATAATAAATAACTTATTAATCTCCTGGGCCTATTTAACCTAGGGTGCTGCTACACCGGTAGCCCTGTGGACAGATTTCATGGGAGCGGCCATAATGGGCGCTGAACACAATACTGCGGGCGAGCGCACTCGGCCGCACGGTTTCGGCAGGTTGAAAGCGCAGCGAAAACGTCGTTGCGCGTATTTGTGTTTGTAAGCCCGAAAAGTCATGGCCATCGCATTTTTACGCCTTTCATTTGTTGCTGCGGGCTTCGCCGTAGCGGCACTTATGGTTTTTACCGGCATCGGCACTGCTCGTGCTGATGTTGAAGATGCTTTTCGGCAAATTCAGCGCGACGGTAGTGCCAATGTGATCGTGCGCATGAAGGCCGATTCCGGCGCAGCGGCTTGGAAGGCAACGCAACCGGCATGGCGGCAAAGGGCGGCAGTGGCTGCCGCGTTGTCTAAGGTAAAACCGTCCCTCGCGAACGTACAGGTTGACGCGGTCAGGCCCTTTCGGACTCTGCCGTTTTTGTCTGCGTCCGTGACTCAAGAACAGTTGATGGCACTCATCGCTGATGATGCAGTTCAGTCGGTACACCTTGTGCGGCGTGAGGGACGCGAACCAGGTGCTGCCGTCGGCGTAACGGCAACAACGACCGATAAGGCGCAAAGCGCCAATGCTCTCTTGTCGATTGATGTGGCGGACGCCTGGGCCGAGGGCTACGAGGGGGCCGGATACGCGGTCGCGGTGATCGACGGCGGGTTCAACACGGGCCATCCCATGTTTGTCGGCCGTACGGTGGGTGCGGCGTGTTTCAGCAGTGATTTTGATACGACAACGATTAACCAATGTCCGTCCGGACAAACGGGACAGATCGGTGCGGGAGCGGCGTCGAATTGTCCCGCCGGATCTACGCGCTGCGATCACGGCACGCATGTCGCCTCGATTGCCGTAGGAAACGATGGGGTTAATTTTGGTGTAGCCCGTGCGGCAAAACTTGTCCCGATTGATGTGTTTTCAAGGGTTACCGATGCCGAAATTTGCGGTCCTGATCCTGCGCCTTGTGAATTGACCGATTCCGGGGCTGTGTTGAGGGCTCTCGACTACGTCAACGAGAACGCTGAACTGCTCAAAATTGCCGCCGTGAACATCAGCGTCGGCGGGTCCAATCGCGACGGGTTTTGTGATGACGACCCGCGCAAGTCCGTTATCGACATGCTGCGTCAAAAAGGCATCGCCGTGGCAATCTCGGCTGGTAACAGCGGTGCAACCGGACAAATCAGCGCTCCGGCTTGCATCTCCAGTGCCCTGGCTGTCGGCGCAACAAACGACGGTACCGGTGTGGCAAGCTTCTCGAATTTTGCGAGCACTCTAGATCTCATGGCCCCGGGCGTCTTGGTGCCGGGCGCGTCCAGTAGCGGAAGTGGGTTTGGCCTTCTTCGTAGCGGCTCGTCGATGGCCGCGCCGCAGGTGGCCGGGGCGTGGGCGGTGCTGCGCTCGGCTTTCCCGGACGGCGAATTCGAAGCGATGGAAGCGGCGCTCAAAACATCAGGCGTTAGAGTTACGCGCCAAGACTCGGGTATCACGGTGCCGAAAATTCGCATCGCGCGCGCTATCAGCCTTTTAAGCGGGCGTGATCGTCGCTCCATCAACAATATCGTCAGTTCAAGTGCTGGTGCCCTGGGTGAATCGTTTCTACGCTTTTTCAATAATTCCGATGAG
Organism: Alphaproteobacteria bacterium; assembly: GCA_030432435.1. Taxonomy (GTDB): domain Bacteria; phylum Pseudomonadota; class Alphaproteobacteria; order Rhodospirillales; family Rhodospirillaceae; genus UBA11612. The sequence goes on from JAUIGX010000072.1 coordinate 11,808, forward strand.
GCGGGCGCGGTCACGGTGACGATGCGCGACGGCTTAACCGGCGCGGTGGTGGCCACCTGGACAAGCCCTGAAGTTCCGGCTCGTGCATCGCGGCAGTTCGCTGCCCGCGCCCTAGAGTCGGCGGCCACGCCTGTTGCAAACCCAAGCAGTAGTATCGGCAACCGCACGTACTTTAATTTAGAAGTTGAAAGTTCATTTACAGGTTTTCTCCAGCACGTCGTTTGGGCGCGGGGTGCAGGGGTATTTGCCAACCTCAGCAGCTGCGAGTCAGGGTTTTCGCAAAATACCTCTCTCACTCCAAATGTTCATGCGTCGTCGATCGGCGGCTATGTCTCACGGCTTCGCTTCGTAAATACGGGCACAACCTCTGACCAAGCCACGCTTGTTTTCTACAACGCTTCAACGGGTGAGGATATTGGCCACTGGACTAGTCCCACGATATCAAGTGGAGCATCTTTCGAGGTGACCGGACCACAGCTGGAAGCGCAGACTCCCAGCCTGAAGGCGGCGGTCACAGGCGGTATGTCGCAATATAATATCCGGCTGGAGAACCTGACGGGTTATGTGCAGCACGTCATGGAAAATACGGCTATCGGTACGCTGATAGACATGACCCCGAAGTGCGATCTGGGCGTGGCAACAAGCGCGGCATCAGAGGGCGCGGTGGCGGCGAACTAAAAAGTCGCCGGGGCTACAAGCGCCGCTTAAAGCGCCGTCGGTGCGATCCGTGGGTAACCGCTAGCACAGGTAGTTTTATAAACTCATAAAACAAGAAACCTAAAATCATACCCATAATGACGTAGGTGATGGTCGTGGCGTCTAAGGGCAGAGCCGGCACAAAATCACCCCACGTTCCCGCAACTATGCTTGGTTCAGCGTGGCCGAAGAAGGCGAAGGGGCGGGTGAAAATATTCGCGCCCGTTATGGCATCGTATGCACTTTGCAGTTGATCGACGCGGATCTGGGCGTCGGCTTCAATATCTTTGCGCACCGCTTCGCTCATCAATTTGTAGCGTAGGCCGGTTTGGACATTCAGAAGCTGTGCTGTGGCCTCATCCAAATGCCCGCCTAGGCGCTGAATATACTGAACGATAAATGTCTGGCCTTGGGATGCGGCAATGCCGGCCATAGCAATAACGATCGCTCCGGCAAATGCGTCCAACTTGCGCCAGATCCACTCCAAGGTGTGTTCCAATCCTTTTTACCGGGCGAAAAAGTCTTCCTTCGCCCTTAGAGTTTGCATTCCTCAATCTCTTGACTATAAGGCCCGGCACCGGCCCTACAAGCCCGTTCCGTCGTTTCTAAGCGGCACCGTGTAAAAACAATCCTCAGCGAGCCACAGATATGCGGGTTGACCTGTTTGATTTTGATCTGCCTGCCGACCGTATCGCCGACCGGCCGCATATGCCGCGCGATCAAGCGCGTCTCCTTCACGTTACTGACGAAGGGCAGACGGACTTGCAGGTGGACGGCCTCCCGGCGCTCCTTCGTCCAGGGGACGTAGCTGTTTTCAACAACACGCGTGTTATCCCGGCAAGACTTTTGGGGCACCGGGGCGCTGTTGCGGTTGAAATTCTGCTCCATAAGAGAGTAACGCTCGACACCTGGGAAGGGTTCGCACGTCCAGCCAAGCGATTGCGCGCAGGGCAAACGATAGAGTTTCCGGATGGATTATCAGCCGAAGTTTTGTCCCGCGACGGCCCGGTCGCGACTCTGCGCTTTAATGCCGCAGGCCCGGAGTTAATGGCGGCCCTTGAAACCTCCGGACATATTCCCCTGCCGCCCTATATCCGCCGCGCCGACGACGCCCGTGATCGCGCGGATTATCAAACTGTCTACGCCGCTCAGGACGGCGCGGTTGCCGCGCCGACGGCGGGGCTGCATTTCACACCGGAGCTGCTGTCTTCTCTCGACGCGGCAGGCGTTGCCCAAGTTCAGGTCACGCTGCATGTCGGCGCCGGCACGTTTCTGCCTGTCTCGGCGGACGATACTGCCGATCACAAGATGCACGCTGAATGGGGAGAAATAAGCGAGACGGTCGCTAAAGCCATTAATACGGCCCGGCAAAATGGTGGCCGCGTTATGGCGGTCGGGACAACATCCTTGCGCCTGTTGGAAACGGCAACGGATGACAATGGGATAGTTCATCCCTTCGTTGGCGACACGTCCATATTTATAACTCCAGGCTACCGGTTTAAGGCCGTCGATATGCTAATGACAAACTTCCATTTACCGCGCTCCACGCTTTTCATGCTTGTTTGCGCGTTTGCAGGCACAGAGAAAATGAAGCGCGCTTACGCCCATGCCATTTCCAGCGGATATCGGTTTTACTCATACGGTGACGCAAGTTTGCTTTCGCGGAGTGCGATCATATGACGGCGCCTGAATTTGGCTTTGAGGTTTTAGGCACAGACGGCCCCGCGCG
>JAUIGX010000073.1 GCA_030432435.1 Alphaproteobacteria bacterium
GACGGCGCACCGCGCGAAGTTCTGACTCCCGAGACTCTGTCTCGATACTACGGTGTGACCGCGCAGATTACCGAGCATGATGGAGAACTTATGGTTTTGCCGTGGGGGCTTGAGAAATCTTAGGCGCTCGGCTGACTAGGGCGAGGCTCAACACGCCCAACGATCTCTAATGTGCGTTGTCGTCGGTCAGCAGACTGTTGGGAAAGCGGATGGTTGCGGTAGTGCCGCGATCAACCGTGCTGTTGATAATCAACTCACCGCCCAAAAGATCCATATACCGTTTGCAAATCGATAGCCCCAATCCCGTCCCTTGTCCGGATTGAGAGATCGCTGGATTGCCTTGCAGAAAAGGCTCGCCAAGGCGGCGGAGAAGTGTGGGTTCGATGCCCGGCCCGTTGTCTGCAACGGAAATATCGAGAGATTTTCCTGGCGAATGCGCGGCGGCAACTCTTATTTTGCCGCCGGCCGGTGAGAACTTAACGGCGTTGGAAAGTAAATTGATCAACACCTGCCGGACAAACCGCTCGTCACCGGTCACACGCGGTAAGTTTTCCATGGCCTCGACATCCATGCGCACGTTCTTTTGTCCAGCAAGACCCTCGATAAACGAAATGGCGCTCGCGGTGGCTTCGCCCATGTCTATGGCTTTTTGCTGCAAGGGCTGAGCCCCGGACTCGACCTTGGCCATATCCAAGATGTCGTTAACGATATGGAGTAAATGCTCGCCCGAGCGATGGATATGGTCGGCGTAAGATACGTACGAGGGGGCGACGTCACCGCCTAGAACCTTATTTTTGATGATCTCAGAAAAACCCATAATGGCATTTAAAGGAGTGCGAAATTCGTGACTCATATGGGCTAGGAAGCGGCTTTTGGCATCGTTCGCTTCTTCTGCAATTGCTTTCGCCTGCCGTAAGTCGGCCTCGTTTTTTTCTGCTCGTTTTAATTGGAGAAAGATGATGTAGGCAAAGCCAAGCATCACGATGACAATACCTAGAATGGCGAGCGCGACAGCCGTGCGCAAAACACGCCAGCTGGCCAAGAAATCGCGGGCATCAAGTGATACCGAGACGAAGAAGGGCGCATTCCCAAGCATGCGTCGTATCGTCACTTCTCCGCTCGTCCAGGGTCTGATGATCTCAAGCGTGCGATTCGGGAGGCTGTTTAAGATACGAGGTTGTTCCTCGGTTTCAGGTGTGCGCTCTCCCACTGTTCCAGCCCGATTGGTGGCGACCAGAAAGCCGTTGCTGCTGCGTAAAGTAATCCGGCCATGTGTGCCGACATCCAACATTTTGTAAAATTTTTCGAAGAACTTAACATCAATGACGGCTGTTACACGCCCGAGTGGCGATCCGTCCGGGCCGTTTACACGCATAGACACCGGCAAAAGCCATGCGTCTGCCGCGAACTCCGGGCGGATACTTCTATAAATTTCTCCAATATAGAAGCCGTCAACATATCGAGGCTGATAGCGTAATAAACTTCGCTCCGGCCTGTCGAAGTCGGGGGCCAGGGGATATGTAAGCGCTGAGGCGACGCCGTTGTCATTTTCATCGAAGATGACGAAAGTCAGGACCTGTGGCGCGCGCGTTAATTTGCTGGCCAATAATTCGTGAAGATACAGTTGCTCTCCATCTCCATGCTCTCGGTAGTGTGCGTATACATCCGCAATGCCCTCTAGAATGCGAAAAGTTTCGCTGAAGGTTTGTTCGCCTTGAGATCCGATGGCATTTGCATTTGTTCGCGCATCGCGCAGTGCCGCATCCACTGCAGCGGTATATTGTAAAGAGAGATGAGAGGCGGCTCCCGCCAGCAGCACCGCAGCGAATCCCGCGATCAAAATAATCGTCGCTGTTCTAAGGCGTCGCAAAGACGGTCGTGGCGCGCGCGCGCGCTGAGGCGAGGGGCGGCGAGTCACAGGCTCTGATATCCTGGGGTGATCGGGCCTTGTTTCACGTGTGCTCTCGCTGGCTCAGCACAGTGTTGCCTTGGAATGCCATGCCTAAGCCGAGGCGGCGGGCTTTGGCGAGTATTTTGTGATGGCCATTTTTAGCGCCTTAAAAAGCGCTTGCCCAACTTCGCCGCCGTCGCCTTCTACTTGCTCACGCAGTACGGCCCGCATGGTATCGATGTGAGCTTTGACGATTTCAAGATTTGAATCATCTTCTCGACACGGCGGCTTGGTCACTTCGTACAAAGACTTCCCGAACACCGTGATTAACGGATACCCGAAGGTGCCACCCTGCCCGCGAAGTTCGTGGGCGATCAAGTTGATCTCTTCGAAGTTCGCTGTCCGCGCTTCGCCTGATACTTGCTTTGCTTCGGTCACTTGACGCGAGAGGCGGTCCAGATATTCCTTGGCCCATCCCAAGAAACCTTCCGCTTCTCGTTTCAGCTGCTGCTCGGCGTCCCCCAGCACATCGTCGGGCAATGTGAAAGGTTGCCGCTGGGCGTTAGAGCCCATTTTTTGCTTTAGGTAGTTAGGCAGTTTGAACAGCCATACGTCGCTCGGTGCCGAAGGCTTCTCTACCTTGTCCTTTGAATAGACGATTGTGGCATGAGACTCGTCGGGCTTGCGGCGCTCCATTCCTTTCGGGGGGCCGGCTTTGCTGGATCGCCGCCGGCACGGGCCGAAATATGTTTGTGTGGTCACAAACTGGCGGGGAGCGTCGATAATACGTTGCAAAACTTTGTAGATGTTATCGACCGAGAACGGTTTCGCCATGAAGTCGTTCACACCATGATCACGCGCTTGCTCTACGTTTGCACGGTCGGCGGCGCCGGACAGCATGACGAACGGCATGAAGCGGCTGGGTGAGGCTTTGTCGTCTCTCAACCACTGCAGAAGATGTAGTCCGTTGACCGGCGACATGATCAAATCGGAAATAACGATGTCGATGGGCTCCACGGCCGCGCCGAAGCCCTTGGCGGTCAGCTTCAGGTATTCAACCGCTTCTTTTCCGTTCTTAAATTTTTGTATTCGGGTAAAGCCCATACGCTTGAGGCTGTTGGCCAGGATGTCGAGCATGTACTCGTTATCCTCCAACACCATCAGTGAAATACGGTCCTGGCCTAAATCTGCTTTGTCTTTAGCCATGGAGGGCTGGTTACATCCTATGTCCCGGCCCGTTGGGGCTGGTGAGAAGTTCTTGGAATAATTGAGGATTACCTGAGGGGCGAGGCTGGCTCAAGCCGAACTTCACAATATCGCCTCCTGTTGTTGATCGAGCACAACCCTGGGTTAAGTACTGGCTGACAGCTGGCGTGCTTCAAGATGGGGAGATTTGCATGGGATCTGCCGCTATCAGTCATGTCCGTCACATCTCGAAGCCCCGCATTTCGGCAACGGCCTCTAGCGGCGCGCGCGGCGTACGGTAGCTGTTTAAGGGATGGTCCGAGGCCCGATATCCTAAAGACATGCCGGCAAACAGCATGTGATCGTCAGCAAGCCCAATGTGATCCGCGACGGTTTTGGGCCAGTTTGCCCAGAACTCTTGGGGGCAGGTGTCCAGTTCGCGCTCGACCGCAAGCAGCATCACCGTCTGCATATACATCCCCAGATCCGCCCACTGGGGTGGACCGACCCGCCGGTCGAGACAGAAAAACAGGCCAACAGGCGCGCCGAAAAAATCACAGTTTTTAAGAGTTAAGTCGGTCAGCCCCGCGGTGTCCCTATCGTCATAGCCAAGTGCAGTATAGCGAAGCGTGCCCGCTTCGCGGCGCCGCGTGCGAAGGGGCTCCCATAGTTTAGGGGGATAAACGGCGTATTCAGGTGTTTCACCTGTGCCGCCGGCGCGCACTTTTTCTATTACCTCGGCTTTAAATTTAGCGAGGGGTTCGCCGGTCAGCGCATAAATACGCCAGGGCTGCAGGTTTCCGCCGGATGGCGCGTGCCGTGCAAGATCTAGAATTTCGCGTACGAGGGGACCCGGGACGGGATCGGGTTTAAAAGCCCGTATAGATTGGCGTCGTGTGACCGCATCAGAAACGTGCATGAGACCTTCGACCTTCGCGTGAGGAGACTGTGCATTCAAAAATGTGAGGTTTCTCTATACAGGAAACAGGCACATACAGGGGTAGTCTACACTTTAAATTTAACCCGCCAGGATGGCCTTCATGACCCGCCAGACAACGTTTTCCACAATCGCACCCTGCACCGCGCAGGCGTTCTCTCGATAATGTCCACTCAGGTTTGTTGGATAGAAGACGGATCCGAGCGATCCGCGACCTGGTGGTCCGTAAAAGAGGCTCCACCCCCACAGCAGGTGGTGATAGGCGACGATAGCTTATCGGCGGATAAGGCTATCCGCTTGGCCAGTCAGGGCGTTTCCATTTTATGGCGTGGTGACTTCCAAAATGCGCGGCACCTGTTGCAAGCAATGGCGCGTCGCATCGACAGACGAATCCGCCGACCCGGCAGCGCAAGTCGTAGTGCGCCTCACGAAATTTTCCACCGATATCGACAAGCGCGTATGCAACGTGCGCGAACACTCGCGGCGGTGCTGGTTCCTTTCGGCGACGGTTATGTCATACCGCTGAGGCGTGCTCAGGATGTACAAGAAGCGCTTGCGCAGGTGCGCGGACATGAAGACGGGCCTTTCATCACGCCATTAAGTGATGTGCTTGGCTTTGTGGGGGCCTTCGAATGGCGCAAGAAAGGTGTCGCAGTTCCCGCCTTAACCGGGTTGCAAACAGAGCGCATCTATCCGCACTACGGTGTGTTTCCGCCGACCCGGCAAGAGTATGTGGATCTGGTCGCCGATATGACGCTTCCGGCATCGATGCCGCAGGATAGCCTCGCTTTTGATATTGGAACGGGCACGGGCGTGCTCGCCGCGATGCTTGTTAGGAAAGGTATGGCGCGGGTGGTTGCTACCGACAACGCCCCGCGTGCGATTGCTTGCGCCCGCGAGAATTTCGAGCGGCTTGGTATTTCCGGCCAAATTGATCTGCAGCAGGTCGATCTTTTCCCGCCTGGTCGGGCCGGTTTGGTTGTCTGCAATCCGCCCTGGATTCCGGCGCAGCCTAGCTCATTATTGGAAACCGCCATTTATGACCCACAGAACCGTATGCTCGACGGATTTCTAGCTGGGCTCCGCGGTCATCTTTTGCCCGGCGGTGAGGGATGGCTCGTATTGTCCGATCTAGCTGAACATCTCGGGCTGAGAACGCGGGAGCAGTTGCTTGCCGGCATTGCCGATTCCGGCCTTAAAATACTCGACCGGTCGGACTGTCGTCCGGTTCATCGCAAGGCACGCGACGCTACAGACCCGCTACACTTTGCAAGAGCTGCAGAAGTTACATCCTTATGGCGCCTTGGTTGCAACTAGTATGCCTGTCTGCCGAACAGGTGGATGAGCAGGTTGTCGCCCTCGCGGGCGTACCATAGACTTTCGCCGTGTGTTTAAGCAGAGCGGAAAATTGCTCTGATGATTGTCTAAGGGGAGGGGATTCAATGCGTGTGCGTACACTGCGAAAAAGTGCGTTTGCGATTCTTTTGGGTGTGTCGGTCTCGGCGATTGCGGCATGTAGTCAGCAAGGAGATGGTGACCCCCGCGAACTGGCGGCGGAGAGCTGGCCGGTTGTTGGCGGGGATTGGGGAAACCGCCGGTTCTCGACGCTAGATCAAATCAGTACTGCCAACGTGGGCCAATTGGGCGGCGCATGGACGCGCGCACTAGAAGGTGGGTCGCCGCTTGGCGAGCCGATCATCGTGAACGGGCGGATGTTCGTTACCACGGCCCTCGTTGCCCATGCTTTGGACCCTGCATCGGGCGAAGTTCTTTGGAGCTATACGCTGCCCGCACCGGTACAGGGCCTCTACAAAGGTATGGGCGCTGGCGATGGCATGGTCTTCGTCGGTTTGTCGAATTCCCGCATTGTTGCGCTCAAAGAAGATACGGGAGAAGAAGTTTGGACGGGCGTGATCGGCGACCCCGATTTTAATCGCCAAGGTCAGTTTATCTCGGGCGGCCCCGACTATGTGGACGGTCTCGTGATTAGCGGCCTGGCGAATGGCGACTACGGCATTCAAGGGCGTGTTGTGGCGCTCGACGCAAAAACCGGCGAGCAGGTTTGGCGGTTCGACACAGTTCCCTACGAAGGCAAGGGCAGCGAGACCTGGCCACAGGATCACGATGATTGGAAGCCGGGCGGCGCCGGGGTTTGGATGAACGGCGCCATCGATCCCGACCTTGGTCTTATTTACTTCGGCGTTGGCAATCCCATTCCGCAATGGGGTGGAGAAACCCGTGCGGGCGATAATCTCTACTCAGATTCAATTGTCGCGCTGGACATCAAAACCGGCGAGATACGCTGGCATTTTCAAACGACGCACCACGATATCTGGGAAGCTGATCAAGGCACGCCGCTGGTGATGTACGATGCATCGGTAGATGGGCAGTCCCGTAAGGCTATCGCGGTGATCAGCACGTATGGCTACCTCTTCCAACTGGACCGTGCGACCGGCGCGCCGATTTGGCCGGTTGAAGAGCGGCCGGTGCCGCAGCATGAACGTCAGCTGACTTCGCCGACGCAGCCGTATCCGGTCGGCGGGGACAATATCGGTCCGGACTGTGTTCCTGAAGACATGATCCCGGCTGGCTTCAAGGCCATGTGCGTCTATGACCCGGTGGATTTTGATACACCGAACGCGATGTATCCGATTCTGGCGACCCGAGCCGCGCCTATGGCTTACAGTCCCGAGACCAAAACTTTTTACGCCACGGGCGCGATCTGGCCCTACTGGCTCAAGCGTTATGAAGACGCGAAAATATTTGTGGCCGGCACATCGGCGCCGGGCACCAAGTATAAGGGGCTGATTGCGGCCATGCACGGCCCGACCAATAGTCTGGTGTACGAGCATCAGGTGCCTTACCGCACCCAGCAGAACGGCGCGGGATTTATTGCTACCGCCGGAGGTCTCTTATTCCACGGCGAAACCGATGGCTTTTTTAATGCTTACGATGCTGATAGCGGCGAAAAAATCTGGAGTTTCCAAACCGGCGCTAGCGCCAACAAAACAGCGGCGACGTACGAAGTCGATGGTGATCAGTATGTCGCGGTGTCGTCGGGCAACGGCGTGTGGGCCTTCAAGATCGGAGGCGCGCTTGCTGAGCAGGAAGCGCCGCCGGTTCCGCCCGAAGAGGTTACATTTGCAGGTCGTATCGTGCCTACAGGGGAGGTGACGGTCAGTCCGACGATCAAAGATACGGGCCTGGAATTTGTGCGCGAAGCCTTCGACGAATATGCGTTTGAACCGCGGCGTGTTCGTGTGGCGGTCGGCGAAAAAGTAACTTGGACCAACGAGGGTGAATTGGAAAAAACGATTGCCGCTCAGGACGGGTCGTGGAGCACAGGACCTATCGCTCCTGGGAATTCCGGTTCCGTTACTTTCAAGGAACCTGGCACCTATACCTACATTGCTACGGAGTATCCGTTCATGCTCGGTGAGTTGGTGGTGGACGAGTAAGCCCCCGCGGCTTACGCCCTTAATGTCTTTAGTGTTTTCAGCCCGCTTCGATGGTGTTCGGGGCGGGCTGATTTTTTGTCGGTAGGATATTATTCCAACCGCCGAAGGATGTTTACACAATGTCACCGGCAAATTTTCCCGGCACTGGCCGAGCGGCTGGACAGGCGGCGTCTAGGCGGCTAGGAAGAGCGCCGTCTGGGCTGGTTGCTCCCGAGCGCTTTTCACGTCTCCCGAGCTACGCGCGTCTGATGTGACGGCCACGCCGGAAAACTGGATCAGTGCAAAGGAACGGGCATGAGCGAAAACAATCAATCAGCAGGGTCTCGTCCGACAGGACTTTATATTGCCGCAGCCGTCGTGGTGGTTGTGATTATTGGCGTAGTGGTTTTCATGGGAGGAGAGTCTTCCGACCCGCAAACCGCGAGCGCGCCGGCGCCCAGTGCGGAACCTGCACCAGCCCTAGCTCCCGCGCCTGTTGCGTCAACCGCCAACATCCAGGACGGCGTCTATACCAACGCGCAGGCCCGCCGCGGCGACAAGCTTTATGCAGAACATTGCTCCCTATGTCATTTGCCGAGCATGACCGGTAAAGAGCCGGCGCCCGAACTCGCCGGCGATCTTTTCATGAGCAAGTGGCTCGGACAGTCGGTGGGAGATTTGTTTATTCGCATCTCTTCAACGATGCCTGTTAGCAATCCGGGAATGTTGACCGAAGAGCAATACGCCGACCTGCTTGCGGTATTATTGCAGGCCAATAATTTTCCCGCAGGGGCGGAAGAATTGAAAGCCGACCAAGATTATCTGGACGGTATCAAGATTCAGGCGAATTAAAACGTAACAGTGCGTAACCGCAGGCGCTGTTTCGCCCTATTGCCGTCACGTTTTATTGTTATTTCAAGGATTGAATACAAATCTTATGTCGGCGTGAAATATCCACCCAACTGCGGCAAGATGAAAACGATCCCGCGTAGAGTTCAATTCAATAACTATGAGAGTGAAAATTCATGCGTAAGTTACTTCTTCTCGCGACCGTAATGGTCTCGTTCTCGGCGACAGCAGCGCACGCTGAAGGTGATGCAGCCCTGGGCAAGCGGCAATTCGCGCCGTGCACGTCTTGTCATACGGTGGAAGAGGGTGGTCCGCATAAAGTTGGTCCCAATCTCCACGGTGTTTTCGGCCGGACCTCAGGGACCAAAGAGGGCTTCGACAAATTTTCCGATGCAATGAAGGCCGCTGCTGTTGTTTGGGATGCCGAGAAGATTGATCAATACATCACCAAGCCGGCCGAATTTATGCCCGGCAACAAGATGGCGTTCATTGGCCTCAAAAACCCGAAGGTGCGCGCAAACATCATTGCTTACTTGGAAGAAGCCACCAAGTAAGACGCTGTTTTACAAGTAGAGCGGATTTAACCGGCGGCATGGATTATACCTGCCGCCGGTTGACGTTTGGGTGGCTCCTTCTGTGTCAAACCCGCTATAGTTTCAGCCCGCGCTGATTGTGAGCGGTTTGTGGGGGCCTCGGGGAGTGGGGTGCCGTTCGTGGTTTGGGAGAGCGCCGCGTGTCTGACGAATTCGCTGAACTTCATCGCCGGTCCCTCGCCGATCCGGATGGCTTTTGGGGCGAGGCCGCCGAGGCTGTAGATTGGACGCGCCGGTGGGATTCGGTGTTGTCGTATGACACGGAGGGAACACCGCAGTGGTTTGCCGGCGCGGAAACCAACACATGCTGGAACGCGCTTGATCGTCACGTCGAGAACGGGCGCGCGGACCAACTCGCGCTGATCTACGACAGTCCCGTGACCGGCACCGTGCGCCGTCTGACTTACGCGGAATTGACGGATCAGGTCGCGCGCTTTGCAGGTGTGCTTGCGGGCTTTGGCCTTGCGCGCGGTGACCGTGCGCTCATTTATATGCCGTTGGTCCCGGAAGCCATTGTCGCGATGCTGGCCTGCGCGCGGATTGGCGCAATTCATTCTGTTGTCTTTGGCGGTTTCGCCGCCCGCGAGTTGGCCTCGCGTATTCGTGACGCCCAGCCGAAAATCCTGGTCGCGGCGTCCTGCGGAATCGAACCCACACGCATCGTGCCCTACAAGCCGGTGATTGATGCGGCGCTGGAGTCCGACGGCGCATCCGTTGAGACGTGTATCGTCTTACAGCGTGCCGAGCTTGAAGCCGAACTGACGAAGGGCCGTGACCATGACTGGCATGAGTGTATCGCCGGTGCAGAAAAGGTCGGTTGCGTGCCGGTCGCTGCGACCGATCCGCTTTACATTCTCTATACGTCAGGAACCACCGGGCAGCCCAAGGGCATTGTTCGCCCCTCGGGCGGGCATCTTGTCGCGATGGCGTGGTCTATGCGCTATTTTTACAATGTGCGGCCCGGCGAGACGTTCTGGGCCGCCTCCGATATCGGTTGGGTGGTCGGGCATTCCTACATTGCCTATGGCCCGTTGATTGTCGGGGCCACGGCTGTTCTCTATGAAGGTAAGCCGGTAGGGACGCCGGATGCCGGGGCGTTCTGGCGTGTGGTTCAAGATCACAAAGTCGCAACTATGTTTACCGCGCCGACTGCGATTCGCGCGATCAAACGCGAAGATCCCGACGGAACGATGTTGAAGAGTTATAACCTCTCCTCGCTTCGCGCGTTGTTTCTTGCCGGTGAACGCTGCGATCCGCCGACATCGGAGTGGGTCGAGTCCTTGCTCGAGATCCCGATTGTCGATCACTGGTGGCAGACGGAAACAGGCTGGCCCATTTCGGGCAATGCGCTTGGCCTTCACCAATTTCCAACTAAACACGGCGCGGTCGCCAAGCCGATTCCCGGGTGGGACGTGCGTATCCTCGACGCGGAAGGCAAGCCGGTCAAAGACGGTGAGATCGGCGCGATTGTCTGCAAGTTGCCGATGCCGCCCGGTGTGGCGACCATATTGTGGAACGCTCCGCAGCGTTACAAAGAGGCCTATCTTTCGCAATTCGACGGCTATTACTCAACGGAAGACGCCGGTTATTTCGATGATGACGGATACCTGCACGTGATGACCCGGACAGATGATGTGATCAACGTTGCCGGTCATCGTTTATCCACGGGGGCCATTGAAGAAATTATTGCATCGTATCCCGATGTTGCAGAATGCGCGGTCGTGGGGCTCGATGACGAAATAAAAGGTCAGGTGCCCTTGGGATTGATTGTCCTTAAATCTGACGTTGAAGGCGAACCGCACGAAATCGTTGCGGCTATAATCGCCCATGTCCGCGAGTCTATGGGTGCGGTGGTTGCTTTCAAAACGGCGGTAATTGTACCCCGCCTTCCGAAAACCAGATCCGGCAAAATTCTGCGCGGTACGGTCACCAAAATTGTCAACGGTGTGCCCTACGTATTGCCAGCCACTATTGAAGATCCGGCCGCCCTGGATGAAATCAACAAGGTCCTGACGGACTCAAAGATCGGTGCGCTGGAGGCGAAAAGATAAAGTCCCGATGGCATATTTAAAATTCCACGACGCGCGGACGAAGCACGTATCCGGGTTTCGCGTCCCCCTCAGTACAGGACACGCTCTATGACCGGTCCGCTCAGCGGCATTCGTATTATCGACCTGACGGCTGTGCTGATGGGGCCGTACGCCACCCAGACTCTTGGCGACATGGGGGCTGATATCATTAAGGTCGAAGCGCCGGACGGCGACATCACCCGGCAAATCGGCCCCATGAGAAACCCCGGTATGGGCCCGGTGTATATGAATGCGAACCGGTCCAAACGTAGCATCGTTCTTGATCTCAAAGCGCCTGCCGGCCGCGAAGCGCTGATGCGTCTTGTGAAAAGTGCGGACGTGTTTGTCTACAACATGCGGCCCAGTGCGATGAAGCGTCTGGGACTCACATACGAAAATATCGCGAAGATTAATCCCAAAATTATTTATGTCGGCATGTTCGGCTACAGCCAGGAAGGTCCGTATGCGAACTGGCCGGCCTATGACGATTTGATCCAGGGCATATCAACCCTGCCGACCTTGATCGCCCGCGCGGCCGACGGCACGCCGCGTTACGTGCCCAACGCCGTGGCTGATCGCGTGACCGGACTATGGGCAGTCAACTCGATTTTGGGTGCGATTATCGGCCGCGGCAAAACCGGCAAAGGTCAAAAGATCGACGTGCCCATGTTTGAAACCATGGCGGCCTTTGTGCTCAATGATCATCTCGGCGGCCTGTCATTTGATCCGCCGCTCGATAAAGGTGGGTATCCGCGCCAGCTCTCGCCCAATCGGCGGCCCTACCGGACTAAGGACGGCTACATCTGCACATTGATTTATACCGACAAACACTGGCGCAGTTTCTTTGCCGCCATGGGCAAGGCCGATACGTTCGAGACCGATCCGCGGTTTGCATCCGTGGGCAAGCGCGCTGAAAACATCGACGAGATTTACGGCGAAATTTCAGACCTGCTTCTCACCCGTACAACCGCAGAGTGGATGGAGTTGCTTAAGAAGGCCGACATTCCCGTCACGCCTATGCACGACCTTGAAAGCATCATGGACGACCCGCACTTGCAGGTGACCGGATTCTTCATTGAAGAGAACCATCCGACAGAAGGCAAGCTGGTGAAGATGCGCGTGGCGGGTGAATGGTCCGAGACCCCGCCCGAGAGCACACGCCACGCGCCGCGCCTTGGCGAGCACAGCGCCGAGATTTTAAGTGAGGTCGGTTACAGTCCGGCCGAAATCGAAGCTCTCCATGCCGAACACGTCATTTCAACGCCGGCCGATGCACACTTGCCGAAGCCGGCCAAGTCTATCGCCGAGGTATAGCTATGGATTTTAGGCTCTCAGAAGATCAGGAAACGATCCGCGAAACCATTCTTGGAATCTGCAGCCGTTTCGACGATGCGTATTGGCTGAAGAAGGATAAGGAAGGCGGGTTTCCGACCGATTTTTACGACGCCTTTGCCAAGGACGGTTGGCTCGGCATCTGTATCCCCGAAGAATACGGCGGCTCGGGTCTCGGCATTACCGAGGCCTGCATCATGATGCAGGCTATCGCCGAATCCGGCGCGGGCATGTCCGGCGCCTCGGCGGTGCATATCAACATTTTCGGTCTTAACCCTGTTGTCGTGTACGCCAACGACGAACAACGTCAGCGTATGCTGCCGCCCATTGCCAAAGGCGAGGTGAAGGCGTGCTTCGGGGTGACCGAACCCAACACCGGGCTCAATACCACGCAGCTTAAGACGCGTGCGGTGCGCAAAGGCGACAAGTACATCGTCGATGGCCAGAAGGTTTGGATTTCTACGGCGCAAGTGGCCGAGAAAATTTTGCTGCTCGCGCGCACGACACCGCTCGAAGAAGTTGAAAATCCGGTCGATGGCCTAAGCCTGTTTTATACCGACCTTGATCGGGGTGGGCGCACGGCGGTTCGCGAGATTGAAAAAATGGGCCGCAAACCGGTGGATTCGAACGAGCTGTTTTTCGATGGCCTCGAAGTGCCGGTGGAAGATCGTATCGGCGAAGAAGGTAAGGGCTTTCGCTACATCCTGCATGGCCTTAACCCCGAACGCGCTTTGCTGGGCGCCGAAGCGGTCGGCCTCGGATTGGCGGCGTTAAACCGCGCGACCGCATACGCCAAGGACCGCGTTGTCTTCAACCGGCCTATCGGCATGAACCAGGGCGTTCAGCATCCGCTCGCTAAGAACTGGATGGAACTGGAGGCCGCGCGCCTCATGGTCATGCAGGCGGCCTGGCAATACGACAACGACCTTCCCTGCGGCGCGGCCGCGAACTCTGCGAAGTATTTAGGGGCCGAGGCATGCCGCGAAGCCTGTCAGGCGGCGATGATGACACATGGCGGGTTCGGCTACGCAAAGGAGTTTCATGTCGAACGCTTTGTGCGCGAATCCTTCGTGCCGTGGATCGCCCCCGTCAGCCCCAATATGATTTTGTGCTACATCGCCGAAAAAGTCTTGGGTCTGCCGAAATCGTATTGATGTAAGCGCGCGTTACCGCGTCATGGATATTTTCACCCAAGGCGCGCTTGGTGCCGCTTTCTCTCAGGCATCCGGCGTCAAAAAATGGCACGTCCGCATAGCGGGCGGGTTTGGGTTCTTTGCCGGACTGGCCGCCGACATTGATGTTCTGATTCGCTCGACCACCGACCCGCTGACGTTCCTCGAGTATCATCGCCATTTCACCCACGCCTTGGCGTTCATTCCAATCGGCGGTTTTCTGTGCGCGGTGATCCTCCACGCCCTGGGGCGGCGATGGAAGTTGCCCTTCCGCCAGACCTTTCTCTACTGCACGCTCGGCTACGCAACGCACGGCCTACTAGATGCGGCGACGTCCTATGGCACCATGCTGTACTGGCCGTTCAGCGACGAAAGAATTGCATGGAGCGTCGTTTCTATCATCGACCCCTTGCTGACTGTGCCTCTGGCTGTGTTGGTGTTTGTCTCGGGCTTGCGGCGCAACCCTGTCTACGCACGAGTGGCTGTGGCTTGGGTGCTTGCCTACCTCGCGCTCGGCGCGTTGCAACATCGCAGCGCGGTCGCGGTGGCGACAGAACTCGCGTCCGCCAGGGGGCATGCACCGCTGCGGATTGAAGCAAAACCAAGCTTTGCAAACATACTGGTCTGGAAAACAATCTACGAGTTGCCGGAGGCTTTCTACATTGACGCCGTGCGCGCCGGAATTG
>JAUIGX010000297.1 GCA_030432435.1 Alphaproteobacteria bacterium
GTCGGCACACTAGATGGCACATGGGGCGCGACGGCCTTTGCGATTGCCGACGCGGGCGCGCCGGATCTCCTTAATTTGCTGGCCTCTGCGCCGGACCTTGAGAAGGCTGCAAACCCCTGACCACGCTCGCATCCGGCGCGCATCACAGCGAAATTCCCGCCGAATTCGGAGAGAAGTGAAAATCACCCCCATGCCCAGTTTACAGTCTCATGACAGGTTGATACTTTCCGCGCGCCTGAGCGGGGCAATATGCTCGCCGGGATCCGCAGGAAGCGGCGACAAGTTACTTCAAGGGCTACGGACAAAATCATGAAAATTCTGGCCGGAAACAGCAACAAGCCGCTTGCTGAAGCAATCGTCGCTTGCGTGAATCTGGAACTCACCAACGCCAGCATCAAGCGATTCTCCGACATGGAGATCTTCGTGGAGATTCACGAGAATGTGCGCGGTGAAGATGTCTTCGTGATTCAAGCCACGTCCTATCCTGCCAACGACAATTTGATGGAACTGCTCATCACGCTTGATGCGCTGCGGCGAGCCTCGGCGCGCCGGGTTACCGCCGTCATTCCGTACTTCGGCTATGCACGGCAGGACCGCAAAACCGGCGGCCGCACGCCAATCACGGCAAAACTCGTCGCCAATCTGGTGACCCAGGCCGGAGCCGGACGCGTCCTTACGCTTGATCTGCACTCCGGACAAATTCAGGGCTTCTTCGACATCCCCCTGGACAATCTTTTTTCAGCCCCCGTATTTACCGATGACATCCAGCAAAACTACGAGAGCGGTGAGCCGGTTATCGTTTCGCCGGACGTCGGCGGCGTGGTGCGGGCACGGGCCATTGCAAAACGTATTCATGCGGACCTCGCGATCATCGACAAACGCCGCGAGAAAGCGGGCGTTTCGGAAGTCATGAACATCATCGGCGAAGTTAAAGGCCGGCCCTGTATCTTGGTGGACGATATCGTCGATTCGGCCGGGACACTTTGTAACGCCGCCGTCGCCCTCATGGACGCGGGCGCGAAATCCGTCTCCGCCTATGTAACACATGGGGTTTTGTCGGGCGGCGCGGTCGGGCGCGTCAGTGCCTCCCCCCTCAAAGAACTGGTGATCACGGACAGCATTCAGGCCACTGAAGCCGTGCGCCTAGCCAACAATATCCGCCAATTATCCATTGCTCCGCTCATGGCCGAAGCCATTAAACGCATCAACGACGAAGCGTCGGTTTCCAGCCTGTTTGAATAGGCCTAACGCCTTACATCGAAGCGTTAATCCGCTACACTGCACCGCCTTGGCGGTACACATGGCAGCACGGCTCTTGAAGCGTGACAGCCGTAACGGTGCGGAGACAGCATGACCTTAAAACGGAAAATCCTGTTTTTGATGGCAGCGCTTGGCGGCGTGGCTTCACTAGCCACACTCTCCTTGGCGGCCGACAGCAGCATCGGCATTCCGCCGGACCGGCGCACAGTTGAACTTGAAACGCTGCGGCGTATTTATCCGCCGGGTTACCCCGATGCCACCATTCGCGCCATCGAAGACGGTCAAGTCCCCGACGACATGACGGTGCCGGAATATTCACGCCTGCACTGCGGCGAAATTGGCGCGATGGTTTTTAATCCGTGCATGGTGTCCTATCCCGGCGAATATGGAATTGAGTACGTTGTTATTTCACAGGGCGGCAACAAACGGGTCGGCAGCCTCGACGAAGCCACAGAGTTTTTCCGCGCGCAGCTAACATCCACCGTTATGAATTTCGAAACCGAAGTGTCCGCAATCAACACCTTTGTTGATACATTGTGCGGCCATATGGCGGACGGTGGCGACATCCGCGAAGTTCTGCCCCCACGCAGCGAATGGCCACGCATCGATCATCCCATAGCGCCACCGAACCGCGCCGCCAGACACCAGTTCTCGGACCTTTTTACCTGGGACAAATGTAAAGACTGCGTGGGCCTGATTGCCGTGAACATGGCTGACGAGCTGCCGCCGACCTGCACGAATCTGAGTAAGCAGGCCGTGCCTAAAATCGCTTACTTCGTTGTGGATCGGCAAACCTCACGCGGACACGGCGCGCTCGAGTCGGGCCTGGAGGCTTGGCAACATCACCTCGCCGAAAAATAGGCGGCCGCACGGCCCGAGGCGCCCCTATCCCCAATCGACCACTTGAAGCCCGTGCTCACCCGCGAGCCGCTGTAGTTTGGCGTTCGGATTAACCGCCACGCCTTCGTTCGCAGCCTTTAGAAGTTCAAAATCGGAATGATGATCTGAGTAAAAGGCAAACCAAGGCCGGGCCGGAAGCATCGATAGATAGCGTTCAACCGCCGCGATCTTGGCCGGTCCATAACAATTCTCGCCCGCAACGGCCGCGCACAGGCGGTCCTCCCCGGTCCAGACCGATCCCGTGGTGATAGCGTGATCCAGGCCCAGCCGAGTCGCAAAAACCTGGGCATAAAAGTCGAAACTGGCGGTCGCGAGAACGACCTGGTCGCCCGCTTGGCGGTGGCGTTCAATCGCCGCTAGAGCACCAGGCCGGACCTGGGTCTGCATCCAGCGGCCAACGAAACCCTCTGCCCAGGCCGAGATCTCTGCCCGCGTGGCA
>JAUIGX010000074.1 GCA_030432435.1 Alphaproteobacteria bacterium
AGCCCGGACCTTTGATCCGGGCTTTTTTTGTATCTGCATCAAACGCATAAAAGTATGGCAATATCTGCACCTTCATGTGTGATGCGACACCGTCGGGGGGCGGCATTGGACCAAGCACTACCTACATCCAGTTCTTCGGCCATGCCGTTGTACATGCGCGCCGCACAGATCAAAGATAAGCGGCTTGAAAGCGGTATTCGGACTTTCAATATTCTGTCGTGGACGGGCGCTCTGTTCGGAGTGGCCGTCTTTTTGCTCGCGGCCTTTAGTGGGACGCCGATTACAACCGGATTTATCCTTGTCGTCGGCTTCGTCGTCGCTTTCCCGCTTTTTCTCCTCCTTCTTCGGGTTACCAAGCAGCTGGATATGATCGTCGTCAGCGGCATGATATGGGCTGTGGTCTGTATCGGCGTTGCAGCCTGGAACTACGGCGGATACGCAGCCGCAGGGCTGCCCTGGCTCTGCGCAATACCGATCTTCGCCAATTACTACCTCACGGGCATGAAGAGGGCGTTTGTTCTGTTCGCGATGGTGTTGTGCTTTGGGATCGTAACGGCACAGCAAATCGCCGGACACGCGACGACAGATACCATAGTCACCGGAACCACGTATATCTCCTACGGCGCATCCTTCGCGTTGCTTCTCGTGTACTTATCCATTGTCAGTTATCTATTCCGAACCGCCGAGGATAACGCACTCGATATCACCACCGCTGCGCTGGCTGAAGCCAAACACGCGCGTGAAAAAGCGGAAGAAGCAAACGCCGCGAAATCTCATTTTCTAGCGTCCATGAGTCACGAACTCAGAACACCCTTGAATGCGCTTGTCGGGTTTTCAGACTTTATGCGGCAAAAAGATATGCCGTCCGTCTCCCGTGAAAAATTCCAGGAATACTCTGAGGATATGCATGTCAGCGCCAAGTACTTGCTCGGCATCGTAGACGACATCCTCGACTACACGGCCATGGGAACCGCGAAAGCCACTGCATCGGTGTCGGCCGTTGATTTTGAGACCATAATAGGTGAAGCCGTTAAAGTTATTGCCTACCTGCCTAATGCTGATGAGATCGCCATCGATTGCCATGTCTCCGAGAATCTGCCGCGACTGAGGGGAGACGAACGGTTCCTCAAACAAGTCGTAATCAATCTGCTGACGAATTCCATTAAATTTACGGAGAAGGGCGGACGCATTTCCGTAAGTGCCGAGCAAGATAGCACTGGCTCTCTCAAGCTGGTCGTATCGGACACGGGAATCGGCATATCGGCCGACGATCTGCCGAAACTCACACAGCCGTTTTTCAAAGCTAGCAGTTCAAAGCGCCTTGCGGGCGGCGGCCTGGGCCTGGGACTGGCCATAACCTCCGAACTGGTTGAGCTTCACGATGGCGAACTGTCGATCGAAAGCGAGATCGGCGTCGGCACAACAATCACGTGCACGTTTCCCGCTTCGCGAACCGTGATTTGAACTAAAAGCGAAGGCTGACGGCTACATCTTTAGAGATCGGGGACAGTTTGTTTGGCACTGTCGCGTTCGAGAAGGCGCGCCGCCCAATCGCGCACGGCGGGCGGCGGGTCAATCTCCGCCAACGGCAGAAAGTGCAAAAACGGTATGTAGATCAAATCGGCCAGACTGAACTGCTCGGCCACGAGATAGGTTTTCCCCGCAAGCACCTTGCGCAGAATATCAAGATGCGCCTCGATCGCCGCCTTTGCCGTGGCCATAGCCTCTAGATTCCAGCGATCTTTTTTCAAAAAGCGTTTAGGAAAAACGATGACGCCCATGTGCACTCCCATCTGGATGTCGCACAGCTTCATGTGCATATCCACCAAGGCACGACCTTTGGGATCGGACGGCACCAGCGCCGGTGTCGGATGGATGGCTTCCAGATAGTTCAAGATGGCCGTGGACTCGTAGAGCACAAACCCGCCGTCATCGATGACCGGTACACGGCCATAGGGGTTTTTGCTAAGATATTCCGGTGTCCTGTGTTCTTTGGCCGCCATATCCACGACCACGGCATCGTGGGGAATATTCTTTTCCAACAGCGAGATCATCACCCGCCGTGCGTAGGTGGAACGTGGGTGGTAATAAACCTTGGGCATAATATCTCCCGTACTGCCTGCTACTCCGCCGCTTGACGAGCCGCAGCGGTCTCGTCCGGCTTCCAGCGCAGGACCGGCTTGCGGGCGGCGCCAGTCTCATCCAGACGCCGGCGAGGTGCCAGTTGCGGCGCGGCCTGGAACTCTGCGGCCGCGTTGCCGGCCTTGGCCCGGCGCGCGACGTGGAGCATGGACTCAACGAACTGGTCGAGAGCCGCTTTGCTTTCGGTTTCCGTGGGCTCGATCAGCAGCGCGCCGTGCACCACCAACGGGAAATACATGGTCGGCGGATGGAAGCCTTCGTCGATGAGAGCCTTGGAAATATCAAGCGTGGTCACGCCGGTGCCTTTGAGGAAGCGATCATCAAACACCGCCTCGTGCATGCACGGGCCCGGGAACGCCGGTGTCAGTTCTTCCGAGAGCCGTGCCAACAGATAGTTGGCGTTGAGAACCGCATCGCCTGAGGCTTGTTTCAGACCGTCAGCACCCATGCTCATCATGTAGGCGAGCGCGCGCACAAACACACCAAACTGGCCGTGATAGCCCTTCATGCGGCCATAAGCCTTCTTTGCCGTGCCGAAGCCCGCGTGTTCTTCAGCGTCAAACCCGTCCGCCCCATGCACCACCATGGGCACCGGTGCATACGGCGCGAGGGCTTCGGATAGAACGGTCGGGCCTGCCCCCGGGCCACCGCCGCCGTGCGGCGTCGAGAATGTCTTATGCAAATTTATGTGCATGGCATCGACGCCAAGATCGCCGATCCGCAGACGTCCGACGATGGCATTGAAGTTGGCCCCGTCCATATAAAAATATGCACCAGCGGCATGAACGGCTTCGGCAATGGCAATACATTCGCGTTCAAACAGACCGCACGTGTTGGGATTGGTGATCATCACCGCCGCGATATCGGGCCCGAGGCGCGATTTAAGCGCATTAATATCAACGCGGCCTTCGCTATTCGCCGGAATGGATTCCACCGCATAGCCGCACAGGGCCGCCGTAGCGGGGTTGGTGCCGTGGGCAGAATCCGGGACCAGAACAACCGAGCGAGTAGAACCCGCGGCGTCGTGGGCAGACTTAATACACATCAACCCGCAAAGCTCACCATGCGCGCCTGCGGCCGGCGACATCGCCACTGCCGCCATACCCGTGAGTTCCGTAAGCCAGTGAGCACAGGAATCGATCAGCTCCAGGGCGCCCTGGACCGTAGAGATTGGTTGAAACGGGTGAACATCGGCAAAGCCGGGAAGACGCGCCATCTTCTCGTTGAGGCGCGGGTTATGCTTCATGGTGCACGAGCCCAGCGGATAAAATCCGCTGTCGATGGAATAGTTCTTTTGCGACAAGCGCGTGTAGTGACGCACCACTTCCGGTTCGGACAAGCCTGGCAGGCCGAGAGGATCGTCGCACCCAAATTCACCAAGCTTGTCGGCGTACTCCGGGATCGGCGGTAAATCGACCGCCGTCGTGCCTTGCGTGTCTTGCTCGAAAATCAGCGCTTGTTCGAGTTGCAATCCTTTATGGCCGCTGGCTGTGGTTGGTTTTGTCATGACAGCACCTCCTTGAGAGCCGCGACAAAGGCCGCAATATCCTCTGCAGTATTGGTTTCCGTTGCCGCCACCAGCAGCAAGTCCTGGAGTTCTGGATACGTCGGATAGAACCGCGAAACCGGAATACCGCCGAGAACGCCGCGCTTGGCCAATTGCTCCACCACATCGCCGGCGGGCTTCGGCAGTTCCACCGTGAACTCGTTAAAGAAGCTATTGGAGAGAACGCGAACGCCTGGAATGGCTTCTAACTTTCTGGACAGGATCGTTGCCATGGCGTGATTGAGTTTGGCGAGACGCTTGAACCCGGCTTCACCCAGCAACGTCATGTGCACAGAAAACGCTAGAGCGATAAGACCGGAATTAGTGCAGATGTTCGATGTCGCCTTCTCGCGGCGGATGTGCTGCTCACGGGTGGACAACGTCAGCACCCAGCCGCGGCGGCCATCTTCGTCCGTGGTTTCGCCGGCAAGACGGCCCGGCATTTGCCTGATAAATTTCTCGCGGGTCGCAAACAGCCCCACGCCGGGACCGCCGAAGTTCATGGGGCCCGCCAATGACTGCCCTTCGGCAACTACGATATCCGCACCCATACGACCCGGCGGCATGAGCGCCCCCAAGGACACCGGATCAGTAACGCACACCACGAGAAGGACGCCTTCGGCATGGCACGCGTCGGCCAAGGCCGTAAAATTCGCAAGATGACCGAAGAAGCTAGGTGTTTGCACAACAACACAAGCCAACTCAGGGCCAACGCGGCCGATAAGGTCTTCCACGTTAAAGGGATCAGGCGCGAGGCGGTCGACCTCTATGTTGAGAAACTTCATAGACGTGGCCGTGACATCGGCATAGTGCGGATGCACCTTGCCCGACATCATCGCCTTATTCCGCTTTGTCACGCGGCACGCCATGGCAACCGCTTCTGCACAAGCGGTCGCGCCGTCGTACATGGAAGCATTCGCCACCTCCATACCGGTGATCAACGCCACCTGAGTTTGAAACTCATAGATCGCCTGGAGCGTGCCCTGGCTGATTTCAGGCTGGTACGGTGTGTAGGCCGTCAAGAATTCGCCGCGCTGAATGATGTAGTCGAGGGAGGCCGGCGTATGATGCCTATAGTTGCCTGCCCCTAGAAACGATGGAGCCTGCCCGCAGTTCAGATTTTTCGCGGCCATTGCGCCAAGCGCTCGTTCCACTTCCATCTCGCTTTGGGTGTTGGGCAAGTCGAAATTCGCAGAGGCGAGTGCGTCTTTTGGTAGATCGCGAAACAGATCATCCACGGACTTCGCGCCGATCGCGGCGAGCATTTCCGTGCGGTTGGCATCAGTCAGAGGCAAATAGCGCATGGTCGGGTATTCCTAGAGAATGGTTTTTAGGCGTCCAATTCAGCGACGTAGGCGTCGTAAGCCGCCTGGTCCATCAGGTCGTTCAGCGCGGCCGCGTCGGCGATCTTGATCTTGAAGAACCAACCCGCGCCTTGCGGGTCCGTATTTACGGTTTCCGGCGTCACGGTGAGCGCGGCGTTTCCTTCGGTGATCGTACCCGAAACAGGCGCATAGACTTCGCTGGCCGCCTTGACCGATTCCACCACAGCAATTTCACCGCCAGCTTTAATTTCCTTGCCGACTTCCGGCACTTCGACAAAAACGATGTCGCCCAATTGATTTTGCGCATACTGCGTAATACCGACGGTGCCGACCCCGTCCTCGACGGATATCCACTCGTGATCTTTGCTAAAACGAATTTGACTCATGTGGCTTCCCCTAACTCTCTAAGACTTGAAATAACGATGTGGTGCGAACGGCAACTTTGCGACTTCTGCGGGCATAGGCTGTCCGCGAACAATTAAGGTGAGCGGCGTTCCGACTTTGGCAAACTGCGCTGCGACATACCCCATGGCGACGGGAGCGTTCACACTCGGGCCGAAGCCGCCGGAAGTGATTTCGCCGATCATATTGCCGGCGCCATCTTGGATTTCCGTATGCGCCCGCGCCGGAGCGCGGCCCAGCGGCTGAACACCCACGCGTTTGCGCGACGCCCCATCGGCGATTTGAGCGAGAATTTTATCCACGCCGGGGAAGCCTCCGTCAGCACGGCGGCGCTTACCGATCACCCACGTCAACGACGCTTCAACCGGCGTTGTGTTTGTGTCGATGTCGCTGCCGTACAAACAAAGGCCCGCCTCAAGGCGCAACGAATCTCGCGCTCCGAGCCCAATCGGCTGAACTTCCGTTTGGTCTAAAATTGTTCTGGCGAAGTGTTCGGCTGCGTCCACCGGAATTGAAATTTCGTAGCCGTCCTCGCCGGTATAACCGGATCTGAAGAGCCGAACGCTCGACCCTTCCCAGGTTGCTGTGCGGCTGGTCATGAAACCCATGGCGGCGGCCTCAGGGATAAACCGCGCAAGCACCACCGCAGCCTTGGGACCCTGCAACGCCAGCAAGGCCGATGATTCATGCCGGGTAAGCGTGGCACGACCGGCCAACTTTTCCGTGATATGAGCGAAGTCAGCGTCCTTACACGCCGCATTGACGACCAGATACAAGATGTCTTCCATGCCCGGCTCGGCCGGACGCGTGACCATCAGATCATCAATGATGCCGCCGTCGTTATTGAGCAGCACGGTGTAGCGAATCTGCCCCGGCTCCAGTGCCTTGAGATCGCCCGGCACGAGCGTTTCAAGAGCGTCGGTCACATCCTCGCCCGCCAGTTCCGCCTGCCCCATATGGGAGACGTCAAACAGCCCCGCTTCAGTGCGTGTCTGCAAGTGCTCTTTGAGCACTCCCAATGGATAGCTTACGGGCATGCTGTAGCCCGCGAAGGGCACCATCTTTGCGCCGAGCGAACGGTGAAGCCCATCGAGAGGCGTTGTTTTTAAAGCTCCTGCAGCGGTATCCGGCACGCCAGTTCTCCACAAAGGTTCAAAGCCGCCATGACGGGCCGGACTCGGAGTCCTGCTGTCAGGGCGCCCTCCTCTGTCGGAAAACCTGAAAGAATCACCGGTACTTTGGCACAAAAATCATACGATTCAGCGCCATCCGGCTTACATCTTCGGTGAGGCGGTGAACATGTCGCCGCCTGCTTTCCAGAGTACCAATCCCCAGCGGTCCTTTGGCCTGAGAGTTTCCGAGGGCGGTTGCTCCTTCGGCGCCAACATCCAATTTTCGCGGATGTCGAGCTCTTCCACTGGGGTATGCGGTATGGGCGGAGTCTGGCCTGAGTCGGCTTATCGGGTCAACGGCGGATAATCCGCAGAATCCCTACGTACATGCGCTACCGCGCCATACGCTGCCGATTAAATTGCAATTGCGCGTCACTCAATTGAAGACCCAAATACACATCAAAGGACGCGGCAGGCTGCTTTTCCTTGAGCGGGATCGTGATGCTCACGTTCGATTCGGTTAGGGTTTGCGGCGCCGTCGCGCCGCCCCTCAGAGTGCGCTGAACCTCAAAAACATTTTTGCCGCTCGGCTCGGGAAAGAACTGGGGAATGGCGGCAAAGTAATAAAACGACATCGGCCCGGCCTGAGCCGCAGGGCCACTGGTGATTTGAAAATCCACATCGAGCACGACTTCAACTTCGTCGTCATCCATCACGCATTCGCCCTGAAATCCGATAATTTTAACCTGGTACTCCACATTCGATAAATCGCGGCTGGTATCATCCTTGAACTTGGTCATGGTTGCCGTAGTGCTATCCACGCGCACCGGAGGACAGGGCGGCGGCAATGAGTTTGCACAGCCGGAGACGACGGCTCCCAGAAGCAGAACCGCGGGCAGGGTCATACGGCGCGGACGCGCTAAAAGAGTGCAGATGAAAGGCATTGGACTATATATCACTTGAAATCAGGGGTTTTATGACTGCCATCACATAAAGGCTGGTTTGGGCTGGCCTTGCAACAACGGAACCATACATTAATCCACTTTATCAGGGGTATGGGTCATTAGAACTTAGCCTGCACCTCGGATTTGCTATCAGAATGCACCGGTCGGCGCTAGTTTATTGCCCAATGCCCGAAAGCCCGCACCGAGTGGTCTATTATCCCCCCGATTCGCGGCAAGCCTGAGACCATGCAGCCGCTCGAACCTTGGGATTAAATCGCCCCTGCCGGTACACGCCCGGCTGAATTTCTAACGTAGTGTTCCCACCTCATGGCCGTTTACACCCAAGTATCGAGCGACGATCTGACTGCCCTGGCCGCCGCTTACGATTTCGGAGAAATTGTAAGGTGTACGGGCATCGCCGAAGGCGCTGAGAACACTAATTACCACCTGCAAACCACCACAGGGCCCTTCATCCTCACGTTATTTGAACGGCGCGTGAGCCCGCGAGACCTTCCGTTCTTCTTAGGATTGATGGATCATCTTGCCGTACTTGGCGTTCCTTGCCCGGTGCCGCTTAAAGGCCGGGACAATGAAGCCTTGAGAACTTTGTGCGGGAAACCTGCTGCCGTTGTCAGTTTCCTGGAAGGCGCGTGGCCGCGGTACATTACCGTAGATCACTGCGCGAAACTGGGTCACGCCCTTGCTCGGTTGCATAACGCCGGGTCGACCTACAAGGAAGACCGAAAGAACGACTTATCCGTAGAAGGCTGGTTTGATCTGTACGAAAACATTGGCGATGCCACTGAGATGATAGAGCCCGGCCTCACCCCTGCTATACGCCAGCACCTTGAAGCAATCGCCAACGCATGGCCAGCGCCAGGCGCCGATCTGGCGAGAGGTATTATTCACGCCGACTTATTTCCCGACAATGTCTTCTTTCTCAACGAAAAATGTTCGGGTTTGATTGATTTCTATTTTGCCTGTACCGATTTTTTGGCCTACGACATCGCCATATGCATTAACGCGTGGTGCTTTGATAACGACGGCGCGTTCAATACGACTAAGGCGAAATCATTGTTATCAGGCTATCAAGCGGTGCGCGCGCTTACCGACGCTGAAAAAACGGCACTGCCCGTGTTTGCGCAAGGAGCAGCGATGCGATTTCTACTGACCCGGCTTTATGACTGGGCCAACACACCGCAGGACGCGAAGATCAAACCTAAAGATCCACGTGAATATTTAAATATACTGAGGTTTCATCGCGGCATCGGCGAACTCTCCACCTACGGGCTTACATAGGATGACGGACACCAAACAACAGGTTGATATGTTCACCGATGGTGCATGTATCGGAAACCCGGGCCCCGGCGGCTGGGCCGCGCTTATGCGCTTTAACGGCACTGAAAAAGAAATTTCCGGCGGCGAGCCCGAAACCACCAACAACCGCATGGAGATGATGGCTGTGATTGTCGGCCTTCAAACCTTAACGCGCCCTTGCATCGTCCGCGTCACCACGGACAGCCAGTATGTCCAAAAGGGAATCACCGAGTGGATTCACGGCTGGAAGAAAAGAGGCTGGAAAACCGCCGACAAAAAACCCGTGAAGAACGTCGATCTATGGCAGGCATTGGATGAGGCGCAAGCACCGCACGACGTAACCTGGCACTGGGTCAGAGGCCACGACGGCCACGCGGAAAACGAACGGGTTGATCAATTGGCGCGCGCAGAAGCCGAAGCCCAGTGCGACAGCGCATAGACTGGCGCGACAGCGCATAGGCTGGCGATCGCAATCTCAGCAACACGCCAACGCCGCAAAATGACAGCCGGCTTTTGTCGGGACTTGCGTTTATCGCGCCGTAACCCCATCTTTAGAGGTAAGGATAAGGTAGATGGGTACGCCGCTAGACACATATTCTTCAGGTTACTTGGCAGGGCAATTTTTGCTGGCTATGCCGAGCATGGCCGACCCGCGATTTGAGCGATCAGTCATCTATATGTGCGCCCACTCGCCGGAGGAGGCCATGGGACTGATCATCAACAAGCCGGTCGATGATCTGAGTTTTGCCGACGTCTTGAAACAACTGGACATCAAGCCGAAAGCCCCCGCTTGCTCGGAGATATACGTGCACCGGGGCGGACCGGTCGGCGAACGCCGTGGATTTGTTCTGCATTCGACCGACTATCATCAAGATGACGGCACCATGAAGGTCAGCGACGATATCGCCCTTAGCGCAACAACAGAGATATTGCGCGCCATCGCCGAAGGCAGCGGCCCAAACAACTACTTTATGGCCCTAGGCTATGCCGGATGGGGACCGGGTCAGCTTGATGAGGAAATCAAGAACAATGCCTGGCTCAGCGTTCCGGCCGACGCCGACATTCTTTTCGCGCGCGACTGCTCGAAGAAATGGGACCTAGCCTTAGCGAAGCTTGGGATCGCGGCGCACAGGCTTTCGGGCCAAGCTGGCCACGCCTAACAACGTCCGCGCTATTGTAGCCGTGCGCGAATGGCTTCGATGTCTTCAAGTTTATCAAGCTCGCCAAGAGCCGCCATCGTGGGCTGGCCGGAAAACACACGCCGGGCCGCAGCCGCAATACCGCTGGCGTTCACGTCCTCTATACGCTCGATAACTTCCTGGGTTGTCAAAGGACGGCCATAGACAAGAATTTGGCGGGCGCGCTGCGCGCAACGGCTAGACGGGCTTTCCAGAGACATCAAAATGCCGGCCTTTAACTGTGCCCGTGCCCGCGCAACTTCGGCATCCGACACGCTGTCAGTCGTTTTCTTGATCTCATCGCAAAGCACAGGGATCAGCTTGGGCACATCTTCACGGCCGGTGCCGGTGTAGATGGAAAACAGCCCGGCGTCTGAGAAAGATTGGGCCGTGGAGAACACCGTGTAGGCGAGGCCGCGCTTTTCGCGAATTTCCTGAAAAAGCCGCGACGACATTCCCTCGCCCAGCAGGGTCGAGAGTGCCGCTAGGTTGTAATAATCCTTGTCGTCAAACGACACACCGTTAAAGCCGAGAACAATGTGGACCTGCTCCAACGCGCGGCGTTCCCGGAAATCGCCACCCTTATAGTGGCCCGGCGTTTCATTGACCTGTGTTTTGGACGGAAGGTTCGCAAAAGCCTTGTCCACCAGCGCCACGAAGGAGTCATGATCGACGGCGCCGGATGCCGACACCACCATAGCGTCAGCGGCGTAGTGCGCCCCCATGTAGGACTTAAGGCCCTTTGCCGTGATGGACTTGACGATGTCTTCCTCGCCCAGAACCGGCCAGCCCATGGGCTGATCAGGAAAAGCTGTGGCCTGGAAATGATCGAAGATAATATCGTCGGGCGTATCGATAGCCTGATAGATTTCCTGCACCACGACATACTGTTCACGCGCGAGTTCTTCATCATCCATGGCGGGATTGAGCAGAATATCGGTCAGGATATCCATCGCCAGCGCCGTGTCTTCTTTAAGCACTTTCGCAAAATAGGCCGTGTGGTCGCGACTTGTATAAGCGTTGAGCTGGCCGCCAACGTTATCCATTTCTTCGGCTATATCCTGCGCGCTCCGCCGCTCGGTTCCTTTGAACGCCATATGCTCGAGCAAGTGGGAAATTCCGTTCACATCCGCTGTCTCATGGCGGGTGCCTGCCCCGACCCAAATGCCCGCGGCTACAGTTTCCACAGAGTCCATGGGGTCGGTAATGACACGTAGGCCGCTTGGCAGTGTTGTGAGTTGAACGGGCATTGCGCTCCTTAAGCTCTGATGTTCTCGCGAACGAACGATTTGATGGTATCTAGGTTTGAATCCAGCGTTGTAAAGCGCTCGGTCCGATTAAACAGATCGGCCAGAGCCGGAGGCAACGCCGGCCGCACGCCGGTGGCAGCTTCGACAGCATCTGGAAATTTCGCCGGATGAGCCGTTGCCATGGTCAGACGCGGGATAGCCGGATCAATCTGCGCGGTGCGCGCCGCATGTACGCCAACGGCGGTATGCGGATCTATGAGACGGCCGGTCTCGGCATAAACGTCTCTCATAACACGTGTCGTTCCCGCATCATCTAAACGGCGGCCGACAAAGCGTTTTAGAATCTCGGCGTGGGTCTCGGCCGGCACCTCGTAAGCGCGGCTCTGTTTGAGTTGTTCGAGCAGACGGGCAACAGCATCACCATCCTGTCCCAACGCTCCAAACAAAAGGCGCTCGAAGTTCGAAGAAATTTGAATGTCCATAGACGGACTGAGGGTCGGCACCACGCCGTCCATCGTCATCGCCCCGGTTTCAAAATAGCGTGTGAGGATATCGTTGCTATTCGAACCAACGATAAAATGACTGACGGGCAAGCCCATGTGCGCCGCCACCCGGCCCGCAAACACATTCCCGAAATTCCCCGTCGGCACAGAGAACGCCACCTGCCTGTAGGGCGCGCCTACGTGCACAGCGGCCCAGAAATAGTATACCACCTGCGCCATGATACGCGCCCAGTTGATGGAATTCACAGCAGACAGATTCATCTGGGTGCGAAAGCCTTCATCCGCGAACATATCTTTGACGAGATTCTGACAATCGTCGAAGGTGCCATTGACCGCGATGTTGTGAACATTGTCGGCCTCGACCGTTGTCATCTGTCGCCGCTGCACTTCTGACGTCCGCCCGGCGGGATGCAGAATAAAAATATCGACCGAGTCTTTATTTTTACATGCTTCGATGGCCGCAGACCCCGTATCGCCCGATGTCGCGCCAACGATAGTAATGCGGCGGCCTTTTTCTTTCAGCACTCGATCGAACATGAGCCCGACGGCCTGGAGAGCGTAATCTTTGAACGCCAGCGTCGGCCCGTGAAATAATTCAACAATCCAGTCGTTGCTCGCCAGCTGTGTCAGCGGCGCGACGGCCGTGTGGGTAAAAGCAGCGTATGCGTCCTTGGTAAGCGCCGGCAGATCGTTTTCTAACGCCGAGCCAGCCACAAACGGCGCCATGACGCGCGCGGCCACGTCCGGATAGTCGAGGCCCGCCAAGGCGCCTATTTCGGATGCCCCCAACGTGGGCCAGGCCTTGGGGACGTAAAGGCCCCCGTCAGTGGCCAGGCCGGCCAGAAGGACTTCATCAAAGCCGAGCTCGGGCGCCCGGCCGCGAGTGCTGATATATCGCAAAACGCGCTCCGACAGATAATAGACCCATAGGGCCACAAGGCGGCGGATACTACGCGGAGGAAGGACCCCCCGCAACCAGGGGAAAAGGCTGATTTTTTGGCTTTTCCTCTCAACAACGACCTCCCCAGCCCTCTCCTTTGCGACTCTTTTTTGAAATCTGCAATTGTCCTAGCCGCTAGCAATTGCACTTGTCGCGCGTAGCGGTTTAGATCGTTCTCATTCGAAATAAGAACAGGGCTTGGCCTTTTGGCCCGCAAAGCCCCTACGGAGCCACAATGAATCAACTCGCAGTAGCGTCCCCGGCTCCGGCAGAGGAAATACTGATCAGCCCGCATTTAGCGGAAGCCACTTCATCAGTCACGCTAGCCTTTTGGATATTGCTTTTCAGCCAATCGTGGATATTCACACAGGACGCGTCGTCGGCTTCGAGGCCCTGCTCCGAAACGTCCAGACCATGGGTTTTGCAACGCCACGCGACTTCTTCGACGCCTGCCATGCCTGCGGTCAGCTTGCCGTCATGGAAGAACTCATTCTGGCCCGTGCATTTGAGAAATTTGCACAGATCTCAGGGCACAAATTTCTCAAGCTGTTTGTAAACGTTGATGGGCGGACGATCGTATCCAGCGCTGGAATAGGTTCCACATTATCAATGTTGTGCGACCGTCATGGGCTAACGAATGCGAACGTTGCCCTGGAGGTATCGGAACAATTTCAGTTCAGCGAATCCGCCAAAGGGCTTCAAGCCTTGCTAGCCCTCAAGGCGCAATTCGGCGGCCTAACCTTAGACGACTTTGGCTCAGGGCACGCCAACCTCCAGCTTTTCTACCATGTCGAACCCGCTATTTTGAAACTGGACCGATTTATCATTTCCTCAATCGGCTCGGATCCCAAAAAGGTTGTGTTTCTTCAGCATTTGGTTCGCATGGCGCATTTGCTCGGAAGCCTTGTTGTGGCCGAGGGGGTGGAGACCCAGCGCGAATATTACGTTTGCCGTGAGTTGGGGTGCGATTTAGTTCAAGGCTACGCCGTCGCCCGGCCGACAACCACTTTAAGCGATTTAGAGCAGTCCTATCCAAGTATCGCCAATCTCCACAACAAGGACCGGCGGAATGTTGAATCCGACATCGGACTGATCATGAGTCAGTTGGACACAGCCGCCCCGATTCGCGTTGATCAAAGCATACAGGCGGTACTGGATCGGTTTATGAAAGATCGCGAACGAACATTTTTTCCCGTCGTGGACCAGGTAGGATTCCCTGTCGGGTTAATTCACGAACGCGATTTAAAAAGCATTGTGTACTCGATGTACGGTCGCGATCTGATTCGCAATCGCCGACAATCAAGCAGTCCGCTGGTAAAGTTCATGCGACCTTGCACAATCGCCAACGTCAACGCCTCCACAGAAAAAATTCTTGAAATATTTTCATCGCAAGCAGATTCGGATGGCGTTCTTATTGTTCAAGAAAGTCAGTACGGAGGGTTTTTACATGC
>JAUIGX010000075.1 GCA_030432435.1 Alphaproteobacteria bacterium
CCGCCAAGCGTTTTCATGAACGAGCGGCGATGAACACCCTGCCGCACAGCATCCACAATGCTGCTGTGACCCTCTGGTGCAGCCGATGCATCCGAACACTCTGAATTCTTTTCCGCGCCACCGGACGCGGCACATGGTTTGTCTGTTGCGGACATGGTGGCCCTCCCTTTTTTTAATCTTGAAAGTCTATCGGATACGGTGCTCTCAGTACAATTTCCCAGAGAGGGCCAGATGGCACTGAGTGGCCGCCGTCAATTCAGGGAAAATCATATTAAATATAACGAATTAGGAGATTTTCAGCCCTGACTAAGCAGTGACCCGCAATTCCACCGGGGGTATTCCGTCTACATCAAAAACAAGGGTCTCACCCGCTTTGGAAAACTGGGTGGCAATAATGCTACCGGTGATGATGACGTCCCCTGCCTTGATTTGCATACCACGCGTCCCGAGATTCCGGGCCAGCCACATCACGACATTAATCGGGTTTCCTCCCATGGTTTCCTCGGTGGTACCTTCATGCACGACCTTGCCATTCACCTTAAGTCGCCCGGCCCGCTTTGAGAGATCAAAATTGGGTGCCGTACCCGGCCCCATAACAATGCCGCCATTCCAGCTGTTGTCCGCGACCAAAGACTTTGGATCGAGTTTTGTTAAGTCCGCGCAACGATCTTCAACGAGTTCGTACGCACAATGAACAGAACGCAAACTTTTCTGCACCTCTTCGAATGAACATTCCGCCGGCAGGTCGCGATCCAGCACAACGCACACTTCGGTTTCGATGCCAAAGTTCATCCAATCGGAAATCTTGGTCGTAAACGGAGATTGGTGCACGCGATTCGCCAGGATCTGGCCGCTGCACGGTTGATTGATTTTTAGCCATTCCTGAGTTTGCTTTGAGGTGAGTGCGATTTTGTAGCCCGCGACTTTCGTACCGTACTTTTTTACAAGCATCGGCACTAATGCATCTTGCACAGCATAGGCACCCTCCTGAGAATCTATGCGGTCCGGGAACGCAACAAATCTCTCGCGCGCTTCGTGCTGATTGAATAAATCGCGCGCAACCGCTTCCGCCTGATCGGTCATTTAGCCCCTCCTCCAACTCACCTTTTTATCGCTAGCCTCTTGTCTCCCATCGCCAGAATAGTTTGTTGAAGAAACTATTCCCAGCACCGAAAATTCAAAGTGATTCTGTACGCAATCCTATGTCGTATTTCCGGTATTCTCCCACCTAATCAACGTAAACGGGCCATAATTCCATGAAACCAAGCGCTAGCTGCCCCCCCGATTGGGGAAAAACAACAGTAGAACGCCGTCGCCGACCACTGCCTAATTTCGCGAATAGGAAGCGTCTAGGAGCCTGTGGGTAGCCATAAGCTGCCGACGCGGATATGGTCGCGTCCGGTGTTTCAAATTCATCGGAGTTCAAACGCATAAAACTGAATAGCTTGGAGGATTGATATGACTACTGATGTTCGCAACTGGCTCGTAACTCTTATTGTTGCGCTCAGTTTAACCAGCCCCGCTGTCGCAGGCCCCTATGAGGATGCTGTTGCCGGCTATGATGCGGAACAGCAAGGCAACTACGCTGAGGCATTACGGCTCTATAAGAGCGCTGCTGAGGCGGGAAACGACTACGCCCAATACAGCTTAGCGACCCTTTACATTACAGGCACCGGCGTGTCCCAGGACTACGCAGAAGCCGCGAATTGGTTCCGGAAAGCCGCAGAGCAGGGAAATGTGGACGCGCAATTTAATTTGGCGCGCTTGCTTGATTCCGGAACAGGCGTGGCAGAGAACAACGCAGAAGCCGCGAAATGGTACACAGCGCCTGCCGAGCAAGGAAACTTGGATGCGCAAGTGAATCTCGCATTTCTGTATTACAGCGGCGAAGGCGTCACGAAAGACACGGACACCGCGGTGAAATGGTTCCAATCGGCCGCCAATAAAGGCCATATCGGAGCACAGTATAATCTCGGATTGCTGCTCGTCAGCGATGAGGCTCCCCAAGATTTCGTGCGGGCCTATAAATGGCTTAGCCTTGCCGAAGATAATGCAACTGATGCTGATGAACGCGAGCAAGCAGCTGCGGCACGTTCCGATCTGGAGGGACGCATGACGCCAGCGCAAATTGCAAAGGCGGAAACATTAACAAGTGAATGGGCGGTACAGTAGGTTTTTCGCCTGTTTCGCTATCACTCAGAAATACGAAACGGCGCGGTGCTCATTTGCAGGCATCGCGCCGTTTTCTATGCCAATAACGTATTTCTTGTGACCCCGTTTTTTACGGAACCGGGATAAAGATTGAGTACGATCAAATAGATAGGCCATCACACCCTGCCCACCCGCATCTCAAGGCCATTAAACAGACTCAACTCCCTCATAATTCCGCCCCATTTTAGGAATCTATATTAGGCTCACCCGCAAGGGGAATTTCTCGCGTATTGAATGAAGGGAACTGCGATGAAACCGTTTCCAAAATTACTAGCTTCAACCACGCTTGCCCTAGGAGCTGTGATCGCGGCAACGACAAGCGCGCACGCGGCGGGTGAGAATATTGGCGACACTCAGCAATGCATTCAGCTTTCCCGCATCGACAACTCTCCGGCCATAGATAGCCGAACCATACTTATCGAAATGGAGGGCAACGGGGGATTTAAGCGAATCGACTTGACTAGTTCGTGCCCCGGTTTGGTTTTCAACGGTTTTTCTATCAGCACACCAATCGACAAGCTCTGCACTTCGGACACCCTTACAGTTCCTGATAACGGAGGCGCTGTCTGCTTAATCGACAAAATCGTGACCATTGATGAGGCTGAAGCGAAAGCTCTGCGAGCTAAGTAGGCGACCGGCCGTAAATTGCCGATAGAGAGGTCATCATGAAAATGCATTCAATCGTATTGTCATCGCTAGCACTTGTTGCGATGACCTGGTCCGCACCTACTGCAACCCATGCTGCGGGAGAAGCTATTGGCGAAACCCAGCGGTGCGTTCACCTGAATCGTATTAAGTCTTCACCCGTCATCGACGACCGCACCATACTTGTCGAGATGCGTGGACGTGGTGAGTATAAACGCATCGACTTGACCAACACGTGCTCGGGCCTGGAATTCAGTGGCTTTGAAGTGCGGCTGCACCAAGATAGATTGTGCACGTCGGACACTGTATCCGTTCGGCAAACAGCTGGGGCCCACTGCGGGATCGATAAAATCGTGACCATTGATGAAGCTGAGGCAAAAGCGCTACGCGCGAGATAGAGCCTTAGCCCTCGCATCTACTTTGATATATAAATCAATTACTTATATAACCTGCGGCCCGAATAAATGCTTGAGCGCGCCTGGGAAAGCGGCAGCGACGGACCAATTCGTAGCTAAATTTCCCTTTTAGGCCAAGTTAGCGATGCTATCGCCGTCGATACGGTATATATGCAGCCTCTGTAACGGCTGTCCGGCCTATAGATTCGGCGGCCAACATCATCACATAAGGTTTACCCTCCTCCGTGGCATTTCCTCCGACAAGTCCTCCGCTCGCCCGCGCGCTCGCAGAGCGCGACTACAACGACCCGACCTCCGTACAAACAGCCGTTATTGCCCCCGAAGTGGGCGAACGCGATCTATTGGTTTCCGCCCAGACCGGGTCAGGAAAAACAGTCGCTTTCGGTTTGGCTATCGCCTCAACTCTGCTTGAAGGCGCTGAGACTCTGCCCCGCGCCGGAGATCCGATCGCATTAATTGTCGCACCGACCCGCGAGCTGGCGCTCCAGGTGCATCGTGAGCTCACCTGGCTTTACCAGCATGCTGGCGCGAAGGTTGTCGCATGTGTCGGCGGCATGGACCCGAGGGCTGAGAAGCACCAACTCTACGCGGGATGTCACATCGTTGTCGGCACCCCTGGGCGTCTGCGGGACCATCTTGAACGCAACAATCTAAAAATTGGCAATCTTAAAGCCGTCGTCATGGACGAAGCCGACGAGATGCTTGATCTGGGATTTCGTGAAGATATTGAGTTCATCCTAGAGACCACTCCGAAAGAGCGGCGCACGTTGCTGTTCTCTGCCACGCTACCTCGGGACATTGTGAGGTTAGCGAAGCAGTATCAACGCGATGCCATGCGCATTGAAACATCTGCCGGATCGCGCGGCCATGCCGACATTGAATATCGCGCCCTACGCATTGCGCCAAAAGATACCGTGCACGCAGTAGTTAATGTGCTTCGCTTTACAGACGCGCCCAGCGCGCTCGTGTTTTGCAACACCCGTGATGCTGTACGCCACCTGCATGCCACCCTGGTCGAGCGTGGATTCTCGGCGGTCTCACTGTCAGGTGAATTTAGCCAAAGCGAACGCAACCATGCCCTTCAAGCATTACGTGACGGACGTGCACGAGTCTGCGTCGCCACCGATGTCGCTGGGCGGGGGATCGATCTGCCAAACCTCGGCCTGGTGATTCATGCCGATATTCCAAACGATGCCGAGAGCCTTCAACATAGAAGCGGGCGTACCGGCCGCGCCGGTCGCAAGGGCATAAGTGTATTGCTCATTCCGCCGGCTAAGCGCCGAAAAGCCGAGCAGCTTCTTTCCCACGCCCGCATACAAGCCACCTGGGCATCACCGCCCACACCTGAGGATATTCGCAAACTCGACAACGAGCGACTGCTGGAAAATCTTCTCGCGGCAGAAAATGTGCAAGATGAAGATATCGCCATGGGGAAGGTCCTGCTTACCAAGCGCTCGTCTGAAGAAATTGCGGCTGCCCTGGTGCGCGTCTATCGTTCGCAGTTGCCTGCTCCGGAAGAGCTTATGACTCTTAATGCCGGGGATACTCCGCGGCACCAGAGTAAATATAGCGAACGCAACCAGCGTCCAGATCGCCCCCCGCGCGAGCCCAGAACCGGCCTGACTGACTCGGTCTGGTTTCGACTCAACGTCGGACGGCAACGCAACGCCGATCCAAAATGGTTGATCCCCGAAATCTGCCGTCAGGGCGGAATTACCAAGCGCGAAATTGGAGCGATCCGCATTTTTGATCAGGAGACCAAATTCGAGATTGATGCCGCCGCAGCCGACGACTTTGCAGACTTGATCGGCAAAGTTACCAAGGGCGACATTTTCATAGGTAAGACAGAGCCGCCGCCTGACGGAGGCCATGTTCGCAGACCCCCGCCCCCTCACGCGAAGAAGGGCGGCTGGAAGGCCAAGAGTCACGCGTCGGACGGAAAGCCCGGCGGCAAATGGGAAGGCAAACCGAAGCATAGGGGAAAACCTATGGCTGATGGTGCGCCGAAGGCGGACGGTAAACCAAAGCACAAAAGCAAACTAAAACTGGCAGGCAAGCCAACGGGGAAGCCCGGCGGATTCAAGAAGGGTGCGAAGCCGAAAAAGAGGGCGAGCTAAAATTACCCCCATGACTTCGAATGACGACGCATGCGATTAGTGTCAGATATGCGAATATATCCGTAGGCGAATAAACGTGACATTAGAAAGCTATCTTCTATTTGTCGTTGCTAGCCTTGTCCTGTGCATCGTTCCCGGGCCGGACATAGTCTATCTGCTGAGCCGATGCGTCGCTCAGGGAAAAAGAGCTGGGGTATTTGCGGCTCTTGGTATCGCGGCCGGAGGCTATGTTCATTTGGCAGCGGCTATTACAGGACTATCCGCAATCCTGCTTACCTCTGCCGCCGCATTTACCGCTGTAAAATGGCTAGGGGCTCTTTACCTCATTTACCTTGGTATCTCGGCTTTTCGAACCTCCAATCTCCCCGATGCGACTTCAACCAAGCGTCTTGCGGGCAACAGCGCGTGGGCAATATTCTGGCAAGGCTTTGTGAGTGACATTCTCAACCCCAAGGTCGCGATGTTTTTCCTGGCCTTACTTCCTCAATTCGTAGAACCGGGCGCCGGCAACCCGATTAGCCAGCTCTTGCTAATGGGGGTCACAGTCACTTCGATTGGGCTGATTGTGAACTTCACGCTTATCACCGTGTCCGCCCGTATAACCAACGAGTGGAGACAGAATAGCTCCACTGCCCACTGGCTCAAAAAAGCTATGGGAGTGACGTTTATTGGATTAGGTGCGCGCTTAGCGCTCGAGAAGGCGTAGCTGAACCGATGTGACGTTGGAAGACAGATACAAGCGCGAGAGCCCGCAACACTTGCCACGGACTCTCGGCGCAGATTCTTCATTCAAAAAATTAACGTCTGCCTCAATTCGCGAATGTGACACATCTCAGCAGGATGTCAGTAAAAGTCCGGCGTACTAATTTGTGTCAGCCGCGTTGCGCACAGTGAATCTCGTCAGCTGCATACGCGGCTGCTCCCATTCCGGACTCAATTCAGATGCCTTCAGATAGTCAAAATACGCACCTCTGACGTTACCAAGTTCTTCGTGCGCGATTGCTCTGTTGTAATAAGCTTTTTCCGCCTCGAGAGGATCAAGTTTCAAACCCGCATCAAGAGCCTCGACACCCTCAGCCCAACGCTTCAAGGCGACGAGCGACGCGCCGCGATTAACATATGTCTCGGCAATGCCGGACTCTGTTTGAATCGCCCGGTCAAAGCTGAGCAACGCTTGTTGATAGGCCCCTTGCACAAACTGCAAGACACCCATGTTATTGTAGGTTCCCGCTCGTCCACGATTTCCCAAAGCTTCTGTCTGAAGAGCGAGGGCGCAGATATCGACCGCATTTGTACCAACTCTAGATCCGGTTAACTCAACGGTCTGGCGTGACTCCGATACCAGGTCCCGCGCGGCTTCGTAACATTGTTGCGCTAGCCCTCCGCCAAGTACGACGACCGCAGCGGACGCGCCGCCAGAGGCCAAGCACATCGACATCCCGAACCCTGCTATCACCGCGAATTTTTTGAATTTGCCCATATCATCCTCCTGTGAGGTTGCTGATTACGATGCAAGTCTTTTGAGGTTGTTCAATTTTGAGCAACCTTAGAAACATTTCGGACGACAAAATTATGCAAAGTGTACGCTTCTGCCCCGCTTAAAACAACACAGAGCCGTTAGCGAGCGCCACAACAAGTAGTCGAAAAAATACGAAATCCATTGAATTCATTGAACTTATTGAAAACCAACTAGTTTGAGCACACCGTCGGAGCATCGGGATTCCCCCCAACGCCCTCAAGCATAGATTGGTGATCTGCGGTATGTAACGCATGTGTAGCGGTGCGTATTTTTTCGGGTGGCGCAGAAACTGCCAACCCTCGAGATCTCCGTATTTATACATGGCGCGCATTGCCATGTGCTGGCGATCATCATGTCAAGTTGGGTTCTCTCCAGCAGTTCATTTTCTGGATAAATGAGCACCCGCCACGACAGGAGCGACACTCAGTTTCCGTAATATGTGCGCCTCCCGAACAGCATGGTAAGATTGATACGCCGGTTGAGGTATCCTTCTTTAAAATCAATTTTGTCCGTTTCGTGGAACAAATCGGAATCGAAAATCACAGCCCTATTGGCGCGGTAAGGCACAGTGATAGGTTTAGCCCCGGAACGATGAAGGAATGCCCGCATAGCGGCTTCATCTCCGTTGTATTTTTCCGGCTCCCAATCCTTCGGTGCTGCCACGTCCCAAATAACTATGCCGCCGCTCTCGGGGTCGCGATTGGCCTCATCAGGCGTAATCCAGAAATTTACATTCACTGCGGCCTGGTCCGCGTGAATTTTAATTCCTTCAAGTCGGCTATCGTATTTGAAACCCCATAGCATCCGTAAACCACGGCTTCCTACAATTGCGGGAAACGTATCGCGCAATTCCTCGGCGATCTGTGCCAACAACGGGTTGGCAAAACCGTGTTCAGGCATCGCGCCTAGATAGCCGCTATCGTAAGCCCGCCGCCACATGGTCGAACTCCAACAAAAGAACCGCAATTTCTCCAGCGCTTCATCCGTCAGGAGATTATCAATCACGGCAATCCGCGGACGACTCTTCTCCCATTGTGCCGCTGCGGAGTCTGCGTTGGCTGACCTTATCGCGGGTCCCCCGAGCCTTTCACCACTTGAGAAATATTGTTCCCCATCTTCAAGCAGCATTCCCTGCGCCGCGAGATAGTCACGTTGCTCGGCGTCATGGCGCTGCATATGTTCTATATGTGATGGCCTATCTACGGCCTTACCCTTTAAAGTTAGATCCGCAGCCTGTTTGATAACGCCCAGGCCATCTGTGATGCGGTTAAGTTCGCATAGCACCCACCCGCGCAACAAAAGCGACGGCAAGAAGTCCGCCTGAATCGCCAACGCTTCATCGACACTTTCCAACGCTTCTTCAAGTCGATACATCGTTCGCAAAATAGTGGCTCGGGCGTGCCACACTTCTAAATTGTTCGATGATGTAGTCAGAGCTTTGTCGTAACTGGCTAGAGCCTCGTCAAAGCGTTCGAGCTTTTGCAGTACCTTCCCGCGGTTGGTCCACGCGGGCGTATAATCTGGCCCAACTTCTAGTGCTCTATTGTAGCTC
The DNA here is from genome assembly GCA_030432435.1 of Alphaproteobacteria bacterium. Classification (GTDB taxonomy): domain Bacteria; phylum Pseudomonadota; class Alphaproteobacteria; order Rhodospirillales; family Rhodospirillaceae; genus UBA11612. The sequence continues at coordinate 8,461 of JAUIGX010000075.1, forward strand.
TCCAGCGACTCTGCGAACCGCATTGCCTCGGACAAAGCCGCGCCACGATTGGTCCATGCCTCGACTGAAGTTGGATTCTGAACCAGCATAGCGTCAAATGCGGCCACCGCTTCGGTGTAGCGTTCCAATTCCATCAGCACGTTGCCGCGATTGTAGAGAGCCCCGACAAATGCCGGACTGATGGCTAGCGCGTTGTCAAAACTCGACAACGCATCTTGAAGGCGCATCAACTTGAGCAAAGCTACACCACGATTGGTCCAGGCTTCTGCGGTCGATTGAATCGCGAGCGCTTTCTCGAAAGAGTCCACTGCTTCTTTAAAGCGATCCAATGTCGTTAATATCACCCCGCGATTATGCCACGCCTCCGCATTCCTCGGATCCTGAGCAACCACTTTTGAAATACTGGTCAAGGCCTTCTCCGGCTGCCCGGCGTTCAACAACAAGACGCTATGCAGCGCAAGCGCTTCTTTTGCGTTCGCATTGACCTTTAACGCCAATTTGACAGCTCGCAGTGCCTCAGATTGGCGATTTTGCTGATAGAGTAAAACAGCAAGCATGTATTGCGCGGGGAAATTTTTGCGATTGATGGTTAGAACTTGCGCGTAAAGCCGTTCCGCTTCCGTCAATTTGCCCGTCTGGTGCAATGAAACCGCCTGATTGAACAACAGCTGTGGCGTCATGGCCATCCTACCCGCTTAGAGTAAGTATTTAGTCTAGCAGTCCGAACAGAATGTCGGCAAACATCTAGCCGTCGAACAAGTTCCTTCCGTCCACAGTTTTCCCTTCCCCTGCGACAACCAATAATATTACCCTCACTTCCAAGACGACCTAACAGCGCGTAGGTTCTGCGCTACTCTAACTACGGGAGATTTCCATGAAAATTCTTCGCTTGGCTACTGCTGCACTTGCTTGGACGCTTATGGCACCGGTTGCGACGCACGCCGCCGATGCAGCGAAATCTGCCGACATCGCTCATCACGGCTTAAAGCCCAGCGATTTCCCGCGTTGGCATCAGGTTGTACCAAACGTCTATGCCTACGAGGACCTACTCACCACGCCGGACTTCACGTTCACCACGAACAGTCTCATCATCGTGACGACCGACGGTGTCGTTCTGGTCGACGGCCAGGATCATGACGAGCAAGGTACATCGCTGGTCGCTGCCATCAAGGAGATTACTCCGCAGCCGCTCAAATATGTTGTGATCGCATCGGATCACGGCGATCACGTCAACGCACTTCCGGTGGTCAAAGAGGCGTTTCCGCAAGCCGTCTTCGTTTCATCGACGGCCTCGTTGAAAACGATGACAACGCTAAAACGGCCTGTCTTAGCTACCGAATTGGTGGACGATAAACAAACACTGAAACTCGGCAACACGGATATCCAAATACTGAATCTAGGACGCGGCCATACCGGCGGCGACCTAGTTGTGTATCTCCCGGAATCTAAAGTGATGTTTATGAGCGAACTTTATGACCGCAATATTTTTCCGCCGATGATCACCGGATATCCGACCGAATGGGTTTCCACTCTTAAAAAAGCGCAAGAGATGGACGTGACTTGGTTCATTCCTGGGCATGGCTTCACCGGAGGCGATGCCGCCTCATTGAAGGCCGATCTCGCCGACTTCACAAAAGCAGTGGAACTGGTCGTTTCCGAGGGTAAGCGCCTGCACGCCGCTGGGGTACCGTGCGCGACGGAAAAGGATTGCCCGGCCAACGCCCAAGCAAATTGGGGTCACTATGCCGATTTCACGGCCGCTGCCGGGCAAGCCCCTCGGGCGCTTGCGCGCGCTTATACCGAGATAGAAGGTAAACTACCGAAATAGAAGGCGCGCGGATGCGGCTGAGCTAATCAATACGATCCGCGTTGTTCGCTACTCGACCTTGTCATACCGATAGTGAGTTTTTATCTCGTTATTGAGATAATCACCCTTTGACTCGGCCTTCATGAACTCCTCATGCCGCCAATCAGGCACACCATAGAACACATACGTTTTCCCGCTCTCCAGAAACCGAACGTGAAGCTTTAAAGATTTTGCATCATACCCAATTGCCTCGATGTTGCTGGAGTCTACCGAAACCATATTGGACATCTTCGCGCCTCCTCACGCAATTTGAGCCGTTTCACTTCTAGTGAAAGGCAACTATGCGCGTTGATCTGTCAACTTTGAAGTGATTCTCACAAAAGCGCGCAATTTGCGTAAAATGGCCCGCCTTAGGCTGAGCCCGCCTAGCTAAAGGCATCTATGGCACTGCAGTGCAAAAATCGCGGATAGTTGTGAGTAAGACTGAAAAGTTCGCCCTAATTTCTGCGACTGCCCGCTATTTACCGGAGAGCCATAACGATCTGAGGCGCATCATTTACGCGATACCCCTGCATCGCCGGTGCTTTCTTCCGTCAGCCCGCATTGTTGAAAAAATCATCTCTTAGCCAGAAAGCCAAGAATCCATTGCGATATCCGTTGAATTCGCCCCAATGATCCCCTTCGGCATCGCCGGGCTTCTTATCGCCTGCAAAAGTAAATACGGGCCTGCCACGGTACGCCCACACGTTCAAAGCATCGGCTTGATTCTCGGCAGCATGATGGCCGGTTTTCGGATCAATCGCCATGACCGTCCAGGCCGCATTGCCTTTTGCCCCTATAGAAGCCAGCACATACGGCCAGGTTTTCAAACATCTATCTGGATCCCCGCGGCCACAAATAGCAAATCTGTAGGCTTGCGTTGCCCCGGGGTGATCACAAGCAAGCTGATCGGACGCATCGTCGCCGCAGATATAAGTATAAATTGTGCGCCCTTGGGCATCCGCAAGCACTAAGCCGACATTACCTTCCTGAACTGTGAATTCCGCCGGCGGAGCGGGCATCCGCTGTGTGTAGACGTTGTTCCATCCCGGCACGTCGCTCCCTAGGAAGCTGCGATAGCTTTCGTCCGCCACATAAGTATACAGAGGTTGGCCTCTATACGCCCATTGTCCAATCCCGGGAGAGCGCTCATTGATGGTCCACTCACCCTGAGCTTGAGCTGTTGCAGGGGCAAGCACCGGCGTCCAATCATCCAAACACGAAGCAACGCAGTTTGATTTGTTAACGTCGTCATTATCCCAAGCGTATATGGAATACCCCTCAAAGTTCACAAGCAGGCGCCCAGAGTTGACAACAGCGACGCTAAAGGACGGCGGGACATTTGCTTCCGGCCCTACCGGCGTACGTACCGCAGGGGAGTCGCCGCTCGCCCTCTTTTTGGTGCCACCGTACACATCACCGGGCTTGTTATCTAAAACCGAAGTATACAATGGGTAACCGTCGAACGCCCACTGGAGCGACCCGTCGTCACGCGCAATCGTCGTCCACTTGCCGACTAATTCAGCGTCTTCACTTGCAAGCACAGGCGGCCACACCTCGGCACAACTCGGACGCTTATCGAGTTCAGGCAACTCATACCCGCCCGGATATGGGCTCATCAGTCCGGTGTTAGTCGTCGTCACTTTGTCCGTACAATTGGAGGCTTGATCTTTGCGGTCGCCGAGATCGCCATTCCGCAAACCACGAAGTGGCCAGCGGTAAAGAGTTTTGCCGTGAGGATCGGCAAAAACCGGACCTTCCAGAGCTGTGAGCTGAACGCTAAATCCCTCTGGCAGCGACACAGGAATATAATCTTCCCGCATTTGCTCAACGCCATCTGCCTGCCAAAATTCTTGGGAGGCTACGGGCGTAGCCGCTCCTACCCCGACAAACACAATCGCAATCACCAAATTTTGCCGTAACCGCATGTCTTCGTCCCTCAAAAATTGATCGCTTTAAATACTCTGGCTCAAATTTTCTGATCTGAAGAGTCTAAGCTATCTGGAGATGTTGTTGTTCACCGTATCGGCCTCCGGCAGCCAGCAGTCCTCACCCAAATTTTGAACTCGCCTTACCGTTTGAACCAGAACCTCTTTAGGTTATCTCAATCAACGCTGAAACTGTAATGCAACTAGGTTATTTCGCGCTTGTCTATACTAGACAGGCGCTTGTATCGCGCGACATTTGAGGACTATTTGAACTGGACGTAATCGCATCAAGGTCCACAAATTTTTGCTTCTTCTGAGACGCATTGCCAACGGCCTCAACTATTTGAATTTTTCTCTGCGTGTCCTTCATGCAGTCGGCGCCGGAACCGCGGACCACCGATTTCCTTTATATCCGACTTTCAAAGTCCCGAACCGAGATGTCGCCCAGTTGCCAACCAGTGCTAGATAGGTTTCCGCCTGCCAACTATTTCGCAAGTTCGAGATAAGTCGATTCGCGTAGGGGTCTCACGACAACGCGTAGTAAGCCCTAGAAAAATCGGGTAAAATTCAATTATTAGCGTGGTTTATTCAATATATTATACTCGACCCGGCGGTACTCTGTAGCTATGAGGCTTTACTCTCACCCATCCAGGTCGAAGGAGATAGCTATGAATCGCAATGGCGTCGCAGCTAAACTAAAACGCCCATTCCTACTGATGTGCACACTGCTTGCCACTTCGGCAATAGCAACCTCCTTTACCGAAATAACCGCTGCCGCTGATGACGGTGACGCTTATCTGAAAGACCGTTCAATCGGATACGTCATGACCCAGAAGAGGTGGTCCATGTATCGGACTCCAGACGGAAAGGTCGAATGTCCTCACGGTTTTAATGACGGTCCACGTGAGCAGTTTAAGATTCTATTTCCTGACGATGGTACCAAACGCACACTACTTGAAACCCAACTCGAGCGGGAAGGCGAAGTCTGGTTTCCATCGCTCTCGGAAGAGCCGTATCCCTACTTCGAAATACAGGGGAATGTTTCGTTTGGTCTAGATTTAGATGGCAAGGTTAGCGCAAATGACTTCACTAGCCCCGACGGCGAAGAGGGAATTGACAACGAACTCTACCGCGCCATCGGGTGTGTCGCTGGGTACGGAGCAGCAGTAGATCCCGCTATTATTCAGTATGAAAATCAAATGATGCAGGAAGATCCCTTCAGTAGAACTTTACTGGAGCTGACGAATGTTGACAGCCTGCTCAACGACGACGATGTCACTGTGAACGTATATCGTGGGCTTGATCGGCTCCCCGTGTCGGCAAGCGGACAAACTTTTATGGCTGGAGGTTCCCAGAGAATCGATGGACGCTGGGGCAAGCAATTTAGGCAGACATTTCACGGCAAAATTGTCGATGGTGTTTTGACCACCGATGCGGCTGACGCTGTATTCCCGCAATCAGTCGCTTTCAATTCTCACGGCACTCACTCCATTCGCGACCTAAGATTCCGTCTAACCCTGATGCCCGACAGGGCCGAAGGCCTAATGGCCGGATATGCGGATGTCGAGAGTTGGTATCTCCAACTCAATGAGGGCTGGGCAACTCACCATACCAGCTACGGCCAAGTGTCTCAGCCGTCCGTCTATAGGGCGTTACGTCGCCTAGCCGATGCCCATCCGGACCCCGAAACCGGCGACAACACGGCTATATCATCATCCTTCAGTGTAGAGTTCGTGCAGACCCACATCATACATCCTCCGCAAAAAGTGGCGGAACGCGATAATGATGTACAACAGCGGAAGACCGTCTCGGCAACGACCTCTCCGGACACGCTGCAGGCTGACGCCACGAGATAAACGCGAGCCAGCGTGCTC
>JAUIGX010000298.1 GCA_030432435.1 Alphaproteobacteria bacterium
GGCGGGCCGAACTTCAGACCTTGTATCAGTCAACCACACAGGACCTACGGAATTATTCTGTAAGTTCTGTCCACAGGCCGCCGACCATCACGCGCCTGCTACTGCGAGCCAAGGTACGCATCGGGCTCTCTGCGGACAAAAGCACCTGCAGCAGCGGCGCGGTCGGGCGCCGCCCGAGAACTGCCCTTGCCAATGAGGATACAATTTCACGGCCAGCGCTGTGCTGGTGCATGGGCTTGGAGGGAGGATTGGAGGGCATATCATGCCAAGAGTCCAACTTCCCGCAACCACCCCGAAACGCAGAGCCTGGAACAAGGGGCGGATCATCGGTCAGAAACGGCCACTCTTGCCAAAACAGGTCTGGGCGATCCGGGCGCGGCTTGAATTGGCGGGTTATCTACGCGATCTGGCTTTGTTCAACGTGGCCATCGACAGCAAGCTGCGCGGCTGCGATTTGGTCAAACTGGCCGTTTCCGACCTCGTAAAAGATGATCGCGTGCGAGAGCGCGTATCGATCATCCAGAGCAAGACCAAGCGGCCTGTCCAGTTTGAACTGACGGAAAACACACGCGAAACCGTCTTTGCCTGGGTCAAATCACCCGAGATGTTTGCGTGTCCGTTTATGTTCCCCAGCCGCTTTCATGACCGGCCACACATCTCAACCCGCCAGTATGGGCGCTTGGTGCGTGATTGGGTCACGGCGATTGGGCTAGAACCAAGTGGATATGGCACGCATTCGCTCCGCCGGACAAAAGCAGCGGAGATTTACCGAAAGACCGGAAACCTTCGCGCGGTCCAACTGTTACTTGGTCACACGAAGGTCGATAGTACCGTTCGCTATCTTGGCGTTGAACTCGAAGACGCCCTGAGCATCGCCGAACGTATCGACATCTAAGCTACTTTGGCGAACGGTCCTGCCGTTCGCCATTTCAATGCGGGTCTTTGTCCCCTGTGCGGCGTTGGTCCGTTCAGAGCCCAACCCGTGAATTCGATTTTCGCGCTGCGTGCGCTCGCAGCAGAAAAGCTGCCGCAGTTGTGCAAACCCCTGCGCCGCCATGCAGCAAGGAAACCGGCCATTCGTTGAAGGCGCAGCGAAGATTTTCGAGGCAAGAATCAGGTCGCGGGACAGAGCGGGCTAACCGTTTCGCCACCGGCGGTCGCTTCGGTTGCGGCCCGCCAAGAAGGCCCGGCTCGGCTTCCGGTCTGGCCATTCTATAGGGCAGAGAGCAGCGGCGGCGGCGCGTTGTGTCATCCTCCATTTTGCAGCCACGCCCCGCGCATCCTGTCCAACTCCGCCCGTATCCCCGCCTCGATCTGGCGCAAAACCGCTCGCATACGCCGTGGCATCGGACGGCGTGGCGGCCAGAGCAGGCTGACCGGGTGCAATGGATAACCCGGGTCAGCCAGCACCGACACCAACGTCCCAGCGCGTAAATCGTCCGCCACCTGGTAGGCATAAAATGCCGCGAATCCCGCGCCGTCACGGCACATCGTCCGGGCCAGCGCCACGCTGTTGCAAACGATCACCGAGTTCGGGCGCACCGTGAACGGATGCCCGCCTTCGTCGCGGAACCGCCAGACCAGTCCGAACTTCCGGTGCGCGATGTCAATGCCGATACAGGGCAACGCGCCAAGGTCAGCCGGCGCGTCGGGCACACCGACCCTGTCGATCAGCGCCGGCGCCGCGCAGACCATGGACGGCATCGACCCGATCCGCCGCGCGATCAGCCCGCTTTCCTCAAGCTCCCCGATCCGGACAGCGACATCATAGCCGCCGGCCACCAGATCGACCGGCTGGTCCGTCAGATCGACCTTCAGCCGCAACCCGGGAAACTCCTCCAAGAGCCCCCCAAGCGACGGCGCCAGCACCCGGTTGCCAAATTCCACTGGCGCCGTGAGGCGCACATGCCCTGCCGGTGCCGCAAGCCCATCCCGCACGCGGGCTTCCGCCGCGTCCAGCTCTGCCAGCACGCGCTTGCAATCGTGGAAATATTGCTCCCCCTCCGGTGTCAGTGTGGAGCGCCGTGTGGTGCGCGACAAAAGCTGCACGTTTAACGTCTTTTCCAGCTCGCCGAGACTCCGTACCACCGCCGGCTGAGACCGGCCCAACCGTCGCGCAGCCTCGGTCTGCGACCCGCATTCGACGATCGCAACAAAAGTCCGGATTGCGGCCAGCCTGTCCATTATTCATCTTTCCTGATAGATAATATTCAAATTCAGCATAAATCACCGTGCCGGTTTTCTCTACCCTGTCACCCATCAATAAGGAGACATGTCATGAGACAACCCATTCTGACCGGATCGCTCACACTCTGCCTGCTGGCCTCCGGTGCCATGGCGGAAACCGGCACCTCCCATCTGGGTCAGATCGATTTTCCCATAAGCTGCAACGCCACCGCGCAAGAGGCTGTCACCGAAGGCACATTGCTTCTGCACCACATGATGTACCGGATGGCCGAAGCCCGGTTCGAAACCGCCGCCGAGGCCGATGCCACCTGTGCCATGGCCCAATGGGGCATCGCGATGAGCAATTTTCACCCGCTCTGGCCTGGTATCCAGTCGCCGGCGGAACGCAAAGACGGGCTCGCGGCCGTCAA
>JAUIGX010000299.1 GCA_030432435.1 Alphaproteobacteria bacterium
GCCTCTGATGAGTGACGCAAGTCTCATGCGAAGCGCGTTGCCCATTCTATATTCCTTTCGGCGGTGCCCCTATGCAATGCGGGCGCGCATGGCGATTGCCTCCAGCCGTCAGACCTGCGCATTGCGCGAGGTCGTCTTGCGCAACAAGCCCGCTGAGATGATCGCGGCTTCTCCGAAGGCCACCGTGCCTGTACTGGTGTTGCCGAATGAACAGGTCATCGATGAAAGCTTGGAGATTATGCGTTGGGCTCTCGCCCGCAACGATCCGGAAGGATGGCTCGCACCTCTGGGCGATGCCCGCGAGGACGTTGAAGCGCTGATTGCCGAGAACGACGGACCGTTTAAGTGCGACCTGGACCGCTACAAATATCCGACGCGTTACGGACTTTCCGACCCCCTTCCTCATCGTACTCAGGGCCTGGCTTTCTTAAAAAAGCTGAATACACGATTATTGAAAACCGCTTATTTGTGCGGCAACGATTTTACGATTGCCGATGCGGCCATATCACCGTTCATTCGACAGTTTGCCAACACCGATCGAGATTGGTTTAACGCGCTCGACTTATCTGGTGTTCAAAACTGGTTGCAAAGTATTCTTGAGTCGGATCGATTCTTGGGCGTTATGGAAAAATATCCCGCCTGGGAAAGCGGCATGATTGAGCCCGCATTTCCCGCGCTCTAAATACCCGCTGCGCCAAGATCCTTGGCCCGCATATCTTCAATATCTTTCAAAGTGTCTTGGTAAATATCGACTTCGGCGCCGCCCAAGGTGATGGCAGTTCTCGCCGCTTGTACCGCGTCGTCGTACGCACCGAGCGCAGCAAGCGTATAGCCGAGATTGTTGTACGCGTCGGCACTCTCCGGGTGATGCGCGACCGCCGCTCGGTAGGCCTCAGCCGCCGCCCGGTGATTACCAAGCGCATACAGCGCGTTGCCGCGGCCCATCAGCGCGATCAAATTACCAGGCCACCGCTCAAGTGCCGCCAGATAGGCCTCAGCCGCCACTTGAACGCGTCCGGCACGTTCGACGCCGGCGATCTCTTTCACGTACAGCCGTTCATCCGCACCTTCGGGAAACTCGCCGGGTCGCAGGGCGAGTATTCCCCAGTACTCTCCCCGTCTCCATGTGTGCTCGAACGTTTTCAACGGCATTTCGAGAAACTCTGTCGTTCCGGAATGCAGAGTTACGGTGCCGCGCGCGAGGTCATATCCAACCACCACGGCATAGTGCCATTGTGGAAACCAGCCTAGGCCAAGGTTCTGAAGAACCATCACTGGGCGACCTTGGTTCACTTCCGTCAAAAGACTTTTTAACGTTCTGACCGGATACGCGATGCGCCCATGGCGACGCGTTCCCGAAATTAGCGCAGGGGTTAGGCTGCCCTCGCGCCCGGGATTATAAACCTCGCCGACTAACGCATCGGGAGAGATCTCTAGATCCGAGTGAGCCAGAATCATTGCGAGCGCCGCCGGCCCACACTCTTTTGTCTTCTGGGCGTAGAAGACAGGCTCTGCAACCGCGCCGTAGGACGGAGGACCGTCCGGGGCGCGGCGCAGGCTGTCGATCTGAGATGTCGCGCAGGCCGATAAAAAGAGAGCCAAGCCCGCCGCGAAAAATAGGTGTTTCATCGTCGTTGAATTGGCGGGGTGTTAGTTCGGATTCAGAGATCCCTTTCTCGTAAATCCATATACGCTGGTCAGACCCAGGAGATCGGTAAGCAGCAGAACAATAAAGACGAGCACAATAGAGCCGACAATTACCCCGATCGTTCCTTCGCCCGCTGGCATAGTGTCGATACGTCCGGCGATTTCATTCACTTCGCTATCCGACAATGCAGCAACCCGCATCTCAGCCTCTTCCGGGGAAACGTTCAACGCGGCGAGTTGAGCCCGCACGTCTTCGCGCGCCAGGAACACATTTACGCGGTCGCGCGGAGATCCTTCGACGCGCTCAATAACCCTATCCGTTCCGACAATTGCGGCCTGGGCCGGCATGATCGGCGCAGAGACAGCCGTCATGGCAAGAATGAGAGTTGTCGCGACAGGCTTTTTCAGTTTGGCGATGGCATTCATTTTAATTCCTAACACTTCCGTTTTCCCAACTTCGAGCTTTGCCGCCACGTGGCGCATAGCAAAAAGCCGCGGACACCACAGCGGCACAGGAACTCCGGGAGTTCGTCAGACCGATGTCCGCAACATGGATAACGTCCGAAGGGGCGGAAAAGTTGCACTCCGCAGAGCGCACGAGTCGGAAACTAGTGAAGCGAATCGCAGGGTTGGGGGTGAGAGAGGTCGCCTCCGATGTACGCCTGCGGACGCAAACCTAGCAGCTTATACCCAGCGTCATTAAACGCGACGGCCAGCGCCTGCGCTTTGACGGCGGCAATCGGCAACGCGGCAACGGTCAGGAGGTCTTCCAACAGAAAGCGGCACTGACCGGCGCCGAAGTCCGGCTGGCTAAGACGCAAGATATCCAAGAGTTGATACTCGTCCTCTCCAATGCCTTCATGGCAAACGCAGTGGATGCCAAGACTGCGGGCCGCGCCCGCCGTGATGGCCACCATGAACTCCTCGAATCGTTGGCGGCCCAACGCA
>JAUIGX010000076.1 GCA_030432435.1 Alphaproteobacteria bacterium
CTGACGGCGCCTTGTATCGGTCCATCGAAGGCCTTGGCGAACGACAGGCCCACTTCAGGCGAGACGGCGAAGACGTATGGAGGCGTTCGGACAACGTTCTCTGGGTTCGCTCGCGCGCTTTTATACCAGTCTCGTAAACGCGGATCATATGTAGTGGAGGTGGCCGGCGTGCGTTTCAGATCGACCTGATCGTCGTCGAGGTAGCGCCAGAACACTTCTCGAATGCCCTCGGCGTTGCGCGTGATTTCGTGGATAGCAAACCGTGTGCCGGGAGGGCCGCCCATGTCGGCGATCATGTCGCTGTCGCTGCTTCCAAACGAGAACACCTGGTAATAGTCGCCGTTCTCGTATCCTGCATAAACCTGGAAAACGTGGGGGCTCAATTCCATCCCGCGCAGGATAGACGGAAGAATGTTCTCCATCGCTCCTTGACCGGCCTTAACATTGCCGTCTTGGCTGTAAAGTTCGGCAAAGAAAACCAACGGAGCGAAAAGAGACTCTTGTTGTTCCGATATTCTTCGTATTGCGGCGCTGAAGGTGTCGTCCGCGAGTTCTACCGCTGCATCCTGTGTCTGGACATAGTTGGTCAGCGTTACGGCCGTGCCGATAAGAAGGACTACGGCAGAGAATATGGAAAGGATGGTGATAAAAACGCTAAATCGAGAGGGCTGTCTTGGCCGCACAGTATTTCTCCGGCCCAGCAAATCTTATTTCGCGGAGAGGTCGATCACGCGCTTGGAGAGATATTCAATCCAATACCGCACAAACGGGTCTGCATCTTCGAGCTTTTGCTTCAGTTTGTCTTGGCTGACTGTAAGCAGTTCGCAGCCTTGCGCGGTGGTGGCCGAAGCTGTGCGGTGAGCATCCGCCATCAGGGCAAGTTCGCCAAACATCTGGCCGGGCTTTACCTTCATCAGCTCTCGCTGTTCGGCTGTGCCCAGTCCGGCATAAATAGTGACGTCGCCGCGCAATAGAATATAGGCGATAGTCCCGGTTTGCCCTTCAGTGAAGATGGCTTTGCCAGCGGCAAAGGTCTTGCGGTCAAGGACCTTCTTGACTGCCTTGACAGCGTAATCTTGTTCGTTGTCGCTGGAAACCATACCGAGAGCCCCAAGTTTTCTTCTATCATAGGGGTGGTTAGGCGCTGATAGTCAAGAGTTTATGGCCGCGCAGACGGCGCTCCAAAATAGGAAGCTTGGACGTTAGCTGTGTCCGGCGCGAAGCGGCCTTCGAGGGTTGGGTATTCGTGGCATTCAGCGAACACGATACGGTATTTTCTTATCTTAAGATCGGCCGAGATGCCTTCAGTGCTGATTGAGCACTTGCCTTTGGCGTTTTGAGTGAATCACTCGCCGGCGACATCGACTTTGCTTATGGTGGAGAAGCGAGCAACAAGCTTCGTCGTTGATGCAATTTTTGCACCTTCGGTTTTTTGCCGTCGCCTTTTGTCCAAATGAATTTTCGAGATTCAGATCCCGCGCCGATTTGAGTTGGCTCCTTGTGGCCCGCCGATATGTTTTTTATGCTTTCTTGCCTACAGGAGCATGTTCGGCTGCTATCTTTTCAGCAGCTTCCTTCTCAAGGCGAAGGGCGCGTAAGCGCTTGGTCTTCTCTGCGTTGACCAAGCGCTCACGATCTCGTTCCTTAAAGAACTTAGCGTCTCTTTGGGCGTCGCTCACAAAAGCGTCTTTAGATCTTTGCCCGCCTATACGGTTCCGTGCTGCTTTCGACATACAAGTCCTCGCGCCATTGGTTGAAAAGTATAGGCATAGGCACGATGTTTAGAGCGCTTTTAAGCTTCCGGCAGATGTTTTTCCGCGCTCTTCTTGAAGTTCGTAGCTCAGCTTTTGTCCTTCTTGAAGACTGCCAATCCCCGAGGCTTCAACCGCGCTAATGTGCACGAATACGTCTTTAGTTCCGTCTTCAGGTTGGATAAATCCAAAACCTTTGTTGACGTTGAACCACTTCACGGTTCCTTCAGCCATAATAAATTCCTTTTGGGTAAAAAATAATCCGCCCCACATGCTGCGAAGCGGGTCAAACATCGGAAAGCGGTCCGAGCTGGCACCCAAAAAAGAAAGAGCACAAAGCAGGGAAGGCCAGTGAAAACCTGACGGGCAGACAGTGCGCCCCGCAAGGCAAAATAGCAAGGATGTTCGCCTGTCGGCCTAAACGAGAAGGTTCGGCCGCCGGTTCAGTAGCCGTCTTTCGCCGTAATTTCGCTCTCGGTGACAAGTCGCTCTTGGCTGCTGCTCTCACTTTTGATGCGATACTGAAAGCCGCCGCCTTCGTTGGGAAGCTGGCGCACAATCTTATAATCGTTGTTGCCCGACACGTCTTTTTCCTTCGCCCGTGTCAGCAACGGTCCCCGTAATAGATAGAACTGAACTGTGTCGCCGATGGCGTACTTGTGGGCAGGTGTGGCCGCTGCCGTATCCGCTTTTTCAGCAAACCGGGCGTAGGTTCTTCCGCCCAGATCGGGCTCGGGATTCTTTTTCACGACGATAACTCTTCCGCCAAATTATGATCTAACTGAATATGGTCCGAAATCGTAGCCCGGTTGTAGAAAATCAAGCGTCCGGTGCTTAAATCCTGCGGGGAAAGCTCAACGGTAATAAGTTCGGCGGATAAGTCCGCGACGTCGGATCTTCCTATACTGTCAGAAGCGTGAGCAATGGCTTCCTGGCCATTGGAAAATCGAACGCGATACCGTGCCTCTGGCAATACTTCGATGATACTGCCATCAAATCTTATAAGTAAATCTTGGTGCAATGGAACTTTCCTTTAGCGGGTCCGCGATCGGCGGGGAGTTAGTCAAAAAACTTGTTGATTTCATCTAAGGTGCTGTCGATTAAGGCTTGCCGCCGTGGTGTGCTGGCCTCTGCCGTTGTCGAAAAAATCTGAAGCAAATACTTTGCTTTCGCAGCGGTCTCCAGCAGAGTCGTCGCGGGGGAGCGTTCAAGCAGTTCTTCGAGTTCGTCTGCGTGTATTCGTATGACCCCGTCATGGATCTGCTTGTCATTGAGTACTTGGCGCCGGTTTTCGGTTAGCCGGCGAGACTTTGAGTCGCGATGACTGTCGAGGCTTATCAATTTATCGGCAACGACGATGTCTTCGGTCATTGCGCGTACTCAGAGAAGTTGCCCGTTTGATCGACTTCAACGGCGGTGACATTTCCATATCGAATTGCTTGGCCTTGCCACACGCCGGCGAGGGTTTGCTTAAGATTGCGCACCCCATAGAAGCCGTGTGCTCTGATCGTTTCGAGCGCACGGCTCTCGTTAAATCGCCATACCGGCGCATCTACAGGCCCTCGTTCCGAGAAGGCTTTTGCAGGGTGCTCTTCGGCAGCGCTCAAGGGGCTCATAATTCCGGCAAGTTGAGCCGCACAAATCAACGCAGTAGCAACAGTTTGCCTCATATTGTTTCCTTTGGTGGCAAGATGCGGACCAAGATATGTAGGGCGCAATTCATCGGCGCGCGTTATGCGACTTGTCAAAATCTGACGTATGACAGCCAAAAGCATAATGCTGTGATCGCGCTCGCTACCCTGTTGTTGGGCAGGGCTCTACTAGCGGAAAGGAATCCGCAGCGGCGTATTCGTAAGAAAATATAGAGCGCTTCGTTATTCTTAATATGGGCTCAATTGCGATGTTTCACAATGGCTAACATCGCTTGTGACGTTATCTGATATGTGCGTGAAGCCGCAGCTCTCTTTTTTTGCCAATTTTAAGAAGCTGCGGGCTCGTTCGCGTAAATCCAAAAAAAGCTGATCACATATTTGGTCTCAGATGCCGGGCTTACGCCGCGATGCATATGTGTCCAATAGGGCGGAAAGAGCGCGATCTTTCCGGTTTCCGGGCGAACGCTATGTGCCTGTTCCTTAAACTCGGTGTGGCCGCCGTTTTCGATTGTACGTAAATACAAAAGGCCGGCGAGCACCCGCTGTCTGGAATATGAAGTTTGATCATAGTGCCAGGCAAAGCCCTGGCCGGGGTCGACACGCTCAATAACAGGGCCCGTGCAATTCAAGCCTTCCGCCTCAATTACTGTTTTCAGCGCAGTATGTTTTTGTGCGTAAAGCGCAAGCGTGGATTGAAGGGAAGGGATGAGCTTTTTGACGATGTCTTCCCAATCCCCCGCGGCGTCGCAGATGAGATGAGTTCCGGTACGCTGGTTATTCGTTGCTGATCGCCCATTAACATTGGCGATACTCGGCGCACGCCTCGGATCGGATTCAAAGCGGGCGATGATGTGCTCACACAACTCGGCGTCTACCGCGCGCGGGTATTCTTCAATGAACATTTACAAAATCCGTAGGTCTTTGGTTTCGTTTTTGCGACAATCCCTTACCTACCTTTAGCCCTACTATAAAGAAAATGGTGATTGAAAATGCGTCGGCGAGTCCGTCCTCACGCGGCGGCATATAGATGGCTCGCGGGGTCGATTTGACCACGCAAACACGACCTGCTATTTATCCAATAGTGCAGTGCAGCAATTATGCTGTGCGCCGCAGCAATACGGCGCTTTACTGCCTCTTTAGGCTGATTTAGACCGTTGTAGCCCGCACTCTTAGCCGATGTCTTTGGTCGCCCTCTGTGCGGCGTCGTATCTGCTGACATCCTTCGCGCGTCTCAATCCTCCTGCGTTCTCCGCACGCTCATTGGCGTGAGCGGCGGCTATTGGAGTCATGTTTGGTGGACACTATTCTTTTATCGCGTCTTAGGGCCGAATGGCTCGGCAATGTTCGCGGCGACCTTCTTGCTGGCTTGGTTGTAGCCCTGGCCCTCATTCCTGAAGCGATCGCGTTTTCTATTATCGCGGGCGTGGATCCCAAGGTCGGTCTGTATGCGTCGTTCTCGATCGCGGTGATTACCGCGATAGTCGGCGGCCGTCCGGGTATGATTTCTGCCGCCACCGCCGCTACGGCTGTTTTGATGGTTACGCTCGTCAAAGAGTACGGGCTTGAGTATCTTTTAGTGGCGACTGTCCTTGCCGGTATTTTGCAGGTTCTGGCAGGGCTACTGCGCCTCGACAAGGTCATGAGATTTGTGTCTCGTTCGGTCATGACGGGCTTTGTGAATGCCCTCGCGATTTTGATTTTTATGGCTCAGCTGCCTGAACTGATCAATGTGCCCTGGATGACCTATGTGATGGTCGCGGGCGGCCTCGCGATTATTTATCTCTTTCCGCGGCTGACCAAACTCGTTCCGTCGCCATTGATGTGTATTGCCGTTTTGACGGCGGCCTCACTGTTTCTGGGCCTCGATGTGCGCACGGTCGGCGATATGGGAGAATTGCCTTCGACCTTGCCGGTATTCCTGCTGCCTGACGTGCCGTTCAATTTAGAAACATTTTTGATCGTGCTTCCATATTCTGCCGCGGTTGCCGCTGTAGGGCTTCTTGAATCCCTTATGACGGCCTCAATCGTCGATGAGTTAACCGATACGACCAGCGACAAGGGCCGCGAATGCATCGGGCAGGGCGTGGCCAATATGGCGACGGGTTTTATCGGCGGTATGGCGGGCTGCGCCATGATCGGTCAGTCCGTGATCAATGTGAAATCGGGCGGACGTGGGCGCTTATCTACCTTCGCGGCCGGCATCATTCTTCTGGTGCTTATCGTCGGTGTCAGCGACTGGGTTAGCGTAATTCCCATGGCGGCGCTCGTCGCGATCATGATCATGGTGTCTGTGGGAACATTCAACTGGGAGTCTCTCAGAAACTTAAAAGATCATCCGCGCAGTTCCAGCATTGTCATGCTGGCGACAGTGATCGGTGTGGTCGCTACCCATAATCTGGCGATCGGGGTGTTGACGGGGGTGCTGCTGTCGGGACTGTTTTTCTCATGGAAAATCGCACAGATATTCCGGGTGTCTTCGACCTTGTCGGATGATGAGACTGCACGCACCTATGTTGTCGAGGGCCAGTTGTTCTTTGCCTCGGCGGAAGACTTTTTGACGGCCTTCGACTTCAAGGAGGCGTTGCAGCATGTAACCATTGATGTGCGACGTTCGCACATATGGGATATATCCAGTGTGGCCGCTCTTGATACGGTCGTCCTGAAGTTTCGGCGGGAAGGGGCGAAGGTCGACGTCATCGGCCTCAACGAAGCTAGTGAAACCATTGTCGATAAACTTGGCATACACGATAAACCGGGCGCGCTTGAACGCCTGATGGGCCATTAAGGAACCACGCGTCATGTCTAAAATTCTCGCGCTGTTCGACGGCTCGACCTATTCACAAAGCGTTTGCAATCATACCTCATGGGCGGCGGAGCGCGGTTCTGCGTCTGTGGACGTACTGCATGTTCTTGGTCGGCGCGACGGCCCTGGTGCGCCTGCTGATTTCAGCGGCAGCTTGAATGCCGATACACGCGCTATTCTGCTGGCCGAGTTGGCAGAACTTGACGAGCAAAAAGCGGTTCTTGCCCAAAAGCGCGGGCGGCTTATTCTCGATGAAGCCAAAGCGTGTTTGCAGCGTGGTGGTGTCAGCGATGTTACGACCAAGCTGAGGCATGGAGACTTGATCGAAACCGTTCAAGACTTCGAAGGGGGCACAGACCTCATCGTTATCGGTAAGCGCGGTGAAGCGGCTGATTTTGCTAAACTGCATCTCGGTTCAAATCTAGAGCGGCTCGCGCGCTCTAGTCACAAGCCGATCCTTGTTGCTTCACGTGCCTTCAAGCCGATCTCCCGATTTCTGATTGCCTTTGACGGCAGCGCAAGTGCGTTAAAGGCTATTGAGTTCGCCGGAGCCAACGCTCTGCTACGTGGCCTTGAGTGTCATATCTTGATGGTTGGCACTGAAACCGCAGAAGCGAAAGCATCTCTTGATCAAGCTACGACAAGCTTGCAAGCGGCAGGGTATGAAGTCCACGCCAAGATAGACGCCGGACAGGCCGATGCCGTTATCTCCTCCGCGGTTGAAGCTGAGGGTATCGACCTGTTAGTTATGGGCGCATATGGTCATTCACGCATTCGGAATTTGATTATCGGCAGCACAACGACAGAGATGATCCGTTCGTGCAAAATTCCCGTCATACTTTGCCGGTAAAATCTTGCCTACACTTAACGAAGGAATCCCCAATGATTGTCAGACGCCTCAAGGAAGATATTCTCGGCACGCCAAACGAAGTTCATGCCGAGACGAAAACCTGGACTAGCCGGCGTTTGCTTCTCAAGAAAGACGGTATGGGGTTTTCCTTCCACGACACCTTGATTCACGGCGGTACAGAAACCCTCATTCATTACGCAAATCACCTGGAAGCGGTGTATTGCGTTGAAGGCGAGGGGGAGCTGGAAGAAATTGAATCCGGCGTCGTCCACAAAATCAGCGACGGTACGATGTACGCCCTGAACGGCCACGAAAAGCATTGGCTGCGGGCGACCAAAACCTTGCGCATGATCTGTGTCTTCAATCCGCCGCTGACCGGCCGGGAAGATCACGACAAAGACGGGGTTTATCCGCTGCTGGAAGACTAGGCCGTGGACTCATAATTGAGGAGCTTTCCGGGCAGCCTTGAGGTCGTTGTTAGTATATCATTTGCGGTAGCGTTAGTTTCGTTGGTCGCTCGCAGCGGCCGGCTCTGATGGAAAAACCCCGTGACGATATCGCTCTACGACCTCAGTGTTCCGACTTTCCTGCAAACCACAAGGGCCGTCGAAAGCTTGCTAGACCGAGCGGCGCGGCACTGTGCTGAATTAGGCATTGATCCTGACGATTTCGTTGACGCCCGCCTCGTCGAAGACATGGCGCCCTTCCATTTTCAGATCGAGGCGCTGACACATCACGCCGTATGGGGCCTGGAGGCCGCAAAAACCGGTGTGTTTGCCCCACCGCCTTTGGTCGGCGCGGTGCCTTTCGCCGACCTACAGGCCATGATCGGCCGGGCAATAACTGCGTTGGAGACGTTCACCCCCGACGAAGTTAATAGCTGGTCCGGTAAGAATCTGGACATTGAGCTCTTTCGGCCGCTCGACCCAAAAAATGCCTCGACTTCAAAGTGGGGCCCGCGAACATTGGCCTTAACACCAGAGATCTACCTCCTCACATACGCATTGCCGAATTTCTATTTTCATGTTGTTACCGCCTATAACATCCTGCGCACGCAAGGAGTGCCGATCGGAAAGGGCGATTACGAAGGAAAGCTACGGATTAGACCCGCTTATGAGGTTAAGACCTAGGGTACGCCCTGCGCGGCTTCCTAGCTTCTTATTGAATAACTGCGGGTTTCGGCCTATCACCGGCCCTCAATCCACAGTCTTTTGAGCTTTCCACCATGAACATCTTTGCCACCTATAAAGCGCACATAGACGCCGTGCTCGGCGCGCTGATTTCCGAGGGTGCATTACCGGACGGGCTCGACCTGTCTCGGGTGTCCGCCGAACCGCCGCGGGATGCCGCCCACGGCGATATTTCGACCAACGCCGCGATGGTGCTGGGCAAGCCTGCGGGCAAAAATCCGCGCGAACTGGCGGCCTTGCTCGCCGAGCGCTTGGGCAATGTGCCGGATGTCACCGAGGTGTCCGTTGCCGGGCCGGGCTTTATCAATATGCGCATTGCCGACGATGTCTGGCGGGCGGGGCTGAGCGATGTGCTGGCGACCGGTCCGTCCTTTGGCGACAGCCGGATGGGCGGCGGTGAGCCGATCAACGTAGAATATGTCTCGGCCAATCCAACGGGACCGATGCATGTAGGCCATGCACGGGGCGCCATTGTCGGCGATGCCCTTGCGCGCTTGCTCGATAAAGCCGGCTTTAAGGTCACCAAGGAATATTACGTCAATGATGCCGGTGGGCAGGTGGACAACGTCGCCCGCGCTTTGCGTATGCGTTATCTCCAGGTGCTTGGCCGTATCACGGAAGACGATTTTCAGGCGGCTCTTGCGGCGAAAGAAATTCAATACGGCGGCGACTACCTCGTGCCCGTGGCGGAAGCGCTAGCCAAGCGCGACGGTGACAAATGGGCTGATACGCCCAATGACGCCGACTGGATTCCGCCGCTCCGCGATTTTACGGTCGAATATATGATGGCCGGGGTGAAGGACGATCTGAAAGCCCTCGGGGCCGAGCACGATGTTTTCAGTTCCGAAAAGGCACTGGTTCAAGACGGAATGGTCGACAGGGCTGTTCAGTTTCTGGCCGATGCAGACCTTACCTATACAGGTGTCCTGGAACCGCCCAAGGGCAAGGTGCTGGACGATTGGGAGCCGCGCCCCCAGCTCTTGTTCAAGGCCACGGAATTCGGCGACGAGGTGGATCGTCCCCTCAAAAAATCAGACGGCAGCTGGACCTATTTCGCGGGCGACATTGCCTATCACAAGGACAAGGTCGACCGGGGCTTCACCAATCTTATCAACGTCTGGGGCGCCGATCACGGCGGCTACGTTAAACGCGTGAAAGCGGCACTCAAAGCGCTGACCGCTAATAAGGGCAGCCTTGATGTGCAGCTTTGCCAGATGGTTCGTGTGCTCAATAAGGGCGAGCCGGTGAAGATGTCCAAACGTGCAGGCACCTTTGTGACGATGCGCGATCTTATCGACGAGGTCGGCAAGGATGTGGTGCGCTTCATCATGCTCACCCGCAAGAATGATGCACCGCTGGATTTCGACTATGCCAAGGTCACCGAGAAGTCGCGCGAGAATCCGGTATTCTACGTGCAGTACGCCTATGCCCGCGGCTGCAGCGTGTTGCGTCATGCTGCCGAGATGTTCCCGAACGCCGACTTGACCGACGCGGGCCTCGCAAAAACTGATTTGTCGCGCCTGACGGATGTTGATGAAATTGCGGTGCTGCGCACCCTGGCGGCATGGCCGCGTATGGTCGAGGCCGCGGCCCAGGCCCACGAGCCCCACCGCCTGGCCTTTTATATGTACGATCTTGCCTCCCAGTTTCATGCGCTTTGGAACAAAGGCAACGACGCGGCGGAACTTCGCTTTCTTCAATCAGAAGATGAAAGCGTTTCTCTCGCGCGGCTCGCGCTTGTCCGAGGCGTCGGCGTGGTGATAGCGTCTGGCCTTGCTGTATTTGGCGTCGAGCCGGTCGAGGAGATGCGTTGATGCCCAGTAATCGGGACGGGGACGGCCCACCGTTGCGCCGCGAGGATGCGAAACCTGGCGCGGGCGACGATCTGCGTGCTGCGCCGTTCACGGATCAGGTTTTCGATGACGATTATTACGGCCGCGCCCATAAGGGCGGCAGCGGGCGTTCCTATGGGCTGGTTTTTGGCGTTTTGCTCGGGACACTGATTGCCGTCGGTGTTGGGTATTTCGCGTTTCGTGGTCCCAGCGGGCCGTCGATGTCGGGCGGAGAGCCTCCGATTATCAAGGCCGAGAGCACACCTTATAAAGCAAAACCCGCTGATCCCGGCGGGATGCAGGTCGCGAACCAGGACAAGCTGGTCTATGAGCGGGTGGCAAAAGGCGATGCGGCCCCGCAGGTCGAAAATCTCTTGCCGCCGGCCGAGGAGCCGAAGGAGCCTCCCCCGAAACCAGTTGAGGAGGTGGCGGAGCCTGAACCTTCACCGGCTCCGGCGGATATGACAGAAGAACAGCTGGCTATGGAAGATGCGGAGATTGCTGCCGCTCCAGAAGAAGAGTCTGCGGATGCAGATGCGCTCGAACGAGCGATGGCAGAAATCACGAATGAGAGCGCAAAACCGGCAGACTCTACGCCTAAACCCGCAGAGTCTAAGCCCATAACCGATGAGTCTGAGCCCCAAACGGAGGCTCTAACGGTGCCGGAGGGTGCCTATTTGGTTCAATTGGCCGCCGCGCGCTCCAACGAAGGCGCCGAAGGAGAGTGGAATCGCCTCCGTGGACAGCACGCAGAGTTATTGGGCGATCTCAAGCACCTGGTTTTGGAAGCGGATTTGGGCGAGCGGGGTGTGTTCTACCGCCTGCGTGCCGGTCCGCTGTCCGATCAGGCCGCTGCTGACGATCTGTGTGCGGCCCTGGCCGCCAAGAACGTCGCCTGTATCGTCGTTCGCCCGTAAATCGCAGAACATATGATGTCTTCCGCGCCCTTGGCGGCAATCTTTGGCATGGCTGGAAAGGCGCTCTCGGACGAGGAGCGCGCGTTCTTCCGCCGTGTCCGCCCTGTGGGCTACATCCTCTTCGCCCGAAATGTTGAAGACCCGGAGCAAGTCTCTGCTCTGACTCAGGAATTGCGGTCTCTGACGCCGGACGATAACCCGTTGATTCTGATCGATCAGGAAGGCGGAAGGGTTCAGCGCCTGATCCCGCCGCACTGGCGGTTTGCCCCATCTATGGCCGAGTTCGGCGAGCTTTATGCCCGCAATCCCGAACGCGGCGCCGAGGCCCTTAAAACCAACATGGCATTGATCGGCCGCGAGCTTTGCGCTCTTGGAATTGATGTGGACTGCGCGCCGGTTATGGATGTGCCCGTGCTGGGGGCTCACGATGTTATTGGAGATCGGGCGTTTTCCACCGACCCTGCCGTTGTCGCGCAAATGGCTCCTTATGCCTGCGACGGGCTGCGTGAAGCCGGTATAGTGCCTGTTATTAAGCACTTGCCGGGCCACGGACGGGCGACTTCAGACAGCCATAAGGAACTTCCTGTGGTCACCGAGAGCCTGGGTGTGCTCAAAGGCAGCGATTTTGCACCGTTCAAGGTGTTGTGTGCTGCGCAAGGGCAGGGTGTATGCTTCGGTATGACCGCCCATGTTGTCTACAAATCCATCGATTCTGAACGTCCTGCCACCACATCGAAGACCGTTATTGGCGATATAATTCGCGGTGAAATCGGCTTCGAGGGTCTTCTCATGAGCGATGATCTCGGAATGAAGGCCCTGTCGGGCCCCTTCGATGAGCGCGCGGCGGCATCTCTTGAAGCGGGGTGCGACGTGGTTCTGCACTGCGACGGTAACCTTGCGGATATGGAAGCCGTAGCTAAAGGCGCAAAACCGCTTGGCGGCAATGCACTTAAATCTTTGGAAGGCGCGTCTTCCGTGCGGCTGAAGCCGCAGAAGACTTTCGAGAACGTTCTGGTCGCGGAATTCGGCGTATTGGACGCTCTTCGCCGTGGATGATATTTGGGGTACGGTCCTGGGAATTGCCGTTATCGCGGTTCCCGCCATTCTCGCCATTACCCTGCACGAGGCTGCGCACGGCTATGCGGCTTTGACCTTCGGCGATCCGACGGCCAGGGAGGCCGGGCGTTTGTCCCTTAACCCCATCCGCCACGTAGATCCAATGGGGACGATCATCTTGCCCGGCATTTTGCTGCTGTCGTCCGCGCCATTCTTGTTCGGCTGGGCGAAGCCGGTACCGGTCAACTTTGCACGGCTGCGCTCGCCGCGTGCGGATATGGTCTGGGTGGCGCTTGCCGGACCAGGCATGAATATTGCGCTTGCTGTCCTTTCCGCACTGCTCCTTCACTTCGTTCCGCAGACCCCCGGTTTGACCGGAGCTGTGATAGGCACAGGGTTGCAATACAGTATTTTTATCAATGTGATACTGGCCGTCTTTAACATGATTCCTCTGCCGCCTTTGGACGGTGGGCGGGTGGCTGTCGGCCTTTTGCCGCTGCCTCTGGCACGCGGCTTGGCGCGCACGGAAAAATACGGCATCTTCCTGCTGCTCGGCGTTTTGATTGGCTTGCCCTGGCTGGGGTCCACCATTGGCGTCGATTTGAATTTCTTCGCTGGACTCATCTTGCCCGTCGTCGACAGCGTGGTGAATGCAATCACGTTCCTGACGGGCGTAACCCTGGATTAAGCTTAATAAATGCCGTCTGATCAAATAGAAGAAAATATTCCCGATTTTGAGGAAGATGAGCGCTCGCTGGCCGAGCGTCTAGCCGATCCGATGTCGGAGCTTGTCTTGAATTTGGGCGGTTTCGAAGGCCCGATTGACGTGCTGCTGACCCTTGCGCGGGATCAGAAGGTCGATTTGATGCACATCTCGATCCTGGCTCTTGCGGAACAGTATCTGCACTTTATCGATACGGCCCGTGTGTTCCGGCTTGAGCTTGCCGCTGATTACTTGGTGATGGCCGCCTGGCTGGCCTTCCTCAAGTCCAAGCTTTTGCTGCCGAAAGAAGAAGAGGACGACGAACCGAGCGCTGCGGAAATGGCGGAGGCGCTCAAGTTCCAGATCTTGCGGCTTGAAGCGATGCAAGAAGCTGGTCGCAAAGTGTTTGAACTCCCGCGCCGGGGGATTGATTTCTTTCCGCGCGGAATGCCGGAGGGCCTGCCGGTTTCTTACCGCGCGGTCTATGACGTTTCTCTGTATGACCTGCTCCGGGCCTATGCGAGCCAGCATCGCCAGAAGAACATTACGGCCCTTGAAATCGAGCCTTTCGATCTATACTCCATCGACGATGCCGTTCAGCGGCTGCGCGAAATCCTACCGGGCGTGCTGGATTGGACGGAGTTAAAAGTGTTTCTGCCTCAAAATGTGAAAGATCCGCTGCTAAGGCGCTCGGCTATCAGCACAACGCTTGTCGCCGTGCTGGAACTTTGCCGCGACGGCAAGGCCGACGTTCGCCAAGACGGCGGACATTTCACCCCGATTTTTGTTAAACCCGCGAACCGGCCAACTGCCAATGATTGATCACGACAACGACCCCGCCATCGAAGAGTCTGACGCCCAGGTGGCTGAAACTCAGGACGATGAGAGTTTAGAAGATACGGCCCAAGCGCCGGAAACGGCCGAGGACGAGGAATTACCTCCGATGCCGTCCGTGGTAACCGAGCAGGTTGCCGAGCAGGATGCCGATCGGGAGCGCCGTTTTTCGGAAGACTTGCGTATATTGGAAGCGTTGCTGTTTGCGACTTCTGAACCGGTCACCGAGCGCATGATCGCTGAGCGTCTGAACGAAGGCGCGGATGTCCCGGCATTGCTAGAGGAACTGAAGTCGGTCTACGAGGGACGCGGGGTTGAACTCCTGCAAGCCAATAGCCGTTG
>JAUIGX010000300.1 GCA_030432435.1 Alphaproteobacteria bacterium
CGAGATGCGGTGATGTTTCCCTGATCTCCTTCGGAGTTGAACGTTCCAGTCTGAATGCTGCCGCCGACCGATACATCAAAGGTAGTTCCATCATCCGTAGCACCGCGTGCGCGTTGACCTACTACAAAACCTGAAAGATTTTGACTGTCACCGTCTGACTTATTGGATGTGCGGCCCGAGACGGAGCCTGAATTACTCAACGTAAAGCTCCACGAACCCGATTGAAAAGAGCCGTCAATCACGCCATCCCAATGGCCACAATACGAAAGTCCCGAATTGGTCGCTGATTGCCGCTCGGCCGCAAATCCACCGTTACCGCTAGAATTGGTATAGGTTCCAGAGAGCCTTTGATTGCCATTGTTTGTGTCCAGCGCCCCGCTAAACGCGTATCCGCCGCCCGATAAACTCAAGCCCCCTCCGGTCGAGTTGTAGGTTCCCGACAGGGCAATAGCGGTTCCATTTTGCGGTGTGTAGCTTCCGCTTGCTGTCGAAACGGCTTGTTGGCTTTCTGTGCTGGCTGGCGCTTTCATTTCCGCCGATACTGGCGCAGATGCTGTTTCCACATCAGTTTGGACGGTGATGCTTAGCGATCCAACCTCATCGTTAGCACCGGAAACAACGCCTACGAAGGTTGAAGTTGGCGTTCCGCTTGTGGCGGTCAGGGTACATTGCGCGGTCATGTCGGTAATCACGGCAACTTGGGTGTTGTTCACCATGTGTTGCAAGAATCCGTTGAACGCGCTCTCTACCCGGATATTGTAGTGATACATGGGCTCCGTCGGTGTCACGCCGATCCCGGCTTCAATCGTGGAAACCGGTAACAACACCTGCCCGCCAATCGGGATGCTCGCTGTGGTATACGTGCCGAGCGAACTGCCATCGCGGGCATCATATACGCCAAGTTCGACTGTTGCCGCCGTGACGCCGGTGTTGGTCACCGCCACTGTGCTGGGGTAACCGTTGTCCAGCAACGTGGAGTGAACACCGATAAGCGTAGAGATGCTTGCGCTAACCGTTCCCGCACAAGTGCTCAGGTTTGTGAGCGTTCCGTCGGATGGTTTCCACAACACATGCTGGAACGCACCACTAAAGGTCGGATCAACGACGACGGTGTAATACTGAGGCTTGGTGAAAGTCGCCCCGGTGCCGTCCTCGACCGTATTAATAAGATACTGCAATTCCGCACCGGCTGGCACGCTTGGAGTTTGGTACTGCCCCAGGGTTTCGCCGGTGGTGTTGTCTTGAAGAGTGACCGTTGCGGTCCCCGCGCTGGTGCCTGAATTATAGAATCTGAGAAATGATTGAGCGCTACTTTGTGCCGAGGAAAAAATGGTTCCCACACGAATCTCATCAGCCCCGGCTTGCGGCCCCTGAGTCAAAGCAAAAAGGCTCGCAGCCAATAATAGTGATTTGGATATTCGCATAGCACCCCCGTTTTCAGCGGAGGGTAGATACGTCACCCTCACAAACTTGCTAAAGAATCACAATCACTTGAGATTGATTTTTATATATTTAGAGAAATTTACAACCTTTAATTTTGCCCGGAGGGGCAGCCTCAATTTTCGATGGCGAACTAATATATTGTAGGCTGCGTTTTATCTTGGAAACTTGTCGCCTATATTGCCTCCTATGACCGACATTGTAGTAGCCGCATTTTATCACTTCACCCCCTTCGAAGACCCGGCAGCCCTGCGCGAACCGTTACTGGCGCAGCTCTCTGCTCACGGCCTGAAGGGCACGGTCTTGCTGGCACCAGAGGGTGTCAACGGAACACTCGCCGGGTCGCGAGAGGGCATCGATGCCGCATTGGTCGCCCTGCGGGCATTGCCAAATTCTATGCATCTGGAGCACAAGGAATCGCATGCCGAGAGTATGCCGTTCCTTCGCCTGAAGGTCCGCCTGAAGAAAGAAATCGTCACCATGAAGGTGCCGGGCGTCAATCCATTGGCAAGCGTCGGCACCTATGTCGCGCCTAAGGATTGGAATGCCCTCATTGCCGATCCGAACACGATTGTAATCGATACACGCAACGACTTCGAAGTGGAGATGGGTACGTTTGAGGGCGCGATCAATCCAAGAACCACGAGTTTTAGCGACCTCCCGAAATGGCTCGAAGACCATCGCGCCGACCTGGAAGGCAAAAAAGTTGCGATGTTCTGCACGGGCGGCATCCGCTGCGAGAAGGCAACCTCATACTTGAAAGAACGCGGCCTCAACGATGTTTTCCACCTGAAGGGCGGAATCTTGAAATATCTAGAGAACATCCCGGAGGCGGAAAGCCGTTGGCGCGGCGATTGTTTTGTTTTCGATTACCGCGTATCGGTGAAACATGATCTAGAAATTGGCGACTATCAATTGTGCCACGCCTGCCGATCACCCGTCAGCGCCGCCGGTCGCACATCCCCGAATTTTGTTGCCGGCGTGTCATGTGACCGGTGCATTGACGAGCGCACCGATATACAGCGCGAACGCTACCTTGTACGACAAACTCAGATCAAGCTGGCGAAGGAACGCGGCGAA
>JAUIGX010000077.1 GCA_030432435.1 Alphaproteobacteria bacterium
GGAACCAAGAGCAACAACACATCCAGCGAAGTCGGTGAAATCATAGCTTAAGCTGCTCGGGCCACGTTTTGAGCCAGGGTATTTAGTACGATCAGTTTTGTAAGGACGAAGACATGCGACTGCAGCGAAACATGGTGATTGCAGCGTTGCTCGTTAGTGTGAGCACCGTTTCGCCCGCCGCCTCCCAAGAGTTTTGGCAGGCAGCTGGCGATGAGCAGATGCGGGAAGACTATGTTCCTGTGCCGCTGCCCGAGGGATTTAGCGTTCAACTCACAGCCCTGGAAGGGCCGGTCTTTGCCGACCCGCAGGGCAAAACACTCTACAGTTGGCCATTGCACGGTTTGCGAAATGGCGATCTTGGCGATCGCAAAGAGCAAGCCTCTAATTGCACGGACAAAGTAACGACGACTAACACCGGGCTGATGAGTCCGTATCCGGGCGGGTATGAGTTGCCCGAACTCGACAAGCGGCCAAGCTGCGTCGAAGTATGGCCTCCGGTTCTCGCGGACGAGGGCGCCGAGCCTGTCGGTAAATGGACGACGATCGAGCGCGATGACGGTTCGCTCCAGTGGGCTTTTGACGGTTACCCATTGTATACTTCGATTTTAGATAGCAAGCCCGGCGATGTTTACGGCGGCACGAAGGCTGAGCCCGCGAACGACGGTCCTGCGGTGCGCATACCAGTCGGGCCGGAACCAAATATTCCTCCGTCCTTTGATGTCGTGGTCGTCAATACTGGCCGCCTGCTTGTGAACTTTGAGGGCTATTCCATTTATGCCTGGGATAACGACGACCTCAACAAGTCGAACTGTGTCGCTTCGTGTTTGGATGATTGGTCGCCGGTTCTCGCCCCGGCGACGGCTCAAGCTCGCGGTGAATGGACCATAAACGAGCGGTCCCCCGGGATCGGGCAATGGGCTTATAGAGGGCAGCCAGTTTATACCTACGCTGGGGATACAGGTTACCGGAGCTTCTTAGGCAGTGATGTGCCGGGATGGGACAATGTCTACACACAGCGGATGCCGGCTCCACCGGAGGAGTTCACCGTTCAGGAAGGTAATGTTGGCTTGGTGCTCGCGGATGCCCAAGGTCGAACAATCTATACCTATGTCTGCGGCGACGATGCCCCCGATCAACTGGCCTGCGATCATCCTGGTACGACGCAAGCGTATCGTCTAGCGATCTGCGGCGGCGGCGATCCTCAACGATGCCTTGAGACCTGGCCGTATGTTCTCGCGTCCACGACCCCCAAAACTTACAATGAGGCTTGGAGCGTCGTGGCGATTGACCCGAAGACCGGGCACTACGCGGCGGAAGGGCAAGACGATGCGTTGAATGTATGGGCATACCGCGGCAAACCCGTTTTCCGCTTTGCGGGCGATAAAATTGTCGGCGATGCCGAGGGAGACCACTGGGGCGAGTTCAATGGATACCGCAACGGTTTTAAAGCATTCTGGCTAAGAGACGATTTTCTCAATAACGCCGGCTAACGGTAACGATTTCAAGGTAGGGAGAAACCAATGAAACGTGATGCATCAGTAAAAACGGGCCGGTCGTTTACCGCCTCGCGCATGATGATCGCTGCAGCGAGCGTGGCACTCTCCGGTGCAGTGTTCGGTGCGGGCAATGCCTTGGCTGAAGACGATGTGGCCTCGGCGGTGCTGAAAGACGGTAAGATTGGTTACGTTCTGACCAATAGGTACTGGGCCGTATATCAGACTCCCGAAGGCAAGACCGAGTGCCCCCAGGGGTTTAATGACGGGCCGCGCGAGCAGTTCGCGCTCTTGTTTCCCGATGACGGCACGAAGCGGACCCTCATGGAAACCCAACTCGCTCGTGAAAGCGAAGTCTATTTCCCGGGCACTTCGAAAGAGCCGTATCCATTTTATGAGGCTCAGGGCAATACCGCGATCGGTCTGGATTTAGACGGAAAGACCGGCGCCGAAGATTTTGTCAGCCCCGAAGGCGATGAGGGAATCGACAATCAGCTGTATCGCGCCCTCGGCTGTGTGGCCGGATATCGGGGCCCTGACGGCGCCATTTATCATTTTGAAAACGCCTACATGCAGAGCTATGGCGTCAACAGGTTGATGTTTGAAATCACCGGTGTGGACGATCTTGTTAACGACGACGATGTCACGGTGACTACGTATCGGGGCCTTGAGGACCTGATGACCGATGCCAGCGGAAAGGACTTTGCCGCCGGTGGGACCCAACGTGTAGATGCCCGCTGGGGAAAACGATTCATCCAGGAATTTAAAGGTAAGATCGTCGACGGCGTTCTGACCACCGAGGCAAAGGATCTGGGCATTCCATGGTCAGAGACCTTCAGCACCCATTCGATCCAGTGGGTTAAGGATGTACGGTTTAACCTGAAACTTACACCACAGGGCGCCGAAGGGCTGATGGGCGGCTATGTTGACGTCGATAACTGGAATCTAAGGTTTGTCAGATCTTGGTCGACTCATCATTCCAGCTATGGCCAGGTGTCAGCGCCGTCCGTCTATCGAGCGCTAACGCGCCTAGCCGATGCGTATCCGGACCCGGAAACCGGTAAAAACACGGCCGTCTCCGCCGCCATGCAGGTGAAATTTACGCAGGTCTATATCCTTCACCCGGCGCAAGAGGTCGCTGGGGAGCAGGACCAGGACGGTGCGCAGAGCCGAGTCGCTTCAACTCGCTAGCAAGTCTTTGTTCGGGTTTCGGGTCGGCCGTCACATATAGCGATGGCTGTACCCGACCTGAGCAGGATCTCCCTCGCGCCAGCTTCCTGCTTCGCAAGCTTCAGGGCGCCTTCATAGCCAAATTGTTCGGGCAGGCAATTTTACTCCCGTCTGCCAAAATAATCGGCCTTTCGGACTTGCCTCGTATTGTCCGACCAGTCATTCTATTAATTGGAATGGCTAGCTGCGGCTGCTATTTGATTAATCTACCGAACACCGGAGACACTTATGGCTAGTGCTGCAAGACACAGTGGCCCTCACGACAATCTCAGTGCTGGATGCGACTGGGCCAGCGTTGTTCATACTTTATTGCTTTCGCGGACTCTTGATGATCTTGAGGAAACCGTCCTCTTGCCCGATCGCAAGATGTTTTATCAATTCTCGGCACGTGGTCACGACCTCGCTCAGATTCTTCTGGCTCAGCGGCTAACCAGTACTCTTGATGCGGCAACGGGCTATTACCGTTCACGCCCCTTGTTGCTCGGCCTCGGCATTTCCGTGGATGAGGTTTTAGCAGCTTCTCTTGCGCGGGTCGGCGGTTATAGCGACGGCCGCGACATTGGTACGGTGTTCAATTTTGCCAATCCGAACGGGCCTCAGGCACTTCCGATGTGCGGCGGAGTCGGGTCGCAATACACGCCAAGTGCGGGCTGGGCCCAGGCAATCGAGTATCGCAGTAAGGTTCTCAAAGATGCGTCGAAGGACAACGCCATTGCGGTTGTTCTTGGTGGCGATGCCTCTGTTGCGACGAATGGATTTTGGGCCGCCTTAACGATGGCGACCACCTTAAAATTGCCACTGCTATTCTACATTGAGGACAATGGTTACGGCATTTCTGTGCCGTCTCAGTTTCAAACACCGGGCGGCGACATCTCCCAGAATCTCGCCAGCTTTAAAGGTCTTACCATTCTCAGCGGTGACGGCACGGACCCCGAAGAGGCGCTACAGCTGATTACCACGGGTGTCGGCCATGTGCGGGACCGCCAAGGCCCGGTTCTCTTGCGCCTTACGGTTCCCCGACTCTCTGGGCATTCGGCTCAAGACACTCAAGATTACAAAACGCCTGAGTTTGTCGCCGGTGAAAAGGCGAGGGACCCGCTGCCGCGCCTGAAAGAGTATCTCGTACCAAAGATTATGTCGGCTGCCGATTGGGATAAAATTGAGCAGCAGGCTAAGGCTGAAGTTGATGCGGCAGTGGCGAGAGTTCAAGAACGAGAGGTGCTTTCCACATCCGATTTGACCCGATTCGTTTTCTCGGAGACAGATTCGAACGGAGAGCCTATTCGTCAGTCGGTCGGTGGATTATGGCCCTCCGATCACGTCTATCCGGCCAGCACCGAAACGCCCGCTCCGGAAGGAGCTCGGATCAATATGGTTACGGCGATTCGGCGGACCCTTGACCATGAACTCGCAACCAACCCAAAAATGCTTTTGTTCGGTGAGGATATTGGACCGAAGGGCGGCGTCCACGCCGTCACGATGGGACTTCAGAAAAAATACGGAACTGATCGTGTGTTCGACACCAGCTTATCCGAAGAAGGCATTATAGGGCGCGCTGTAGGCCTCTCGCTCGCCGGGTTGCTGCCGGTGCCGGAAATACAGTTTCGCAAATACGCTGAGCCGGCCACAGAGCAACTCAATGATTGCGGCACAATGCGCTGGCGTACTGGCAATCGCTTTGCCGCGCCGATGGTGGTGCGTATGGCCGGTGGGTTCTCAAAATGTGGCGACCCCTGGCATAGCCAGACCAATGAAGTGCAATGGATTCACAATACCGGTTGGCAGGTTGTTGTGCCGTCCAATGCAGAGGATGCCGTTGGGCTGCTGCGAACGGCATTGCGCGGCAACGACCCTGTGATCTTCTTTGAGCACCGAGGTCTTTTAGACCTGAAGTGGTCGCGCCGTCCTTACCCGGGCGATGACTATGTCGTACCCTTCGGGCGCGCAAAGACGATCACCTCAGGTTCGGACCTCACAATTGTGACGTGGGGCGCGATGGTTGATCGTTGTGAAGAAGCCGCAGCGTCCTCGGGACAAAGCGTCGAAGTCATTGATTTACGTACACTCGTGCCGTGGGACCGCGAGACGGTCTTGACCTCGGTGCGCAAAACTCATCGTTGCCTGGTCGTACATGAGGATATTGCGACCGCAGGCTTTGGCGCCGAAATCACGGCTGTGGTTAGCCAGGAGTGCTTTCTTGACCTTGATGCGCCGCCAGAACGCCTTACGATGCCAGACATCCCGAGTCCCTATAACCCTGTTTTGTTGAATGCAGCTGTTCCGACCGTCGAGCGCATTGAGGCGGCAATCAACAATCTAATTAGTTTCTGAAGATATGACGCAAATTGACATCATAGTTTCCGAGGGCGAAGCGGAAGGCACGCGGTTCACTTTACGGGCGTGGCTTAAATCTCCCGGTAGTGCCGTAGATGTGGACGAGCCGATTGCCGAGATTGAAACCGATAAGGTCACTATGGAGGTGCCGGCACCAGGCGCGGGCACGCTTGGAGATAACTTGACCGCGGTGGGGACCGAGGTGGAACCCGGGATGGTCATCGGTAGCATAAAATCTGGGGAGTCAGCTTCGAAGCCATCTGCGGCTCCGCAAAGTTCCGATGAGGCGCCCGCAAAACCCGCACGCGCGAAAAAAGATCAGAACTTCGATCCGGAATTAAGGCTCTCGCCGTCTGTCCGGCGCCTGTTGTCGGAACATGATTGTGATCCCGCCCAGATTACTGGAACGGGAAGAGGCGGGCGCATAACGCGAGCAGATGTGCTTGCGTACATCGAAAGAGCGCCGTCTGCGCCGTCTCCATCTTCAAAAGCGCAATCTGCTAAATCACAGCCGCCTAGCCAGCCCGTGAAGTTCGGGCAGAAAATCCCACACGACCCTATGCGCCGCGCTATCGCCGAGCATATGCAGCGAAGCGTCTCGACGGCTCCTCATGTGACGGCGGTGTTTGAAGTCGACTTCACGGCCATTATGCGTGACCGGGAGCGCCAAAAAGAGACTTTCCAGCGGCACAATGCTAAGCTCACCTACACAGCCTATTTCATTGCCGCGTGCGTCAAGGCCATTCAAGCCGTCCCCACGGTCAATAGCCGTTGGCACGATGATGAACTGGAAATTTTTCCAGACATCAATATCGGCATTGGGACGGCGCTAGGGGACAAAGGGCTCGTAGTCCCGGTGGTGCACGGGGCACAAGACTTATCTCTGCAAGGGATCGCGGAGCGGCTCACCGATATCACCACACGTGCGCGCGCCAATCAGCTCCGTCCCAAAGATATGCAGGGCGGTACGTTCACAATTTCAAATCATGGTGTTTCGGGTAGCCTGGTTGCCACCCCGATTATCATCAATCAGCCGCAATCTGCCATCTTGGGTGTAGGCAAGCTCGAAAAACGGGTGGTGGTGAGAGAGCTGGACGGGCACGACAGCCTAGTCATATGTCCAATGGCGTATGTTTCACTTACCCTCGATCACCGTGTTCTAGACGGTCACCAGGCAAATGCGTTTTTGACTACGTGGGTGGAAACGATTGAGGGCTGGAAGTAGGACTCGACGCGAGCAGCCGGGATAGCGTCTCGGTTTAGAACAGGCTAGGGTAACGTATCAGTTCACGTTAGGCATCGTAATCGAGTTCGACGTCGTCGCTCATCGGCACTGCCTGACATGTCAGCACGTACCCCTGCTCAACTTCTTCCTCGCTTAAGCCGTAGTTCGCCTTCATCTCTACCTTGCCGCTAATAACTTTCGCGCGACATGTGGCGCAGACACCGGCCTTACAGGCATAAGGCGCGGGTAAGCCAAGCGCGCCAACATTCTCAAGTATGCTGCCTTTATCGGCGTCGAACACGAACGAACGTTTCCGCCCCTCTAGGGATACTTGGACGGTTTTTCCAGCGGCTTGTTTTTGCAAGTCTCTGGCGGCATCCAACTGCTTCGGGGATAGCGTGTCGGTTGTGAATCGCTCGACCATAATATGGTTCTTTGGGACATTGCCCGCAGTAAGCGTTTCCTCGACAGCGTTCATCATCGGCCCCGGTCCGCAGATAAAAAACTTATCAACTTCGCTCGGGTCAACAATGCTTTCCAAGACGCTTAAAGTCTTTTCCTTGTCTAATCGGCCATTGAAGAGATCGACTTCCCCTTCTTCATCTTCCAGGAAGTGGTAGACCTGAAAATTCCCGATGTAGCGATTCTTCAGTCCAGCGATCTCTTCAAGAAACATAATCGAGTTGCTTCCGCGATTCCCGTAGAGAAGGATGAATTGACTCTCGGGCTCTTCGGCAAGCCCTGTCTTGAGAAGGGAGAGGATCGGTGTGATTCCCGAACCGCCTGCGAATAAAACGTAACGTCTTTTTGCGGAAGCCTCGAAATTCCATGTGAAACTTCCATGCGGAGGCATCACGTCTAACGTGCTTCCGGCCGTTAACACAGTATTAGCCCAGGTCGAAAATGCGCCCTGCGGAATTTGCTTAATCGCAATTCGCAACGCGTTCTCGTGAGGAGAAACGCACACGGAGTAGTTGCGACGAACCTCGTTGTTATCAATGTTCTGTCGGATCGTTAGATGCTGACCCGGCTTGAACTTAAACTTTGAGGCTAGGTCCTGCGGAACATCAAAGAGGACTGAAACAGCCTCGTCAGTTTCCCGGCGAACTTCAGCAACGTGTAAGGGGTAAAATGTAGAAGACATATTCGATCAATGGCACTTAAAGCGGTCAAAGGGTTCGCTGCAGCTTCGACATTGCCACAACGCTTTGCACGGAGTTGATCCAAAGCGGCTAATCTCGTGAGTGTCGGTCGAGCCGCACTGAGGGCATTCTACGGCGGCCGTCGCGGCAGCCTCTCTGCTTGGTGGCGGCGCTATGCCGTATTTACGAAGTTTTTGGCGCCCGGCTTCACTAATCCAGTCGGTGGTCCACGCGGGAGTTATACTCGTCTTGATTGCTACATGTGATAGTTCGGCAGAGTCCAATGCTTCCCGGATCGAAGACTTTATGACCTGAGTTGCGGGGCATCCTGTGTAGGTCGGTGTGATGATTACTGTCGGCGGTTCTTCGCTCACTTCGCGAACGATGCCGAGTTCAACGATTGAAATGACCGGAATCTCTGGATCCGGTACGTCGGCGAGTATGTTCATAATACGATCGCGCAACACTGCTATCACCAAACCGCGTCTGGGTAAGCACGAGGTAGAAATTGCATTTCAGAGAGAATGTGACCGAGATGTTCGGAGTGATGGCCGGTGCGGCCGCCAAAAATTGGTGTCGGGAGCGGCTCAAGGGGCAGTGAGGCAGCTTCAAGCGTTGCCTTCAGGGCGGCATCAAAGTCTGTGCGGAGGGACTCTTTAGGTCCCGCAATGCCAAGTTTGCCTAACGCGCTATCTATTTCATCGGTTTCAAACAGTTCACCAACAAACCGCCACATCCAATCCAGGCCGTTCGTCATACGCTCGCGGCTCTCTTCGGTGCCGTCGCCAAGTCGCACCACCCACTCAGCCGCCCAATCAGCGTGATAAGAAATTTCTTTCAGCGATTTTGCCGCGATACCGGCCAGTTGCGGGTCGGATGATTGGCTGAGACCTTGGTAAAGTAACCGCTGCCAAGTTGAGAAAATAAATTGCCGCGCGACCGTCTGTGCGAAGTCTCCATTCGGCTGTTCGACGAGAAGGCAATTGCGAAACTTTAGAGCGTCCCGGCTAAAAGCTAACTTGTCGGCATCGCGCCCTTTGCCTTCCACTTCTCCGGCATAGTCGAGCAAAAGCGTTGCTTGGCCGAGTAGATCCAGCGCAATATTGGCAACAGATAAGTCGACCTCAAGTGTCGGAGCGTGGCCACACCAGCCCGATAGTTGCTGCGACAGGATCAGAGAATCGTCCCCGAGTCTCACTAAGTATTCGAAAAGGGCTGTATCGCGGTCCATGGGACTAAATGTTCTTTACGTTGTCGGGGATTTTATAAAATGTCGGATGGCGATAAATCTTGGACTCGGCCGGTTCAAACATTGGGCCGGACTGTGCCGGGTCTGAGGCCGTGATCTGAGACGACTGCACCACCCAGATGCTTACGCCTTCTTTGCGCCGCGTATAAGTGTCGCGGGCGTGGCGAATGGCTAGCTTCTCGTCGGACGCGTGCACCGATCCGACATGTTTGTGGGCAAGGCCGCCCTTTGACCTAATAAAGACTTCCCACAAAGGCCATTCGTTTTTCGCTGCCTTATCCATCCTACGCAACCTTCTTAACGGGGATTTGTTTTGCTGCATGGGCGGCGGCGGCTTCGCGTACCCACGCACCTTTTTCCCAGGCATCAATCCTTGCGCTTATGCGCTCCTTCGCAACAGGACCCTCGCCTTTAACAACGGCCCAAAATTCGGACCAATCAATTTCGCCAAAGTCATATTGCTCGCGTTCCGCATTCCACTTCAGTGCCGGGTCCGGAATCTTAAGGCCAAGAGCATCAGCCTGTGGAACGGTCACATCAACAAACCGCTGTCTGATCTCGTCGTTTGTTTCACGCTTAATGCGCCAGCGCATCGACTGTTCCGTGTTCGGAGAATTATCGTCCGTCGGTCCGAACATCATTAGTGACGGCCACCACCAGCGATTCAGCGCGTCTTGCGCCATATCATGTTGCTCGGGAGTCCCGTTCGCCATCGCCATCATGATCTCGTAGCCCTGGCGTTGGTGGAAGCTCTCTTCTTTGCAAACGCGGACCATTGCGCGTGCGTACGGGCCATAGGAAGTGCGTTGCAATGGAACCTGATTCATAATTGCGGCGCCGTCCACAAGCCAACCGATCGCGCCAATGTCCGCCCACGTGAGTGTCGGGTAATTGAAAATCGTTGAATACTTGGCGCGTCCGCTATGGAGAGCGTTGATCATCTCTTCCCTGGACGTGCCCAATGTTTCGGCAGCTGCATAAAGATATAAACCGTGGCCGCCTTCGTCTTGAACTTTGGCAAGCAACACGGCTTTGCGACGAAGAGACGGTGCGCGCGATATCCAGTTGCCTTCCGGCAACATGCCAACAACTTCCGAATGCGCATGCTGAGACATCTGCCGAACAAGTGTTCGGCGGTATGCGTCCGGCATCCAGTCGTTTGGTTCTATGAATTCGTCGGCGGCAACCCGAGCTTCAAAGGCATCCGTCAACGCTTCGACTTCGGCATCACTTACCGCAGTCGTCTTGTCCTGGTGGCTTTGTAATTCCGTTGTATACATTTGATTTTTCCGGGTCCGTGCATATTAACACTGTTGCCATTATAATAATAAATCGAACAGTCGGTCAATTAATAACAGGGGCGATCTATACACGCTCTAGTAGCAATGCTATTCCCTGACCTACTCCGATGCACATGGTGCACAGAGCATACTTGCCCTTCCGGGCTTGCAGTTCCAGAGAGGCGGTCTGAACCAACCGCGCGCCTGACATGCCAAGTGGGTGACCGAGAGCAATGGCGCCGCCATTTGGATTGACGTGTTCTGCGTCGTCGGGGAGTCCCAATTTGCGAAGGACGGCGAGCCCCTGAGCCGCAAAAGCTTCATTGAGTTCAATGACATCGACGTCGGCCACCGACATTTTGAGCCGGTCCAGGAGCTTCAAAGTGGCCGGCGCGGGACCAATTCCCATGATGCGGGGAGGCACGCCCGCTGACGCTCCGCCAACGACTCGGGTGATGGGGGTGAGGTTGTACTTTTTGACAGCAGCTTCACTAGCCACCAAGACAGCGCATGCACCATCATTCACGCCGCTTGCGTTCCCCGCAGTAACTGTTCCACCCGGACGCACGATAGGCTTTAATTTGCCAAGGGATTCGATGTCTGTCGCCCGCAAATGCTCGTCTTTTTCAAAGACAATCGGATCGCCCTTCCTTTGCGGAATCTCAACAGGCGTGATTTCCTTACCAAGCCGTCCATTTTCCTGTGCGGCGAGTGTGCGCTGTTGGCTACGCAACGCAAACGCGTCCTGATCTTCGCGTGAAATTTGAAATTCCTCGGCGACGTTTTCTGCGGTTTCGGGCATGGAATCTACGCCGTAATTGGCTTTGGTCACCTTGTTTACAAAGCGCCAGCCAATTGTCGTATCGAAAATCTGGGCGTTGCGACTGAACGCTGATTCCGCCTTGCCCATGACAAAGGGTGCGCGGGTCATGCTTTCGGTTCCGCCGGCCACAATGACTTCGGCATCACCGGTCTTGATCGCGCGGGCCGCCATCGCAACTGCATCGATACCGGAGCCACATAGGCGATTGATCGTTGTCCCCGGCACGGATTCGCCCATTCCGGAGAGCAATCCGGCCATACGGGCAACGTTGCGATTGTCTTCGCCAGCTTGATTTGCGCATCCGAGAATGATGTCGTCGAGTGTCGCCCAATCCACCCCGGGATTGCGAGCCATCAGGGCTTTAAGCGGGATGGCGGCCAGATCATCGGCCCGAACGCTTGCCAGGGCGCCGTTATAGCGGCCAATTGGTGTGCGGATGGCATCACAGATATATGCGTCAGACATTTTTTCTTTTCCTCATTTATTCAACAGCAGTGCCGCCAATCGCGCGGGAAACCCCTTGGAATTCTGCAACTACGCGGCCGTCTTCGCCAAAAATAGTTACCCCGTATACGCCGGTGCGACCTTTCAAAGATTTTTCCTGCGCTTCAGCTACCAACCGTTCTCCAGGCTTGCCCGGATCCAGAAAAACAATAGATGCGCTTTGGGCGACGGTTGTAATGTTGCGGGAATTGCAGGCGTAGGCAAAAGCCGTGTCCGCGAGAGCAAACAGCATTCCGCCGTGCGTACTTCCATACCCGTTTAGCATGTCGTCTCGGACGCGCATGGAGAGGCGACTGTATCCCTCGTCCGCCGCTTCTATCTGTATATCCCACGCCGGACCGGTTCCTTCGCGCGTAAGAAGGGTCTCTGCAACGCGGCGTGCTAACTTGGCAGCTTCGGTCATTGTCTTCCTTGGATTGAAAGAACTCGGATGCAAACAAGAAACATGTCTATCGTAGCCAATAAGCCCTTGCTAGTAATAATCCGACCGGTCATTCTGCAAATAATTGGGAGCGATGAAGATGGCAGAAACAATCATTTTTGAGATTGTCGATGGTGTTGCACGGATTACTTTAAACCGTCCGGATCGACTGAACAGTTTTACCGTTCAAATGCATGAAGAAGTCGCGCAGGCCTTGTCTGAGATCGAGGCCAGTTCGGAAGCGCGCGTTCTGGTTTTGAGTGGTGCCGGCCGAGGTTTTTGTGCGGGCCAAGATCTTTCGGACAGAAGTGTAGCGCCTGGCGGCGCAAGTGTTGATCTTGGCGACTCTGTCGAGAAGTATTACAGCCCGCTGATTAAGCGGCTTGCCGCGCTAAAAATGCCCGTGATCGGCGCCGTCAATGGCGTGGCGGCGGGTGCAGGCGCGAATATCGCTTTTGCGTGTGACATTGTCATCGCGGCGCGCAGCGCTAAGTTCATAGAATCCTTTGCCCATATTGGCCTTATCCCGGATTCCGGTGGCACGTGGGCATTGCCGCGGCTAGCAGGGCAAGCGCGCGCGATGGGCTTGGCGTTGACCGGCGACCCTTTGAAGGCCGAACAAGCCGCCGAGTGGGGCATGATCTGGAAGTGTGTCGACGACGACAAATTAAAAGAAGAGGTCGATGCTCTTGCCGGGCGCTTCGCCGCAGGACCGACTCGCGGGCTTGCTGCCACGAAAGCAGCGATTCGCGGGTCATGGTCACATACCTTGGACGAAGAACTCGACATTGAACGCGATTTGATGCGAGAACTCGGCGCGAGCGCTGACTACAGCGAGGGCGTTGCCGCCTTCCTAGAGAAGCGTAAACCGGTCTTCACCGGTAAATAATTCAATCTAAATTTCGGAGGTCGCGGCCATGGGTGTGTTGCGCTTACGCAGCTTTGCTGAAGGAAAATGGGCCGAAGGTTCGGGTCAGTTTACTCCCTATTATTCCGCCGTTAACGGCGATGCCGTTGCTGAAATCGGCAGCGGTGTCGCTGACTTCAAGGCTATGTCGGATTACGCCCGAAACGTTGGCGGGCCGGCCCTACGGAAGCTTACGTTTCATGAGCGCGCCAAAATGCTCAAAGCGCTTGCTCAGGCGATCATGGCAAGAAAAGACGAGCTCTATGAGTTGTCTTATTCAACAGGCGCGACCCGTGTTGATAGCTGGATCGACATCGAAGGCGGCGCAGGGACGTTCTTCGCCTATTCGTCCAAAGGTCGCCGCGAGTTGCCGGATGACCGGCTTCTAATTGATGGTAATCCCGAGGTTCTCAGCAAGGGCGGAACCTTTATTGGTCACCACGTATACACCTCGTTGCAGGGCGTCGCGATCCACATCAACGCTTTCAATTTCCCGGTATGGGGAATGCTGGAGAAGCTCGCCCCCACTCTTCTCGCGGGCGTGCCGGCGATTGTTAAGCCCGGCTCAGCGACCGCGTATCTGGCGGAGGCGGCTTTCCGCGTTATGGTTGAGGCTGATGTACTGCCTAAGGGTGCGATTCAATTTATTGCCGGGTCCACGGGTGATCTTTTTGATCATTTGACCTGTCAGGATGCAGTGTCTTTTACCGGGTCCGCGCATACATCTTTGAAACTTCAGAGCCACCCGGTGATTGCGCGCGAATCTGTACGCTTTGTTGCCGAACAGGATTCCTTGAACGCATCTATTCTTGGGCCCGACGTGACACCGGATGCACCGGAATTTGATTTGTTCGTCAAGGAAGTCGTCAAGGAGATGACGGTAAAGGCCGGACAGAAATGTACGGCTATTCGACGCGCATTCGTGCCTGAAGGACTCATCGACGATGTTGAA
>JAUIGX010000078.1 GCA_030432435.1 Alphaproteobacteria bacterium
CGCGCAAAAAATCGGGCAGCAGCTGGAACACCGAAATTCTGCCCGCTCCGTAACGGCAATGGCTGCCATGCTCGCCCATGAAGTTAAAAACCCGCTCTCGGGTATTCGTGGGGCGGCGCAGCTCCTAGGGCAGGGCGCCAGCGAAGATGACCGGGCTCTGACGCAGCTAATATGCGATGAGGCCGATCGGATTGTCGCTTTGGTCAATCGTATGGAGGTTTTTTCCGACGACAGGCCACTGGAACGTCACCCGGTCAATATTCATGTGGTTCTTGAACGTGTCCGGCGCCTAGCCGAAAACGGATTTGCCAAGGCAGTCAAATTCAATGAGCGCTACGACCCATCGTTGCCGCCCGTGGCCGGCAACATCGACCAGCTCGTACAGGTGTTTTTGAATCTTGTGAAAAATGCGGCGGAAGCCGTTCCCGCCGAAGGCGGTGAGATACTACTGTCTACGGCCTATCAGCCCGGCGTCCGCGTTGCCTTACAGGGCGGAAGCGAGCGCGTCCAACTGCCGTTGGTTGTGACCGTGCAAGACAATGGCTCTGGCATTCCGGAAGATTTGTGGCCTTACCTATTTGACCCCTTTGTGACGACCAAACCTAAAGGAAGCGGCCTTGGTCTAGCGCTTGTGGCAAAGATCATAAGCGACCACGGGGGCGTTATAGAATTTGATAGCCAGGACTCGCGGACAACTTTCCGCGTCATGCTCCCCATTACGACCGAGGATACAATTAAGTGACTACCGCCACTGTTCTTATTGCCGATGACGACCAAGGCATCCGCACCGTTCTGACGCAGGCTTTGGGTCGTGCGGGGTACAATGTTCGCACGACTGGCAATGCTGCGACTTTGTGGCGCTGGGTGTCGGACGGCGACGGGGATCTCGTAATTACAGATGTCGTCATGCCCGACGAAAACGGGCTTGATTTGATTCCTCGCATCCGAAAAGTCCGGCCGGATTTGCGCATAATCGTCATGAGCGCACAGAACACTTTGCTTACCGCGGTCAAAGCGGCCGAGCGCGGTGCGTTTGAATACCTGCCCAAACCTTTCGACTTGGCCGAGTTGGTTGCAGTGGTCAGCCGCGCCCTATCGACGAAATCCAGTGCCCAGGCTCCGACGAATGGTACCGAGGAACGGCTACCGATTGTCGGGCGCTCAGCGGCGATGCAGGACATCTACCGTACCGTGGCCCGCCTGATGAACACAGACTTAACAGCGATGATCACTGGCGAGTCCGGGACCGGCAAAGAGCTTGTCGCGCGTGCACTACATGATTTTGGACGGCGGCGCAGCGGGCCTTTTGTGGCCGTAAATATGGCTGCGATACCGCGTGAACTAATAGAAAGCGAGTTGTTCGGACACGAGAAGGGCTCATTTACAGGCGCCTTAACCCGTGCAACTGGGCGCTTTGAGCAAGCCGAAGGCGGGACGCTTTTTCTTGATGAGATTGGCGACATGCCGCCGGAGGCGCAAACGCGCTTGCTCCGTGTTTTGCAGGACGGTCAGTACACCACTGTTGGCGGACGGACGCCGATCAAAGCCAACGTGCGTATTGTCTCAGCAACTCACCGCGATTTGACCCAGCTGATCAAGATGGGCGGTTTTCGGGAGGATCTCTATTATCGGCTCAATGTCGTACCGATCCGACTTCCGCCGTTGCGCCAACGCTCCGAGGACATTCCAGAACTGATCGCGCACTTCTTGGCGCAGTCCTCAGCCGAAGGACTGCCGCACAAAGCACTGGACTCCGCAGCCATCGACCGCCTCAAGACTCACCGCTGGCCGGGCAATGTGCGCGAGCTCGAAAATCTCATGAAGCGCCTTGTCGCGCTGTATGCCGAACCGGTGATTGGCGTCGATGTCGTTGAGATGGAACTCGCGAGTGCTTCGGCGCCCCCGTCCGCAGGCGATGACATTCGGTCCGATAATCTCAGCGGTACAATAGAGCGCCACTTGCAGGATTATTTTGACGGCCACAATGGCGCTCTGCCGCCGCGTGGCCTTTACGACCGCGTATTGCGCGAGTTGGAACGCCCGCTTATTTCTCTCACTCTTTCGGCCACCCGCGGCAATCAGGTGAAAGCTGCAGACATTTTGGGCCTGAACCGAAATACGCTTCGTAAAAAAATAAAAGACCTCGATATCAACATCATTCGCGGACCGAAGTAGAAAGCGGATAATGGAAGCACGCACAGTAGACTCAAAGCCAAAAACACCGTCCGCGCCCGGCCTGAAGCGCGGTGGAACCGGCTGGGGCCGCCCGTCATGGGTTCAACAGTTCCGGCTACTGGACTCGCTTGCGGTCGTTTTGATCAGCGCCGGCGCGGTGTTCGGAATGGCGACTTATACGGCCATGTCCGATTGGGGCGTTGAAGAACCGAACGCCGGGCCAAGTCTTGTTCTACTCAACATCGATCTCGTCATTTTACTTGGGCTGACTGCACTCGTCGTGCGCCGCTTGATCTTGCTTTGGCGCGCGCATAGGGCAGGGGCCGTGGGCTCACGCTTGCATGCGCGCCTGGTTCTGCTGTTCGGCGCGCTCGCCGTCACTCCAACTGTACTTATGGCGGTCTTTTCGACCCTGTTCTTCACCTTCGGCGTGCAGGCGTGGTTTGGCGATCGGGTGCAAACTGCGGTCACAGAATCCGCAGCCATTGCCCGGGCGTACCTCGAGGAACATCAGCAAGCTATTCGCGGTGACGCCCTGGCTGTAGCCACCGATCTCAATACGCAGTGGTCGCGTATCAGCATCAATCAGAACTTGCTCAATTCGTTTCTCTCGACCCAGGCCGCATTCCGAGGATTGACGGAGGCCGTGATTTTCCGCCCCGACGGGCAGGTAATTGCTAAGGCTGGATACACGTTCGCCCTCGCGTTCGAGCAAATTCCATTTCAGACAATGGCTCAAGCGGACGTCGGGCAGGTCGCGGTTGTGACCGGCGAGGAGTCCGACCGAGTCCGCGCGTTGGTGAAACTCAAGTCATTTCCGGTGGCCTATCTGTACGTTGGCCGGTTTGTGGATGCCAATGTGCTTGCCCGCACTCAAC
Organism: Alphaproteobacteria bacterium; assembly: GCA_030432435.1. Classification (GTDB taxonomy): domain Bacteria; phylum Pseudomonadota; class Alphaproteobacteria; order Rhodospirillales; family Rhodospirillaceae; genus UBA11612. Next base: position 3,054 of record JAUIGX010000078.1, read on the forward strand.
GCACAGAGGAAGCCGTCTCAGAATATCTTAGGTTGGAAGAGCAACGCTCTCAGTTGCAACTCAGTCTTGTTGTGCTCTTTAGCGTTGTCGCCATTCTGTTGTTTCTGGTTTCCATCTGGTTTGGCCTATCCCTTGCCACACGACTTGCCCAGCCCATTGTGAATCTGATCAACGCGACCGACAGTGTGCGCGGCGGCGATCTTTCTGTTCGGGTAGACGAAAAAGACCCGACCGATGAAATCGGCTACCTGAATCGCGCCTTCAACCGGATGACCATCCGTCTCGACGAGCAGCAGACCGCGCTCCGGGAAACCAACGCACAGCTTGATGAACGGCGCCGCTTCACTGAAACCGTTCTAGAAGGGGTTAGCGCCGGGGTCATCGGCCTTGATCCGCGAGGAAATATTACGCTCCCCAATCGCTCCGCCTCTCTGCTTTTGGGGACGGACTTGAGCCACTTTATAGGTAGGCCTCTTGTGAGCGCGGCAGCCGAGTTCGCGCCGCTCATCGAGGAGTTACAAGGTTCTAAACAGAAGGCGGCCACGCAAGAAATTCAAATTGCATTCGAGGGCACACAAAAGATATTTTTTGCGCGTCTATCTCAGGAGCAAGCCGGAAATAAAGTCGTGGGATACGTAATGACTTTTGACGACATCACCGCTCTTCAGTCCGCTCAGCGTAAGGCGGCTTGGGCTGATGTCGCCAGGCGAATTGCCCACGAGATCAAAAACCCGCTCACGCCTATTCAGCTATCGGCCGAGCGTCTCAAGCGCCGGTACTTGGATAAAATCGAAGACGACAAGGGACTCTTCGCCCAGTGTACCGATACGATCATTCGCCATGTGGGCGACATCGGCAAAATGGTTGACGAGTTTTCGGCATTTGCACGAATGCCGGCAGCTGTTTTGCGTCCGGCGGATCTAAACAGCCTCATTCGCGACGCGGTCTTCTTGCAACGCACAGCCTATCCGCACATCGAGTTCACATTGAACCTGCCCGATACGCAGTCCCGTATTTTGTGTGACTCACGTCAGGTTGGGCAGGCGTTGACGAATGTTTTGAAAAACGCTGTCGAATCCATTGACGCCCTGAAACCGATCAACACCGACGCCGATACCGCGCGCGGCCGCATTCAAATCGAGATGGAAACAAACGAGGAAGTGTTCTTGGTCAAAATCACCGATAACGGCGTAGGGTTACCCTCCGAGGAACGTACTCGATTAACGGAGCCCTACGTGACGACACGCACGAAAGGTACGGGGCTCGGCCTCGCCATCGTCAAGAAGATCGTAGAAGACCACGGCGGCGCGATCACATTGCGTGATGCTCCGGCTGACTCGCAAGAGTCCGGCGCCAACGGAAGCGGAGCACAAATCATTCTACACTTCCCAAAGTCGCTGCAAACCGCAGCAAACACCACACAAAATACGCTGACGCCGTCCACAGCGCAGGCGGGGGAATAAAGTAAGATCATGGGACCAAAAACTGAAATACCCGGCAGTGAAATTCTGGTCGTCGATGACGAAGCCGACATTCGCATGCTGATTTGTGGAATCCTTCAAGACGAAGGCTTCACAACCCGGGAAGCCGCAACCGGGGAAGCTGCCGTCGAGCAGGTTAAGGCGCGCGCGCCGGCGGCTGTCATCCTCGACATATGGCTGGAAGGAAGCCGGTTAGACGGAATTCAGGTCCTTCAGGCCATCAAAAGCATGAGACCGAGCGTTCCCGTGGTGATGATCTCTGGCCACGGCACGATCGCGACAGCAGTACAGGCCATTAAGCACGGCGCTTACGATTTCATTGAAAAACCGTTTGAAGCCGACCGCCTCTTACTCGTTCTGGGCAGGGCGGTTGAGGCTGCCAAGCTTAAGCGCGAAAACTTGGAACTTAAAACCCGCGCGGGCACACCCGAGTCATTTGTAGGCTCATGTGCATCAATCGCAAACATCCGCCGCGCCATAGAAAGAGTGGGGCCGACAGGCTCTCGTGTTCTGATCTCTGGGCCCGCAGGGTCGGGCAAAGAAGTCGTGGCCCGCCAGATTCATCTGCATTCTCCGCGCGCCGCGGCACCGTTCGTGGTTGTGAATTGCGCATCCTTGCATCCTGATCGCCTGACCGAAATTCTGTTCGGAACAAATAGCGCGAGTGCGGCCAAGCAAACGATGGGCTTGGCAAGCGCCGCTCAAGGCGAAGACGACCATGCGCCCGGACTGCTTGAACTGGCCGACGGCGGGACTCTGCTCCTCGATGAAGTCGCAGACATGCCGCAGGCGACCCAAAGCAGCATCATCCGCATTCTGCAGGATCAGCGGTTGGAGCGCTCAAATAGTCACGGGCCCGTCGATGTAGATGTGCGCGTTGTCGCCACCACAAACCGCGACTTGAAAGCAGAAGTCAAGAACGGGGCCTTTCGCGAAGAATTGTTCTACCGACTGAATGTGGTTCCCATCGAGGTTCCCGCACTGTCCAGTCGCCGTGAAGATATTCCGGCGCTCGCCCAGTATCTATTAGAGCGGGCCGCAGCGGCGGCCGGAATGCCGCGCCGGACTTTGGGCGAAGATGCCATCGCCGCTCTGCAAACGTACTCGTGGCCCGGAAATGTGCGCCAGTTGCGCAACATCATAGACTGGCTTCTGATTATGGCGCCGGGCGGGGTTCTCGATCCTATCCGCGCCGACATGCTGCCATCGGATATCAATACGCAAACACCGCAAATGCTGAAGTTGGAACGGTCGGACGAGATCATGACATTGCCGTTGCGCGAGGCGCGCGAGATGTTCGAGCGGGAATATCTAATGGCGCAGGTCATTCGCTACGGAGGCAACATTTCACGTACCGCCGACTTTGTCGGCATGGAACGCTCGGCTCTGCACCGCAAACTCAAATCCCTGGGTATTTCGACCGATGTCCGCCATCGCCGCGATACCTTGCAAACCGAGAGTCCGGAGGCCGCTTTAGATAGCGATCCGAACGGTGCTCAAGGCCCTGTAGTTCCATTCAAGCGCACGAACTCCAACAGCTAGGTGTAAAGCCTCGGTTTATGTCTCATATCGCATACGTTAACGGCCGTTATGTGCCGCAGCAGCACGCCCAGGTTCATATCGAGGACAGGGGATATCAATTCGCCGACGGCGTTTACGAAGTCGTGTACCTATGGAAAGGCTGCCCCGTCGACTATGCCGCGCATATACAGCGTCTAGGCAGGTCCCTCGAGGAGCTAGAGATTCCGCCGCCTATGAGTTGGGGGGCATTGACCTCCATCATCAAAGAGGTCGTCCGGCGCAATCGAATAGTGCAGGGCATTGTCTATTTACAAATCAACCGGGGAGTAGCGGCCAGAAACCACGCCTATTCGCGCACTCTGCGCCCGAGCTTAATCATCACCGTCAAACACGGCACGGGACCTTCGGAGAAGGTCGCAAATAGAGGGGTGAAAGTGGTAAGCGCCGCCGACATTCGCTGGGCGCGCCGGGACATCAAGAGTGTTGCTCTGTTGCCGAATATTCTAGCCAAACAAAAGGCCGCAGACGCCAAGGCTTTTGAAGCTGTACTGCATACGCCTGAGGGCATTGTCACCGAGGCGAGTGCTTCAAACGTGTGGATCGTCGCCAAGGACAAAACGCTGGTGACCCACCCGGCTACGAAAGACATCCTGGGCGGCGTTACGCGAGCGACTATTCTCAAGCTTGCGCGCGCGTCCGGCTACAAGGTCACAGAACGCCCGTTCTCGGTCAAAGAGATGCGCGCCGCGAAAGAAGTCTTTCTGACGGGGACGACCACATTTGTTATGCCCGTTGTCCAGATCGACCAACATACTGTTGCCAATGGCGCGCCCGGAGAGTTCGCCCTGGACCTCCGGAATCGATATACGCACTACATGAACAGCGGAAATCCGGAAACGGCGTGGAATGTCTAAGTCGTCGCTTCCGCGCCCGCGCGCTATTCTTTTCGATTGGGACAACACCTTGGTCGATACGTGGCCGTGCATTGGCCGGGCCACAAACATCACACTTGAGAGGATGGGGCTGAAGCCGTGGACTCCCGAAGAGATACGCGTGCGCGTTGCGGGTTCTCTTCGCGATACCTTTCCGGCGATTTATGGCGAGCGCTGGGAACAGGCGAGGGAGGTTTTCTATGATGCTTTCGCCTCGGTGCACCTTGAAATGCTCGCCGCGCTGCCCGGGGCCGAGGATTTACTGCGTGAAGCAGCCGCAACCGACGTCTATCTGGCCGTCGTCAGTAACAAGACAGGCAAGTACCTGCGCGCGGAGGCCGATCATCTCGGCTGGACTCCCTATTTCGGGCGATTGGTTGGCGCGCATGATGCCGAGCGCGACAAACCGGCCCCGGACCCCATCCACCTTGCATTGTTACAAAACGAAGTCAGCGCAGGCCCAGATGTATGGTTCGTAGGCGATGCGCCAATTGATGTCGTATGCGGCAAAAACGCAGGCTGTAGCACAATTTTAATAGGCCCCACGCCTCTGGCAGAGGCCGAGGAGGCCAAGCCTGACCTCCATATCACAAATTGTGCAGCCCTTTCCGCGCTCATGCGTTCCTATAGCTAGGTGTGTTTCTCAATCCGTCGATTTTTTCCTGAATCCATTGACCCCAATCACGGCAAATTCTAAAAATTACGAATTGGTTCGGTCCTGTGACGGCCCGGCCCCGCGAAGCGCGACCCGCAATGAAAACAACAATATAGAACAGAGGTGGAAAACCCGATGTCCGCTGAAAAGGCCCAAAACGTCCAAGACGTATTTCTCAATGCCATCCGGAAAAACAAAATCCCCGTCACCGTATTCCTGGTGAATGGCGTTAAGCTTCAGGGGATCGTGACTTGGTTCGACAACTTCTCGATGTTGTTGCGCCGCGACGGTCATACCCAGTTGGTATATAAGCACGCGATCTCGACGGTCATGCCGTCAACGCCCGTGCAGTTGTTCGAACCCAAAGAGGAGGCGGGCGCGTCAGCCAAGGACGAGGCAGCTGAATAGCCTCAGCTGAATATCCTCAAGGGCTCCCGCTCGTATATTTTTGCATCACACCAAACAGTCGGCCACCGTTACCGTCATTATTCATCCGCTCTTAAAGGCGCGCGACGGTGAGGCGAGTGATTACCGCGAACGCGCCCGCTTGGAAGAGGCAAGGGGACTTGCCGCCGCCATCAACCTTGATGTGCGCCACGCGGAATCCGTTAATGTTACCAAAGCCCGTCCCTCGACCTTTTTAGGGCAGGGGACGGTCGAGCGGCTTGCCGACTTCATGGAAGAAATCGGCGCCGAACTCGTCATCATGGATGCGCACATATCGCCCGGCCAGCAGCGCAATCTCGAACGCGCCTGGAATGCGAAGGTGATCGACCGAACCGGCCTCATTCTGGAAATTTTCGGCGAACGCGCGCAAACCCGCGAAGGCCAGATGCAGGTCGAGCTTGCCCATTTGAATTACCAAAAAAGCCGATTGGTCCGCAGTTGGACCCACTTGGAGCGGCAGCGCGGCGGCTTCGGCTTTCTCGGCGGGCCGGGTGAAACCCAGATCGAAATCGACCGCCGGCTCATCGGCGAGCGCATCACCAAGCTGAAGAAAGAGCTCGGTACGGTCACACGTACTCGGGGCCTTCATCGTCGGGCGCGTCAGAAGGTGCCTTATCCGATTATTGCCCTCGTCGGCTATACCAACGCAGGTAAGTCCACGCTGTTCAACACCGTCACGCAGTCCACGGTCGTTGCGATGGACCAGTTGTTTGCGACCCTCGACCCCACCATGCGCCAGTTACGTCTGCCGTCTGGCCGAACTGTGATCTTGTCCGATACTGTCGGCTTTGTCTCCGACCTGCCGCACGAACTGGTCGCGGCCTTCAGGGCGACCTTGGAAGAGGTGCTTGAGGCCGATGTTATTGTTCATGTGCGCGATATCGCGCACCCAGAAACCGAGGAGCAAAAGCAGGACGTTGAAGACGTGCTGTTGCAGCTCGGCATCGAGGTCGATCACATCATCCCCGGCGAATCCCCGGTGCATCATCACCCCGAGCTTTCACACCGGCCTGTTATTGAAGCCCTCAATAAAATAGATCTTCTGGATGAAGCAACGTGTTCCGCCGTGAAGGCGGGGGCCGAGCGGCGCGCTGATCAAATGCCCATCTCGGCACTGATCGGCGAGGGCACGTCCGAATTGCTCGCGGCGATTGATGCCGAATTGGCCCGCAAGCGTAGCGCTCTTGGCGTCAGCATCCCCTCGGACGACGGCGAAACTCTGGCGTGGTTGTACCGCCGCGGCGAAGTGTTAAGTCGCTCGGACAATGAGACCAACATAGACCTTACGGTCCTACTGGACACCGCCGACGTGGCGCGTCTGCAAAAGCGTGGTATCAGCGCACGCGCCGCGGAATGACACCGCTCCAAAGTGCTTCTCTTTCCGAGTCTGTTCTGACCGCCATGAGCGATGTGGCCGCGCGCATCATAATGCCGCGCTATACCAAGCTCGCCGCAGGGGATGTTCGCTCCAAAACGCACCCCGGCGATCTTGTCACTGTCGCCGACGAAGAAGCAGAGCAGGAGCTAACCCGAATATTCGGCGATCTGCTTCCAGGGTCCATATGCGTTGGCGAAGAAGCTGTTGCCTCCACTCCCGAGTTGATCGAAAGCCTCCGGTCGGATGCGCCCGTGTGGATCATCGACCCAATCGACGGCACCGCGAACTTCGTGAACGGCCGCCCCAGGTTTGCAGTCATGGTTGCCCTGGTGCGCGGCGGGCAAACCGTCTTGGGCTGGATACATGATCCGGTGTCCGGCAACTCGCTTTGGGCCGAGCAGGGGGCCGGCACGTGGCTGCAAACCGACAGCAATACTCGGCGTCTGACAATCCGGCCGCAAGATGGCAAACCGCTATCGGACATGATCGCCGAATTGCATCACCCGGACTTCAACCTCTTCAAAGGGAAGTTTGCGCGTATCACCCGCCTTGGCAGCGCCGCTCACGATTATTGGGCCATGGCCGATGGCCGCATGCAGGTTCTATGTTATCGGCGCATCAAGCCCTGGGACCATGCCGCTGGCGTTCTGATTCATGCCGAGGCCGGCGGCTATAACCGCCTTTTATCCGGCGAGCCCTATAATCCCTGCATTCGCGATCAGACCGGATTGCTCTGCGCGCCAAACCCTGAAATATGGGAGCATGTGGCCGGGTTCCGCAATTAAATGGCCATTGCGCCACTACGACTATGAAATGCCTTCCCTCAGAGAGTAGTATCGCTCTTCTGAGTTTTGGACTTCCGTGGACCGAGCAAACGGATTGAACTCTGGTGAGGAGCCTTCGAATGGCAAATCTTGGCCTTCCGCAAACAACCGAGCGGAAACTTCAACTCTCGTTGCTGGCTATGCGGTTAACGATCGCCTACTTCCTGATGCAGTGGGTGGCGGATAAATTTCTGAACCCCGATCACACCGCAAGAATCTTCGCATTCTTTTATAAAGTACCCATTGAAGTCAGCGTTTCACCGCTGATCGGCGGACTCCAGTTTATTGTCGTCGCGGCATTCCTCGTCGGATTTTTGAAGCCCCTAAGTTTCGGGATTGTGGCCCTTATGCATACCGTGACGACGGTATCGACCTGGAAGTCGATCATTTTTCCGTTCGCCGAGGGCAGCAATCAATTATTCAGCACCGGTGTACCTGTGCTTGCCGCCTGTTGGGCGCTCTTTGCATTGCGAGAGCACGATGTTCTTTTTTCAATCGACGCCTGGCGCGCCTCACGCAAAAAGAATGAGGCATAAAATACAAAATAACGATGTTCCAACAACGCGTCATAGACCAATGCCGCCTAACTAGAATCTTTTGACTTCGAAATCGCGACCAAGGAATACACCGTCATGAATGTAACTCGTGAATGAAGCATTTTAGCAAAACTCAGCTCACTAATGTCGAAGTGTATTTTGGAGAGCCAAACGAGCAAATCCGGGAAGGGATGCGCTCGACCATGCGCGATTACGGAATGCGGAGAACGCGCGTATTTTCGCGGATGGAAGACTTGATTACCGCGATAAAAGAGGTGCCCCCCGATCTCGTGATTATCTCCGATGATATGGGCCCGGGGATGTTCGATATGGTGCACGATATTCGCCACTTCAAATATGGCCGTAATCCTTTTGTGATGATTAGCCTCCTGCTGGATTCAAAAAACGATGGCTACGTAAAGCGCGCGGTTCTCTGTGGCGCAGACGATATAATTATTAAGCCGGTTGCTCCCGGAAGACTTATGGAGCGAATCACGCATATAGGGATGAATCGTGTGCCCTTTATCGTGACGACTGATTATCTAGGCCCGGAGCGACGGCGCGCGGGAGACGCTCGGCCGTCGAAAATCAAGCAGCTGAATGTTTTAAATACCCTGAAGGCTAAGGCTGACGGAAAGCCGATGACGTCGAGTGAGCTCAACCAGGCCGTAAAGGAGAATATGAAAGATGTCATGTCCGCGCGGCTGGATAGCCACGGCTTGAAACTCGGCTGGGTATGCGCCCAAATTCTCAAAGCATACAGTGAAGAGCGCATTGACCAGGAACTGGAGCAACGCTTGTTGTTATTGGCCACCGTACTCGATGATGCCGCCAGATCAGCACTTGATATCGGCGAGCGTGACCTTTCCGAGATTTGCGTTGATATGGCACGACAGGTAGAGGAAATGGCAGAAGATTACCAGAATCCCACCGCGCCACAGATTGCCACTCTGAATAAACTGACCAAGGCGTTTGAAATGGCAAAATCTGCAAAGGCGACCTAGGTCGCGCTTGTCAGAATATACAAAACCAGCCCTTTTATATTTGCGAGTTATTAGTAGCTGCGCAGCATGTATTTGAATTGGCAGCCGCTCAAGTAAGCCGTCACTTAGCTGCGAGTAAATTGCGAGCTAATAATGTACTCACGACTACTCATCAGCGTCAGCTGGAGGGCTATTCAAAATTTTCCGTCCAGTGAACATCGCCGAGATTATGTTGCCACCATGCTTAAGCTCTGTGGCAACGACAGCAAATAAGTGAAGCGCGATGAGACCAATAAGGACGAAGTACATCAATTCATGAGTCTGGATAACGGGGCTCCGAAACTCGCGCATTTGCGCGTATGCCTCAGGGTCCACTGTTTCGGGGGCGTAAGGGCGCACTTCGGAAGGGTCAAGACCTTGGGCTGCAATATTCTCAGCGATAACCCCGCCAAACGGAGGCATATAAACATCTGTGCCAGCAAGAATGAGTCCGGTCGCAGCTTGCACAGTGAGAGTTAGCAGGAGCACGGTTACAGCAATGCGACCCAACGGGGTGTGGCCTCGATAATTTACAGTCCGGCCTAGACGCATTTCTCTCAATTCGTGTTTGAGCTTTTCGGTGTATCCGCTGCCAAATGGCAGGATTGACGCCCACCGCGCGTATTTTCCGCCGACAAAGGCCCAAATTAGCCGCCAGAGCAGATTTAGAGCGAACACGTACCCGACCAAAACATGGGTTGTTTTCAATATTACTTTGCCGTCGTTGGTTACACCTAAGGAATCGGCATTCAATATGACTGTCCCGATAGCCATCAGCCCGAGCACGCACACTACGTTCAGCCAGTGAAAAATACGTGTTGGAACGTCCCAAACTTTGTAAACCGAAAGCGACATGTGCAAACTCCAGTAAACCCAGACTAGGGTGGTTCTTACACGTTCATCCAAAAGGCCGTTTGACCGAGGTCAAAAAACTGTTCGTAATATACAAAGTAGCGCTGATAATTACTGTGTTTAATACTTACGCTAAGATATTGGTGTATCGTAGGGGACTGGCAACAAGTGTACTTTGAGCCTCCCGTGTTACTATGACGGGTTCAAAAAAGAGCCGTAAATGAGTCTCGGTAGTCCCACATACGATTTTTTCCAAGTGTTTGATGCACATGACTCATCGCAGCAATGAATTCGGCCAGCCTATTGGGGAGGCCGTGCCGCATTGGACGCCACGTCCACTTCCGTCCGATGCTCCGATAATTGGGCGTTATTGCCGGTTAGAAAAAATTAATGCAGATAAGCATGCGGCGGCACTCTTTGCAGTTCTAGGTCAGGCAGTCGATTATCGCGACTGGACTTATCTCCCCTATGAGTCGTTTAAGGTTGAAGCGGATTACATTTCTTGGGCGAGGGAAAACGAAAAGCGTAGGGATCCATTGCACTTTGCGGTGATCGTTGATGGGAGGCCGCTGGGAACCTTGGCGCATATGCGTATTGATGCCGACAACGGGGTAATTGAGGTCGGGCACATTATGTTTTCCCCCACTTTGCAACGTACACGCGCCGCTACTGAGGCCGTCTATCTGATGATGCGTCGCGCTTTTGACGAACTGGGTTACCGCCGTCACGAATGGAAGTGCGACGCGCTGAACCTCAAGTCCCGACGCGCAGCGGAACGCTTTGGCTACACCTTCGAAGGCATATTCAGGCAGGCCATCATTTACAAAGGCCGTTCACG
>JAUIGX010000079.1 GCA_030432435.1 Alphaproteobacteria bacterium
CATATCGGCGCGGACGACACGCCCTACAAAGAGGCGCGCGCGGCGCTTGGAAGCGGAATTGTCGGCGTAACGTGCAAGGACTCGCGCCACCTAGCGATGGAACTTGCCGACGCCGGGGCCGATTACGTGGCGTTTGGCGCGTTCTTTCCCACCAAGACAAAGCCCGACGCCGCTCATCCCGATCTTGAAATCCTCTCGGTCTGGTCAGAAACAACGACGGTGCCGTGTGTCGCGATTGGCGGCATTACGGTCGAAAACTGCGAGGAGTTGGTGCGCGCCGGAGCCGATTTTGTTGCTGTTTGCACCGGAATTTGGAGCTTTACTGACGGCCCTGCGGCCGCTGTTCGCGCTTTTAACGCCGTTTTTGAACGGTGCGCGCGCGCTTAAACACGCCTTTTGTGCTTACAAACACGCGTTTTGTACGCTCAAACGTGACTTTTACGCCGTTGTCCAAACCGCGAGTTCGTAGCCGTCGGGATCGGTGAAGTGGAACCGCTTCCCGCCTGGAAAGTCGTAAATCGGTTTGGTGATTTTCCCGCCGGACGACGTGACCTTCGCCATCAGCGCCTCAAGATCATCCCCATATAGAATAACGAGTGGGCCGCCCCCGGGTGTTGCCGGTTCATTTGGATTGAACCCGCCGGTCATATGTCCGTCGGAGAACTCGCAGTAGTCAGGTCCATAGTCAGTGAAAGTCCAGCCGAAGGCCCCGCCGTAAAACGCTTTCGCCCTGCCGATATCGGCGACATTGAATTCGACGTAGTTAATGCCGCCATCTTTACGAGGGTGCTCTGTCGCCACTATAGCTTCCATACACAACGCGCCTTTGCATAGGTTACACTAGCCCACAACGACGATGTAAGGCGCATAACACCAAGTCCTGGTTATTGGACTTTTGGCAGGTGAACGCAGCTTAAAAAGGACAAGGCATGGCAGGCAAAATTCATGTCGGGATCGGCGGCTGGACCTTTGCGCCATGGCGCGGCGTGTTTTATCCGGACGGCCTGACTCAAAAACGTGAGTTAGAGTTTGCGAGCCGCGCCCTCACCTCTATCGAGATCAACGGCACGTATTATTCATCCTTCAAACCCACAAGCTGGATCAAATGGCGCGAGGAGACACCCGATGGATTTGTTTTCTCGGTCAAGGCCTCGCGCTATTGCACCAACCGCCGGGAACTCTCTGCCGCGGCGGAGTCCATTACGCGGTTTGCCGAACAAGGCCTGAACGAGCTCGGCGCGCGCCTTGGCCCCATCAACTGGCAATTCATGGCTACAAAGAAGTTCGACGCCGAAGACTTCGAAGGTTTCTTGAAACTGTTGCCCCGCAAGGCGGGTAAAATACAACTGCGCCACGCGCTTGAAGTTCGCCATGACAGCTTCAAGGACAAACGGTTTTACGATCTGGCCCGCAAGTACAATGCCGCCATTGTCTTTGCCGACGCCGAGGAATTTCCTGAGATTGATGAGCCAACGGCGGACTTTACCTATGCCCGGCTGATGCGTACCAAAGAAAGCGTGAAGACCGGATACAGTGCCGCACACCTGGACGCCTGGGCAAAACGCGCCAAGTCCTGGGCGAAGCGCGGCGATGTCTTTGTTTACTTTATATCGGGTGCGAAGGTCCGCGCTCCCGCCGCTGCCCAGGCGCTGATCGAACGCGTGAAATGAGCAGGGTATTTGCCGAGGCTCGCAAGCCGACACTTAATACACTAAAGTAGAAAACCTTATACGGCCCGGTACCCGCCAAAACCCATGAAACCGCCAAAAACCTTTCAGCGCCGACTGTATTCGCCCGCCCAAGCCTCGACCGCGCAACGGTTGGCAATCAGGGCGGCTATTGTTTTCACTCTTATTGTCGCCGTCATCGGGGTCTTTATATGGGACCGAGAGGGTTTGCACGATCAGATCGACGGCGAAGTTTCAAACATTGATGTGCTCTATTTCACATCCATAACCCTCACGACGGTCGGCTACGGCGACATCATTCCGATTAGCGACCGAGCCAAGGTGATCGACGCCATTTTCGTCACACCCATTCGGTTGTTTATCTGGTTCATATTTTTAGGAACGGCTTATGAGTTCTTCGTTCAAAAGATGGTGGAGGATTTTCGGTTGAGACGACTTCAGCAAAATCTGACCGATCATGTCGTGGTGTGCGGATTCGGCTTCAGCGGGCGGACCGCGGCAGACGAAATCGTCGCGAGCGGCACCCCGGCCAGTTGTGTCCTCGTGATCGAAGATAGCCCCAGTGTGTTGGAACAGGTTGCGGCGGCTGGATTTCTAGGACTGCGCGGCGATGCATCGAAACGCGAAGTTTTGAATGACGCCAAAATTGACCAGGCCAAGGCAGTTATCATCAGCCTCGGCCGGGACGACACGAATGTGCTTGCAATCCTCACCGTCCGGCAAATGTCCAAAACTGTGAAAATTATTTGCACTGCACGGCAGGAAGAAAACGCTACTCTCCTGGAACAAGCCGGTGCAAATGTGGTGGTCGTGCCGAGCCGCATCAGCGGCTATCTGCTTGCCGACGCCGTAAAGCATAATCATGTTTCGGAATATGTGTCGGACCTGCTGACCCATATGGGGCGTGTACACTTGATTGAACGTGCACCACGCCCTGAAGAAATCGGCAAATCGCTACGAGATGTAAGCGACGGGTTGGGCGTGCGGATACACCGGGGCGACGTACGCATCGGCTTCTGGCAGTCGGAACAAACAGCCATTCAGCCGGGCGACATCTTACTCATCATTCAACCTCTCGAGAACGCGCCCTCCGCGTCGGTACTCACCACCTAGTCCAGCGTTTTACGATATCGCCGCATGGCGGCGGTGGTGATGACGGCGAGCAAAAGCAGAATCGGCCAGACCTCGCCAAGTAAGTCTGCGACCCCGGCATCCTTCAGGACCAGGGCACGGACGATACGTAAGAAGTGCGTTGCCGGAAGAACCTCGCCGATGGTTTGTGCCCAGACCGGCATACCGGCAAACGGAAACACAAACCCCGATAACAGAATGGTGGGTAGGAAGATGAAAAAGGCCATTTGCATGGCCTGCATCTGATTGCGCGCAACGGTCGAGATCAAAAAGCCGAGCGCCAAGTTGACGACGATGAATAGGCTTGCGCCAAAGAACAGCGGAACCAAAGCGTGACCAAAAGGAACGCCGAACAAGAACATCCCCGCCGCAACCAAGATAAAAACCTGGATATAGCCGACACCCACATAGGGCAGAATTTTACCAATCATCACTTCCAAGGGCCGCACCGGTGTAGCGAGCAGCGCTTCCATGGTGCCGCGTTCGTATTCGCGGGTGATGGCGATGCCGGTGATCATGACCATAGTCATTGTTAAAATAACCGCGAGAAGGCCCGGCACGATATTGTGAGATGTGATACCAGCCGGATTGTAGCGTTTATGAACTACAAGGTCGTAAGCGGGTTGTGACACGGCCCGGTTCGCAAGCGGCCCCGTCAAAACCGGCTCTAGCGCCGACTGGATAATCTGCGGCAACGCTCCGCCAGGGCCGCTGGTCGCGACGGGATCTGTCGCATCGGCTTCAATTAGAATTTGCGGCCGGGCACCGCGAATAAGATCGGCCTCGAAGTTTTCCGGGATCACAACAACAAAGTTTGCCTTGCCCGTGCGCAGCATCTCGTCGGCGTGTGCCTCGCTCTCAACAGTCAACTCAACATCGAAGAAGGACGAGTTTTTAAGCCCGGCAACAATCGCTCGTGAAATCTCGCCATTGTCGCGCACCTGTACGGCCGTCGGTAAGTTGCGCGGGTCGGTGTCGATGGCAAAGCCAAATAACAAGAGCTGAATAATCGGAATCCCGATCATTATGGCAAACGTCATCCGGTCGCGGCGCATCTGGATGAATTCCTTGGCAAGGACCGCGCTTATGCGCGCCCACGACAGCCGGTAGAAATTACGGAAAAGCTTCATGCGGCCTCTTCCTTCGCCGCATCACGCGCCGCAGCGTCTTTAGTCGCCTTGTCGATAAAGTGGATGAAAACCTCTTCCAGGCCGGTGGGCCGTTCAAGCACTTTGACCCCTTCCCGGCTTCGATACGGCGCAACGGCCTGCTCCAAGGCCTGCGCATCCAGGCCTGAAATATGCAAAGCATCGCCGAAGCGGGCGACTTGTTCGACGCCGAACTGGCCATTCAGTTCATCCGCCAGCGCAGCAAGGTTCGAACCTTCGATACGCATGGTATGTAAACCGGACAAACGCGGCACGTCTGCGGCGGGCGCATCGATCAGCTTGCGGCCATTGAGAATGAAACAGATGTGGTCGCACTGAACCGCTTCGTCCATGTAATGGGTGGACACCAGAACAGTCACGCCCTTGCGAGTCATGCCGCGGATACGGTCCCAGAAGTCGCGACGCGCGGCAGGATCTACGCCCGCTGTCGGCTCATCTAGTAAAAGCAGTTTCGGTTTGTGCAGCATTGCGGCGGCCAACGCGAGACGTTGCTTCCAACCGCCGGACAGGGTTCCGGCTATCTGCTCGGCCCGCTTTTCCAGTCCGTACTCTTCCAGTATTTCAGCAAGACGTGCGCGGCGGTCGGTGACCCCGTACATCCGCGCCATAAAGTCGAGGTTCTCGCGCACAGATAATTCTTCGTATAGCGAGAAGCGTTGAGTCATATAGCCGACGCGCTGCTTGATCTGAGGGCCATCGGTGAAAATATCGTAGCCAAGGGTACGCCCCTCGCCGCCGTCCGGCGTGAGCAGGCCGCACATCATACGAATGGTCGTCGTCTTGCCGGAACCGTTCGAGCCCAGAAAACCGTAGATCACCCCTTCGGGCACCACCATGTCCAGCCCATCAACAGCTGTAAGACTGCCGAAGGTTTTGGTCAGTCCCTTAACCTCGACCGCAATTGGACCGTCGGGGGGGCTATCGTCGGCGATGGTCATGGCGCGAGCCGGACTCGGATAGGCTGGCCGGGATTTAAGTCCTGCGGGCGCGTCGGGCGCGCTTCCACCCGGTAGACCAGTTTGGTGCGCTCGTTATCGCTGTAAATAATCGGCGGCGTAAACTCGGTGCCAGACGATATAAAGCTAATAGTGCCGCCAAGATTGTCGGCACAGCCGTCGCATGACAACGCGACGTCAGCACCAACGGAGACTTTCTGCAACTGAGGCTCGGGCACGAAGAATACAATTTTTATATTCTCCGGCGGCAGAAGCGAGATCACGGGTTGGCCAGCGGCCGCAAATTCGCCGGGACGCAGATAAACTCGATCCACGCGTCCGGCCGCCGGAGCACGCACCGAACGATCATCTAGTTGTGACTGCGCCTGCGCGCGCGCCGCACGTGCGGCGTCGGCTTCCTGGCGCGCTGCTGCGACTTGATCGTCACGCGCTGGCAGCGCGGCAATGCGCAAGCGGTTTTCCAACTCCGCCACACGGCTGCGCGCAATGTTAAGGGCCCGGTCTGCCTCATCCAAACGCTGGCGCGGCGCTACCCCTTGCGCGACCAGATCTGTCGCGCGGGCATGATTCTCCTGAGCTAACTTTAAGTCTGCTTTGGCCTGGTTAAGTTGATCACGCGCGGCCTCGACTTCTTCGGTGCGTCCACCGGCGGCAAGATCGGCTGCGCGCGCTTCGGCAGCCTGGAACTGGGCTTCGGATTGGTCGGCGGCAAGGCGCGCACGTTCGGCATCGACCGAGAACAACGGCGCTCCGGCGGCAACGCTGTCGCCTTCTTTGACGGTCAACGTAGACACAATACCGGGGTCGCGCGGACCAAGACGCAAGTAATCGCCCTCGGCATAGCCGTAATAGGTGCCGTTGCTATCTCCGCAAGCGGCGAGCAAAAGAACTGACAAGCAGAGTGCTATTTTTTTCATTGGTGTTCCTTGCGCGTGCAAAGTCCGTTCAAAACAATGTCGAGATGACCGCTGACGAGGGCTTCCGGATCCAGCGTCTCTTCGCCCGGACGTTCGAAAGTCGTTCGCCAAATCATCTGCATTATGAAAGGGCCGATCAGCGAGCGCACAACCACTTGCGGGTCCATCTGAACGAAAACCCCTGCTACCTGCCCACGTTTAATGAGGCGTTCGAGCGCGCCCTTTCCAACGTCAATCACTTCATCCCGGTAAAGCCGCGCGATTTCAGGAAAGTTTCCGGCCTCGGCGATCACGATGCGCGGCACGACAAATAATTCGGGCTTCGACAAAACCTGCGCGAAAATACCGGCGGCCTCCTTCAATGCCTGAATCGGGTCACCATTGTCCGTATCCAGCCGATCTGCCGCTGTTCGCGCGACCCGCTTAACCCCGCGCTCAATCAGGGCACGCAGCATCTCTTCTTTCGATTTGAAATAGAGATAGACCGCCCCTTTCGATAGGCCGGCCCCAGCCGCGATGTGCTCGACCTTCGCCCCGGAAAATCCACACGCGAGAAAACACCGCGCGGCGGCGTTGAGAATTTCGTCAGGACGGGCATCGGCACGGCGCTGGCGGAGCTTTGGAGAGGCTTGCATCGGTCGTATATAACTGACTGGTCAGTCATTAACAAGCGCGAACTGAGATGGCTATGGCTCAAAGCGCCGTTTTCTATGCCTCTTCCGAGAGTGTTAGGGGACCGGAGACCAGATTACGTCGGTCACGTCCTCGGCGCCCGTGGCCAGCATAACAAGGCGATCAAACCCCAGGGCAATACCCGCACAGGGGGGCAAAGCCGCCAGGGCGTCGAGCAATTCCTCGTCTATAGGAGGTGCACTGCCGTACAGCTTTTCGTGCAAAGCCCGGTCATGTTCGAACCGCGTTCGCTGCTCTGCCCGATCGGTCAGTTCCGAGTAGGCGTTGGCGAGTTCAACCCCGCAGGCATAAAGCTCGAACCGCTCGGCGACGCGCGGATCGCCCGGCTTGCGGCGCGCGAGGGCGGCGAGGTTCGCCGGGTACTCGCAGAGCACCGTCGGCGCACCGATACCAAGATGCGGCTCGATCCGCTCGATCATCACGCGAAAGAAGATGTCTTCCCACGTATCATTCGCCCCAACATGCAGCCCGCGCGATTGAGCCGCAGCCTTTAGCTTGGCGGGAGATGGGTCGGGACGAGCTGGATCGTCAATCGTTGCCAGCAGGTCGATATGAACATGGCGCGCGAACATGTCTTGAACGGTCACGCGCTGTATAGGTTTATTTGGATCGCAGGTATGGCCCTGCCACCGGAAAAGGCCATCCATTTCGAGCGCCCGCACGGCGCCTCTTGAGGCGGCGCGCATCACGGCCTCGCAATCGGCGATAAGAGCATCGTAATCGACGTTTGACCGGTACCATTCGAGCATCGTGAATTCGGGGTGATGCAACGGACTGCGTTCGCCATCCCGCCAGACCCGGCACAACTGCATAATTTTCCCGAGGCTGGCATTTTGCCCGCCGGCCAGGATCTTCTTCATGGCGAATTCAGGCGATGTCCGCAGATAGCGAGGCTGCCCCTCGCGGGCGAACGGCTCTGTCAGGGTTGTCGCGAAGGGCCGAATATGGCGTTCCATGCCCGGCGAGATTTGAAGGGCCGGCGTATCGACCTCGATAAAGCCTTCGGCCTGGAAAAAAGCCCGCAGCCCCTTAACTGCGGCGCGGCGCCCATCAAGGAAAGGCCGCCGCCGTTTCAGGTTCTCTTCGCTCCACCATGCGTTTGTCGCTGTCATCTGAACCTTATCCAACTGGGCCCAACTGGTTATAATGTCTCGTAGCCTACCGCTGGGTTCCCACCAAGCTCTTTCAGAGTCGCAAATTCTAACATCGGAAGCGCGCTCGGGCCGTTGCCACCCGCCGGGCAAACTGATAAAAGCGCGCGACTTCGACGGGGCCAAGCCGCCCTTTCTCTACATTTTTACCGCATGTTGATCACGCATCACCAAACGTACATCACCTCTTAGTCACACGTTCATCTCAAGCGATTAGGCCACCTTCATGAAAATCCAAGCCAACACCATGCGCCCCGGAATGGTTATCGATCACGGCGGCAAGCAGTGGTCGGTGCTGAAAATCCAGTTGTTGCAACCCGGCAAGGGCGGCGCTTTCATTCAAGTTGAGATGCGCGACCTTGTCACCGGCACCAAGAGCCAGGACCGCTGGCGCACCGCCGATACGGTCGAGCGACTGGAAGTGCGCTCGGAAGATTGCCAGTTCCTCTTCAAAGAAGGCGACATGCACACCTTCATGGACAGCAACACCTTCGATCAGTTTACGTTGTCGGCCGAACTTATCGGCGAGAAAGCGGGCTTCCTGCAGGACAACATGGAAGTGTCGGTGGACTTCATTGAAGGCAAGCCGGTCTCGGTCAACCTGCCGCAAAGCGTGACACTGGAAGTTGTCGAAGCCGACCCGGTTGTGAAGGGCCAGACTGCCAGTTCATCCTACAAGCCCGGCCTGCTGGAGAATGGGATGAAGGTGATGGTGCCGCCCTTCATCGAAGCGGGCACGCGCGTTGTCGTGAACACGGACGATTGTAGCTACATCGAGCGAGCGAAATAAGACGCGCTGATAGCGCGCCCCTCACTGTTAAGGATAGATCATGGCGCTGGGTACGGCATTATGGACCGTTATGACCGGTGCGGCGCGCAAAGCGGCGCGCGCCATGAAGCGCGACTTCGGCGAAGTCGAGCAGCTTCAGGTCTCGCGCAAGGGTCCGAGCGACTTTGTCAGCGCCGCCGACATAAAGGCCGAGAAAACCCTGCGGGTTGAGCTTGAAAAAGCGCGACCGAAGTTTGGGTTTCTGCTGGAAGAAGGCGGCGAGATCAAAGGCGCAGATCCCCAACATAGATGGATCATAGATCCCATCGACGGCACCACTAATTTTCTGCACGGCATTCCGCACTTCGCAATCTCCATCGCTTTGCAGATGGATAAAGAAATCATTGCCGGTCTGGTGTTCAATCCCATCACCGAGGAAATGTTCTATGCCGAGAAAGGCAAAGGCGCGTTTCTCAATGACCGCCGCCTCAGGGTCTCGGCGCGGTCTGATATGGGAGATGCCATCATCGCCACAGGGATTCCGTTTCGCGGCATTCCCGGACACAAACCGTTCCTCTCGCGCCTCGAGCGTGTAATGGAAGTGACCGCTGGTGTCCGGCGCATGGGCACCGCATCGCTTGACCTCGCCTTTGTTGCCGCCGGGCGTTGTGACGGCTTCTGGGAAGCCGGTCTCAAGCCGTGGGATATCGCGGCCGGGCTACTCCTGGTTCAGGAGGCCGGTGGGTTTATTTCAGACCTTTCCGGCGGCAAGACGATGTTGGCGTCAGGCGACGTCCTGGCCGCGAATTCCAGGCTCCATCGGCCCCTGCTAAGCCTGCTCAAAGACGGCTAAAACGCCACACTTAGCCCAAATGCGCGCTTTTTCACGCCGCAATTGCACTTATGTCAGTTGTATCGCGAGAACCGCCTGTTGTAGTTTGAAGGTCGGCAGGGGCATAAAGCCACAACAAAACCAAGACCTTGCCGTTACTCACGCCGCCGGTTGACGATATCCGCCGGGCGATGATTGAGATGGGATGGAGCGCACTGTGATGAAAACCATGCTGCGGAACGATTTGCGCGGACTTTTGACAACCTCGGTGTTTGCGCTGGGCGTATCTATGATTCCCGTATCTGCCCATGCTCAGGGGGCTGTGACAGTTGATATGGGCGCGATCGACGCTGCGCCGAAGCTGTTGGTTCCCGAAGACCGGGGAACACCCGTCACTCTGCGTCCGCCGCCAGGGGTAACTGCCGCGACCTCAAGCAGCAGCGCGATCAAGCTTCGGCCGCCACCGTCGATGGTAAAGTCGGAAACCAAAACTGCAGCTACCCAAAAGCCACCGCAGCCCTCAGCCCCCAAAAAGGCAGAAGTGGCGAAAGCTGCGCCGGCCCCGGCTCCAAATGCGGAATCAGCGGCCCCCGCCCCTGTGCCAAAAGCCACGGCGCCCAAGGAAACGAATGTCGCGGTGGCCGCGCCGGCAGCTGCCCCTAGTACACCGAAGGCCGCCGTTTCCGCGCCGCCAAAACCAACCCCGATCACACCTCAGGTCGAACCGGCGGTGGTCGCGAAAGTCCCCACCAGCGCTCCTCCCGCGCAAAAACCGGCAGCACCCGAAAGCGCCGATTCCGGAGCAGAGCCAGCCGCTGTGGAAGAAACACAGACGGCCGCCCTGGTTGAGCCCGCGAAAACCCCTGCCCCGCCGGATGAGTTCACAATTTCATATGGAACAGGAACGGCAGACGTCCCCGGAGCGGCCAACGATAATCTGCGCCTTCTTGCCGCCCGTATGGTGAAAGACACTGATTTGCGGGTTGAGTTCATCGCCTTTGCTTCGGACACGGAAGGCAGCGTTAGTCGGTCACGGCGCCTGTCCTTGGAACGGGCGGTCAACGTCAGAAAAATGCTGCTGGATGCCGGTGTGGATTCAAGCCGCGTGAACTTGCGCGCCCTGGGCGAGCAATCCGGCGACGGAGCACCCGACCGCATCGATGTGATCGTGACCACACGGTAAATTCCGACTGCCATTCAGTCATAGCTTTGCCGCATTCAAGATGAACAGTGCCGCGTTGAAAAGTTTACGTCGGCAAGAAGGGTTTTTATGACCGACACCAAAACATATCTGACACGCATGATCGTGTTTCTCGCGGTGGTGGGCGTAGGCGCTGCGTTCATCGGCGGAGATCTCTTTTCCTTCTTCATGGCAAATCCCCTGCTGAACGGGTTGATCCTCGGTGTCATTCTGACGGGTATTTTTCTGAACTTTCGTCAGGTGGGCATGCTTGGGCCTGAGTCCAGATGGATTGAGCGGTTCCGCACCACCGAAATGGACGGCAGCGCCACCCTAAGTGTCGAGCGCTCGCAACCCGAGGACGAGGAACGCCTGCGCCTCCTCTCTCCTATGGCCCGCATGCTTGAAGAAAAACGCGGACGCGGACGGGTGACTTTGAGCGCGCCGGTGATGCGCACCTTGCTCGACGGAATTGCCGCGCGGCTTGATGAAAGCCGCGAGCTTTCGCGGTATTTCACCGGTCTTTGTATCTTCCTCGGCCTTCTGGGTACGTTCTGGGGCCTGCTCGGAACCGTCGCCTCCATCGGTGATGTGATCAGCAATCTGTCTGTCACGGGCGACGACATCACGGTCACTTTTAGCGCGTTGCAAGCCGGCCTAGAGCAGCCCCTGAGCAGCATGGGCACAGCGTTTTCAACCTCACTCTTTGGCCTGGCCGGATCCTTGATGCTTGGGTTCTTCGACCTGCAAGCCGGACAGGCACAAAACTCGTTTTACAACGATTTAGAAGAATGGCTTTCCGGACTCACCCGCCTGTCCTCCGGCAGCGGTCTTGCAGACTCTGAGCAAGGCGTTTCCGCCTACACCGAGGCTCTGCTGGAACAAAGCGCGGAAAGCCTAAACGAATTGCAGTCCATCATGGCCCGCGGCGAGTCCAGCCGGACCGCAGGCAACGAGCAACTCATCGACTTGAACGATAAACTCTCGCTGCTCACCGACCAGATGCGCGCCGAACAGCAAGTGCTGCTGCGTATGGCCGAAGGTCAACGCGACCTCGTTCCGGCAATTCGCAAGTTTAATGAAGTGGCCGAGGGCATGTCAGCACCGCAAGCCAGCGGTGGCATGGATGATTCCACGCGCGCGCATATCCGCAGCATCGATACAGTCTTGACCCGCATCTCCTCGAACCTGTCTACCGGCCGCGACGAAACTGTGCGCGAGATCCGCAACGAGATTAAACTCCTGGCGAAGACCATTGCTTCGGTCGCCGCGCGCGACGGCAACTCGCCTGACGGTAATTAGGCTCTATCTATGGCCGCCTTCGCCCGACGCGCCCGCAGAACGGTCGATATCTGGCCCGGATGGGTCGATGCTCTATCGACCCTACTGATCATCATCATCTTTGTGTTGCTCGTGTTCGTGCTCGGGCAGTTCTTCCTCGGTCAGGCCCTATCCGGCCGCGACCAAGCACTTGCTGTGCTCAACCGGCAAGTTTCCCAACTCGGGGAAATGTTATCGCTGGAGCGCCAAGCCCGCTCGGAGTTGGAAGTCACCATTGGGCGGCTGTCCGGCGACCTGCAAGCCGCAAACCAACAGCTGGACGTGCTTGACCAACTTAAATTTCAGAACCTAGAGCTTACGGCTCAGTTGGATGAAACGGGCGCTGAGTCTGAAGCGCGCCGCGCAGAAATTGAGCGCCTTCAACAATCTTTGACCAATGCTGCGACGCAAGCTGAAGACCAGCGTGCCGCCATCGCAAAACAGATGCAGCAACTCGCCTTACTGCAACAAAACATAAAAGCCCTTGAAGCCTTGAAGGCCGACCTTGAACAGCAAGTGGCGCAGAGCGACGAGCAAATCGATGAGGAACAGCGCCTTTCCGCCGAGGCCCGCGCGCAAGCCGCATTGATGAGTCAGCAGCTTGAAACGCTGCAGCAAGAATTAGCGCGCCTCGCCGAAACATTGGATGCGTCCGACGCACTGACAGAAGCGCAGCGCGCGCAGATTTCCGACCTGGGCCGGCGTATGAACCGCGCCTTGGCCGGTAAGGTGCAGGAGCTGCAGCGCTACCGGTCGGAATTCTTCGGGCGCTTGCGCGAAATCCTCGGAAACCGACCCGGTGTTACGGTTGCCGGAGATCGTTTCGTCTTCCAGTCGGAGGTTCTGTTTGCCTCCGGCGCGGCCGACATCGGCCTAGACGGTCAGCGGCAACTCGCCGATCTCGCGCGGACTCTCATTAATATCTCCAGAGATATTCCGCAGGAAATCAACTGGATACTCAGGGTAGATGGTCATACAGACACCGTGCCCATTAGCACTGCGCGGTTTAAATCGAACTGGGAACTGTCCACTGCGCGCGCCGTGTCGGTTGTGAATTTTTTGATCGAACAGGGCGTGCCGCCAGCGCACCTGGCTGCGGCCGGATTTGGGGAGTACCAACCTCTTGATCCCGGCACGAACGCAAGCGCCCGCGCACGCAACCGGCGCATCGAACTTAAGCTGGATCAACTGTAGACCTGCTAGGATATAACCGTGGGCACCCCTTCGAACGAACACCTCCTCAATCGTCTGATTTTTGACGACATCAGCAAGTACATGGACGCGCTTGATCTTCCGGCGGAAGCGCGCAGTGATCGCGTGACGCCTATTCCCTACATGGGCGAGATAGGCGACGTGACCGTGGCTTTTATCAGTTTGTTTCGGCGCACACGCGCCAATGGCGGCGTTGGACTTATCATTCAATACACAGTCCGGGTGGGAGAAACCGTCGTCGCCTCCCTGGTGCGGAATTCACGCGATCCTATTTACGGCGTGCTTTATTTTCGGCGTGAGCATTTGCCCAAGGATTTGGAGCACCTAAAAGCGACGCTTACCGGCCCCATGACTTTCCGCGAGATGACACGCGCGGAAGCGGAAACCTTTGCGGTGGAAGACAAAACCATGG
>JAUIGX010000080.1 GCA_030432435.1 Alphaproteobacteria bacterium
CTGTTGCGAACCCC
Organism: Alphaproteobacteria bacterium; assembly: GCA_030432435.1. Taxonomy (GTDB): domain Bacteria; phylum Pseudomonadota; class Alphaproteobacteria; order Rhodospirillales; family Rhodospirillaceae; genus UBA11612. Next base: position 15 of record JAUIGX010000080.1, read on the forward strand.
ACACGGCGGTCGCGGCAAGGTCTTCGTTCAGACCCGGCTCGAAGGTGACCCCATCCGCATCCAAATGCTTTTGGGCAATCAACAATTCGCGGTCATAGGCGCTGAGCGGCGAACCGCGGTAGCCGGTCACATAACCTGCAGTATTAAGGCCCGCGGCTTTATCCCGGCGGCTCTGCACTAAGGGTGCTCGCACCAGGGCCTGTAAGCCGGTCATATAAACGTAGCCGCTTTCCTTGACGTACTTGTCGTCGAGGGTGACGCTGAAATTAATACTCTGAACACCCATAAGAGGCTCCACTCCCAGAACGGCTACGCGCTCCTCACTACAGTATACTTATATCCGCTCGTAAACCTGCCGAACGGTAGACAGGTAGATAAGGTGCAGTCAACCGACCCGATGCCCCTGGGACACCGGGTCGCAATCACTTCTAAATCTTATTCGTTACGCCGACTCCGCTGGTTCGATATCCAAAAGAACCGCTCCCGCGCTTACGGTCTCTCCGGCCTTGCAGAAGATCTCCTTCACCTTGCCCGAAACCGGCGCGGGCAGGCTCATCATCAGTTTCATCGCCTCGAACGTCACGATTGTGTCGCCCTTGGCAACGTCCTGCCCGACTTCGACCTGCACGGCAACGACGAGACCCGGCATAGGCGCTGCCAGACGCGGGCCGCCTGCGGCTGCGCCGCCAAGACTCGCACCGATACCGTCCAATTCGGGCATGACCTGATAAAGGGTCACCGCGCCGTCCACGGACAGGCCAACCTCGCTATTATTCACATGAATGCCATAGCGGCGGCTCACCCCATCAATACTGACCGATGCATCCGCGCCGGAGGCGCGCACGCTCACTTTGTGAACCTTGCCATCGAGGGAAATATCGTACCCCTCTTTGCCGCCGATGAGTTCGAGCAAAACCTTTGTTCCGCCGTGCTCAACCGTGAGCCGCGTCACCGCCGGCTTACCGGCCCGGCTCAGAACGCGAAATCCGCCAAGGCTCAGAAACGGACCTAGCGCCGGGGGCACCGCACGTCCTTCAATGTGCTTCGCCCAAACCGCCGCCGCCGCGATCGCGGCATGACCCTGTGTATCGGCTACGGGTTTCCAGCCATCGGGGAAAACTTCTTCAATGAAGCGCGTTGTCAACTCGCCTGCGACAAATTTCGGGTGGGCAATGATATCGCGCACGAATCCTTGATTGGTCCCCACACCGAACACCGAGTAGGTTCCAAGCGCCGTCGCCAGGCGCTGCGCTGCGACTGTCCGGTCACTGCCATAGGCAATCACTTTGGCCAGCATGGAATCATAGTGAGGCGTCACCTCAGACCCGGCAGCGATGCCGGTGTCGATGCGAATGCCGTCGCCGTCGGGAAGCCGCACCCCATGAACAAAGCCTACGTTCGGCCGATATCCGGCTGCGGGATCCTCTGCATTGACACGCACCTCGATGGCCCAGCCATTAATCGTGATGTCTTTCTGGCTGATCGGCAGCGGCTCGCCCGCCGCGACGCGAATTTGAAGCTCAACCAAATCGAGGCCGGTGATGAGTTCCGTCACCGGATGCTCAACTTGCAAACGGGTATTCATCTCCAGGAAGTAAGGTTGTTCGTCACCCTCTTCCAATATGAACTCCACCGTACCGGCGGAATCATACTTCATCGCGTTGCCCAGTTTCAGGGCGGCCGCAAACAAACGCTCACGCGCCTTCTCGGTCAGGCGCGGCGCCGGCGCCTCTTCCACGACTTTTTGGTAATTGCGCTGCACCGAGCACTCACGCTCATGCAAGTGGACAAGCCCGCCGTGCTTATCGCCCAGCACCTGTACTTCCAGATGCCGAGGACGCTGAATGAGCTTTTCGATCAGCAAGCTTGAATCGCCGAAACCGGCCTGCGCCTCACGGCGCGCGATTTCTAGCGCCGCCTTCATATCGGATTCTTTTTCAACTCGGCGCATCCCGCGCCCACCGCCGCCAGCCGACGATTTAATCAGGACCGGATACCCGATCTTAGTGGCGGCCGCCGTCATGGCCGCGTCGTCCTGATCTGCGCCGTGATAACCCGGCACACCCGCAACACCCGCCTTTTCAGCGATGTGTTTTGATTCGATCTTCGAGCCCATACGCTCGATGGCATCGGGTGAAGGACCGACCCAGATAATACCGTTCTGTTCGCACAGTTGCGGCAACACTATGCGTTCCGACAAAAAGCCGTAGCCGGGGTGGATGGCCTCTGCTCCGGTTGCCTTGGCCGCAGCAATCACGGCATCGGCATTGAGGTAACTGGACGCGGCATCAGACGGGCCGATGTGCACGGCTTCATCTGCCTGCCGAACGTGCAGGGCGTCTTTGTCGGCATCCGAATAAACGGCGACGGAGGCAATACCCATGCGACGGCATGTGGCAATGACGCGGCAAGCGATTTCGCCGCGATTGGCGATGAGGAGTTTGCGAATCACGGCGATTACATCCGATACACTGGTGAGGGGCCGGTCGCACGCGGCGTTGCCGCGGCAAGGGCTAGGCACAGGCCGATCACATCACGCGTCTGGCCCGGTTCGATAATTCCGTCATCCCACAACCGCGCGGTTGCGTAATACGGGTCGCTTTGCTCGGTGAATTGCGCACGTGTGCGCCGTTCTATTTCTTCGAGTTCTTCTTTCGAGGCCTCTCCCCGCTTCGCGCTCGAGCGCCTTAATTCCAGCAAGACGTTGGTGGCAATGTCCGGGCTCATGGTGGCAATACGAGAGTTGGGCCAAGAGAACAGAAAGCGCGGCTCGAACCCGCGGCCGCACATACCGTAATTGCCTGCGCCGTAAGACCCGCCAACAATGACGGTCAGGCGCGGCACGCGTGCGGTTGAAACCGCATACACCAGCTTCGCCGAATGTTTTGCAATACCGGAGCGCTCAGACTCTGTTCCGACCATAAACCCGGTAATGTTTTGCAGGAATAAGAGCGGAATGTTGCGCTGATTACACAACTCGATGAAGTGCGCGCCTTTAACAGACGAGTCCGAGAACAGCGGTCCGTTATTGCCGAGAATGCCCACCGGGTAGCCGTGCATGTAGGCTGTGCCGGTGACCAGCGACGTGCCCCACTCGGGCTTGAATTCCTGGAACTCGCTGCCGTCCACCAAACGAGCAATGATCTCACGCGCATCATACGGCAGCTTCGGATCTTGTTCGATGATTCCGCCGATCTCGTCGGCATCGTAAAGCGGCGCGCGCACTGGACGCGTTTCCACTTCACATTTACGCTCCCAGTTAAGGCCCGCAACAATATCGCGAAGCTTCTTGAGAGCTTCCATTTCGTTTTGAGCGAGGTAGTCCGACACGCCGGACACATGGGTGTGCATCTCTGCTCCGCCCAAGGTTTCGCCGTCCACTTCTTCATTGATGGCAATTTTGACGATCGACGGGCCGCCCAAGTGAATGCGCGCCTGGCCTTTTACCATGACAACTTCATCTGAAAGGGCGGGAATATAGGCCCCGCCCGCCGTGCAGCCGCCGAACACGGCCGACAATTGCGGAATGCCCATCGCCGACAAACGGCACTGATTGTAGAACGAGCCGCCAAACTGATCTTTATCGGGGAACACTCGGTCTTGCTCGGGCAAATAGGCGCCGCCGCAGTCCACGAGATAGACGCACGGCAAATGATTCTCTTCCGCGATCTTCTGCGCACGAACGTGTTTTTTTACCGTCTCGGCGAAGAACGAGCCGCCCTTTACGGTCGCGTCATTGGCGATAATCATGCACGGCACGCCGTGAATAATGCCGATACCGGTGACCACCCCTGCGCCGGGAACCTCGTTGCCGTACAGCTGCCATGCCGCGAGCGGCGAAAGTTCCAGGAACGACGTCAGCGGGTCAACCAGCAGATCTATACGCTCGCGCGCCAGAATCTTGCCGCGCTTGTGATGACGATCCACCAGCACCTTACCGCCGCCGTCATAGGTATGCTCTAGCGCCTTGCGCAGTTCATCCAGTAGGCCATCGTAGTGGGCCTTGTTGTCGTTAAAGCGACCGCCGCCGGGAACGACTGCGCTTTCAATGCGCGGCATGGCGCCAACACTCATAGGAACTCTCCGAAGACGGTGATTAGGGTCAGATGGATGGTCATTATGTAAACTGCCTAACGTTAGGTGGGCAAGGTAAAACCTGTCAATGCGGGGGAATTACGAGACGATGCTGTCAGCTATAAGCCCATTTTGGCTAAATTCCGCCAATTCTTTCTCGCTGTAGCCCAGCCGTGCCAACACTTCGTGCGTATGCGCCCCGATCTCTGGAGCGCCCTCCCGCGGAATATGCCGGGTGACCGAGAATTTCGGCACCGGTGACGGCTGGCGAACCCCCCCAATTTCCATAAAAGCCTCGGCAGCGACCTGCTGCGGATGATCCGGCGCCTCGGACATATCAAGCACCGGCGTCACGCAGGCGTCCGAGTCTTCAAACACCTTACTCCACTCGTCGCGCGTTTTTTTTGCAAAAGTCGCAGCGAACATCGCGATAACATCAGGCCATGTCCCGCGGTCGTTCTGGCGCGACGCATCAATTTTGCCTTCGAGGCCCAGTTTGCGCAGCAGTTCCTGGAAGAATTTCCCCTCGATAGCGCCCACGGCCATGTAGCGACCATCGCTCGTCTCGTAAGTTCGGTAAAACGGCGCACCGCCATCCAAGAGGTTCTGCCCGCGCTCCAGCGACCATTCGCCGGACGCAAATAATCCATAGGCCATAGGCATCAGACCGAGAGTTCCGTCCGAAATACTCGCGCTCACCACCTGCCCCACGCCGGTCGTCTTCGCCGCGTAGAGTCCGGCAATTACGCCCGTCAACAGGTGCATGGCCGCGCCGCCGAAATCGCCGACCAGGTTTAAAGGCGGCGATGGCGGGCCCTTCAGCCCCATGGCTGCTAAACAACCAGACAGGGCTAGATAATTGATGTCGTGACTGGCAATGGACGCAAGCGGTCCCTTGTCACCCCATCCGCTGCTACGGCCGAACACCAACTTCGGGTTGTCGGCAAGGCATGTTTCTGGCGACAGTCCGAGGCGGCCCATTACGTCGGGGCGAAACCCTTCGATCAGCGCATCACTATCAGCGATGAGACGGCGCACAAGAGCGATGCCCTCGGCCTTCTTCAGGTCGACCGCGATTGATTTCTTCCCCCGGCCCGTGCAGTTAAATTTTCTATCCACGGCGATGCCAAGATTCGCATTAAAAACGCGATCTACGCAGATCACCTCTGCGCCCATGTCCGCCAGCGCCATCCCGCAGAACGGCACAGGCCCGATGGCTGCCATTTCCACGACTTTTACGCCGGCAAGAGGGCCGCGCGCGGCAGAAGACTCGGACATAGACGCTTCCTTCTGGACATCCCTAGGAGTCGGCAAGTAAACATCCCTCGCGCACCAGCGCCAGATTCTTTTTTTCCGACCCTCAAATTGGAAGGGACCATTATGCCCCCCAACGCCGAAAACGCCTCATCCACCGAAGATCCCTGGTTCCGCGAAGAGCACACCATGCTGCGCGACCAAGTCCGCCGCTTTGTCGAAGAGGAAGTCAAACCTCACGGCGAGAAATGGGAAGAGGACGGCATGATCCCGCGCGAAGTTCTGCACAAAATGGGCGAACTCGGCATGTTCGGCATTCGCTACCCCGCAGAATACGGCGGCAGCGAAATGGATACCGTCGCGACCGCCATCCTGGCGGAAGAGCTTGGGAAATGTACGTTCGGCGGATTTGCTATCACTGTACTAGTGCACACCGACATGGCCTCGCCGCATTTGGTCAACGCCGGAACACCCGAGCAGCTAAAGAAATACCTGCCTGATCTTATCTCCGGCAAAAAGATCTCGGCCGTCGGCGTCACCGAACCCGATGCGGGTTCAGATGTTGCGGGCATCAAAACCACCGCCAAGCGCGACGGCGACGACTATGTGCTGAATGGCACTAAGTTCTTCATCACGAACGGCGTGCACGCCGATGTGTATTTCGTCGCGGCCAAGACCGACACAACGGCAAAGGGCTCGCGCGGCATTTCGATGTTCATCGTCGAGAAAGGCATGCCGGGCTTCTCCGTCGGCCGCGCGCTGAAAAAGCAGGGCTGGCTGTCGTCCGACACGGCCGAGCTTATTTTCGACAACTGCCGCGTGCCCGCAGCCAACATGCTGGGAGAAGAGAACAAAGGCTTTTATGCCGTCATGCGCAACTTCCAGAACGAGCGCATGGTTCTCGGCGCGCAGTGCATGGGCGAAGCCCAAGCGGCGCTCGACATGACCGTCGAATACGTACGTGACCGCAAGGCCTTCGGCGCAACCTTGTGGGACAAGCAGGTTATCCGCCAACGCCTATCCATGTTGTCCGCAAAAGTAGAAGCTGCCCGTCAGCTGGTTTACCGCGCGGCCTGGATGGATTCGCAGGGCCGTGACTGCGTACGCGAAGTTTCCATGGCCAAGGCCCTATGCGGCGAATTGGTGAACGAAGTTATGTACACCTGCCAACAATTCCATGGCGGCTTCGGGTACCTACGCGAAAGCACCATCGAGCGCATGGTACGCGATGCACGCGTGCAGGCCATCGGCGGCGGCGCAACTGAAGTGATGCTTGAGGAAGTTGCAAAGCGGATGCCGCCGACTAATCGATAGGGATTAGCGGGACACAATTCCCTCGCGGACCAGGGCCGAGAATGCGGTTGCAACTCGGTCCACCGGTCCGCGGCTGGGATCAAACCATTCCAAAGTCGCGTTAAGACTGCTGATCAGGAGCGCCAGCAAAAGATGTGGGCTGGCGTCGGCGTGAATATCGCCTGACGCTTTGGCATCGGTCAGCAGTTTCTCCCAAAACTTTTCATAGGTCCGCCGCGTCGGGATATGCGCCTCGCGAACGGTTTCAGGAACCTGACCAAAAATCCGCACGTTCGCGGAGGTGTAATCGCCCATCTCGTGCAAGGCCCTGAGATGCTCGTGAATAGAGGCATCGATTAAGTCGCCCGCAGACGCATCGGCAGGCAATTTGGCGACGGCCGTCTGCACGGCCTCGGTTACACGGGCGACGCCAATATTGAGCACATCAATGACGATTTCGTCTTTAGACGCAAAGTGGTAATAAAGGCTTCCGGCCTTCATTCCGCTGGCGGCGGCAATATCTCGGAGGCTGGTGGCGCCATAACCTCGTTGACGGAACAGGCGGGCAGCGCAATCGAGAATGCGCTGCCGCGACGGACTTGCCTCAGCTTCTGACACGTTAGGTCCCCTAGTCAAAATCACGTCCGGTTTTAGAGGTACCGAACGTGCCTAATGTTAGGTAGGCTGCCGGAGAAGCCCTCAAGGGTCAAGGTAATGCGTACATATGAGCGATAGAAAAGTAGCGATTATCACCGGCGCCGGTACAGGAGTTGGCGCCGCGAGTGCAAAGTGGCTCGCCGCGCGCGGCTACAACGTTCTGATCAATTACGCCCGCAGTTCAGAAGCCGCCGAAGCCACCGCGAACGCCTGCCGTGCGCATGGCGATGCTCGCGCTATGCAGGGCGACGTCAGCAACGACGACGATTGCCGGCGCCTCGCCGAAACAGCGATGAACGCCTGGGGCCGCATCGACGCGCTGGTGAACAGCGCGGGAACTACCCAATTTGTATCCATGCAGGACCTTGATGCCTTGAACGCCCCGGACTTTGAGCGCGTCTATAAGGTCAACGTGATCGGTCCCTATCAGATGAGCCGGGCCGTCGCGCCGCATATGGCCAAAACCGGCGGAGCCATCGTCAACGTCTCCTCGCTTGCGGGCGCGCAGGGCAGCGGAAGCTCCTATGCCTATGCCGCCTCTAAAGGCGCGCTGAATACGCTGACGCTGTCCCTTGCCAGAAACCTTGCCCCGGAAATACGCGTCAACGCCGTACTGCCCGGCATGATCCAGGGGCGCTGGCTGAAAGACGGCATCGGCGAGGACGGCTACGAGCGGCTAAAAAAACAGTGGAGCGAAAACTCTGCGCTCGGCACGGTCTGCACCCCCGAGCAGGTGGCGGACGTGATCGGCTGGCTCGTGACCGGCGCCGATGTTATTACCGGCCACCTCGTCCCCGTGGACGCTGGCATGTCTCTTGGCAAACCGCCCGTCGTTGCCAGATAGACAAAGACAGCTAAACAAAGATTGCGAGCATACCGTGAACCGCCTTACTCCGAGCAACGCCTCTGTCGCCGCAGCGTTTAGCGCCGCAGCCGCGACCTATGAAGGCAGCGCCGACGTACAATTTAACGTCGCCGGGCGGTTAGGCGCGCGCATCGCAAATCTTTCACGCCCAGCCGCGCCGCGCATTTTAGAAATTGGCTGCGGCACCGGTTTTCTCAGCCGTGACCTCCGGAAGAGAATTCCTGAGGCCTCGTGGACCATCACCGACATTTCCTCGCAGATGTTAGATCGCTGCCGCGCCAACTTAGAGGCTCAAGATGACACGTCCTTCAAAGTCATGGACGGCGAGGCCCCAAACTTCGCAAGCACCGAACGCTTCGATCTTATTTGCTCTAGCCTTGCCTTTCAGTGGTTTGAAAACCTGCCGTCCTCCCTGTCCAAACTCTCAGCTCTGCTGGCACCGGGCGGACACATAGCCTTCGCCACCCTCGCCGAGAACAGCTTCTCCGAATGGCGACAAGCCTATACCGCCGTCGGTGCAGACCCTGCCGTACTGAAGTGTTTATCGCGGGCGGACATAGAAGAAGCCATGCCGAAAAACGGCACGGCGTATGTCGACGAAGAATACATCGCCCAGCCCTACGCGAACGGTCACTCTTTTCTCAGAAAATTGAGACAGATCGGCGCTGACACCCCGAGACCGGGCCACCATCCTGCCCCCGCCGGCACACTCCGCCGGGTTCTTCGTGCATTTGATTCGGGGCCGAACTCGCACGTGACCTATCACGTCGCCTATGGCGTATTTAGGCAGCGCTAAGCACGCTCACAACCGCGCCGGTCAACTTGGCAAGGTCCGCGTCATCAATTGTAAACGCCGGCGTAAGGTAAACGATACGACCGAACGGACGTATCCACACACCCGCATCGACGAACCGTTGCTTCAGCGCGCCCAGATCGTCGATGGCCTCAAGTTCCACCACACCAATCGCGCCTTTTATCCGAACGTCGACAACCCCGGGCAAATTTCGGCTCGGAGCCAAACCCGCCTCCAGCCCTTTCGAGATTCGCGCAACCTGCTCCAATCGCGGTTCACGCTCGAACAAATCGAGCGAGGCATTGGCCGCCGCACAGGCCAAAGCATTGGCCATGTAGCTTGGGCCGTGCATCAAGGCAGCAGTCGCGTCATCCGACCAGAACGCATCAAACACTTTCTTGCGCGCGATGGTAGCAGCGAGCCCCATGGTCCCACCGGTCAGCGCTTTGGACAACGTAATGATGTCCGGCTCCACACCGGCCTCATCGCATGCGAACATCGAACCGGTCCGGCCGAAGCCGGTGAAGATTTCATCAAAAATCAAAAGCAGATCGTACTTGTCCGCCGCCGCGCGCAGCCAATGAAGCACCCCGGCGTCGTGAAAGCGCATGCCACCGGCTCCCTGAACCAACGGCTCCACAATAATACCGGCCAGCTCATGAGTATGTTGCGCCAGAACTTTTTCGAAAGCGGCAATGCTGCCGCCGTCGGTTGGCAAATCAACGATGTGATTTTGAGGTAACACGCCGCTGTAAAGGCTGTGCATTCCCTCTTCAGGGTCGCACACGCTCATCGCCGCAATGGTGTCTCCGTGATAGCCACCGTTGAATGCCAGAAACTTGGTGCGCGTGCGCACGCCTTGGTTCAGCCAGTATTGGGTCGCCATTTTAAGAGCGACTTCAACGGCCACCGATCCGGAATCGGTGAAGAACACGCGCTCTAGGTCGCCCGGCAGCATGGCACACAACCGCTGTGCAAGACGCAGCGCCGGTTCATGCACGGCCCCGCCGAACATAACATGGGGCATGGTTTCCAATTGCTGCTGCATCGCAGCTTGAATGTGCGGGTGATTGTAACCGTGGCAGGCCGTCCACCACGACGCGATGCCGTCGACCAGCTCGCGCCCGTCGGCGAGCATGATACGCGAGCCATGAGTACGCTCTACCGCCACCGGCGGCGGCGATGTCTTCATCTGCGTATAGGGCAGCCAGATATGCGGAAGGCCGGCCGCGAACCAATCAGGCGGCGGTGTACTCAACGCGCACTAGACCTGCATAGGGCTCATGCCGAGCCGGCCCAACAGCGCCATGTCTTTGTTTTGGTCCGGGTTCGGCGTGGTCAGCAGTTTCTCGCCGTAGAAAATCGAATTAGCGCCGGCGAGAAAACACAACGCCTGAGTTTCGTCGCTCATGTCTTCACGACCTGCGGACAATCGCACCATCGACGCCGGCATCGTGATACGCGCAACGGCAATGGTTCGTACAAAGTCGAGTTCATCCAGCGCCTCGCCTTTAGACAAAGGCGTGCCTTCAACCTGGACCAGCATATTGATCGGTACGCTTTCCGGATGCTGGGGCAGTGTCGCTAGCGCCGTGATCATGCCGATGCGGTCATCCGCGCCTTCGCCCATACCGACAATGCCGCCGCAGCACACATTGATGCCCGCATCGCGCACATTGGCCAGCGTGTTCAGCCGGTCCTCATATGTGCGCGTGGTGATGATATTGCTGTAGTACTCGGGCGAGGTATCGAGATTGTGGTTATAGTAATCAAGACCCGCATCCTTAAGACGCACCGCCTGCGCGCCATTGAGCATCCCCAACGTCACACACGTTTCCATGCCAAGCGCCTTCACGCCCTCGACCATGGCGCAGACCGATTCCAAGTCCTTGTCTTTAGGCGACCGCCAGGCCGCCCCCATACAAAACCGGCTGGCACCCGACTCTTTGGCCGCGCGGGCTTCACTCAACACCGCCTCGATGTCCATAAGCTTGGAGGCCTTCACCCCCGCTTCATAGTGAGCGCTTTGCGGACAATATCCGCAATCCTCGGGACAGCCGCCGGTCTTGATCGACAGCAAGGTCGAGATCTGTACTTCGCTGGGGTCGAAGTTCATCCGGTGGACGGTTTGAGCCTGATACATCAGATCGGGGAATGGCAGAGCGAATAAATCGCGCACTTCCTCACGTGTCCAATCGTGTCGCACAGTCCCGGTTTGGGTTACTTTGGTGCGGGTGAGGGTTTCCACGGCAGTAGACATGTAATCGTGCCTTTCTTATAGCCAGGGCAGTCTCGCCCGACATTACCGGTAATATGACCGTGGGGGTAATGGTACAGCCCCCTACCGTCAAGTAGGAAGCCCTCGGAAGGCAAGTTGCGCATGGACAGTCTAGAGGCATTTGCCGCAGAAAAGCTGGCTTCCTTGGAGGCCAAGCACCTGCGGCGTATTCTGATCGATACCCTCCGGGAGGACGGCATCTGGATGATTCGCGGCGACAAAAAGCTGCTGTCGTTCTCGTGTAACGACTACCTCAACCTCACCCAGCACCCCCTCGTGAAAGAGGCCGCCATCGCCGCGATCAAGGAATTCGGCGTCGGCGCCGGGGCTTCACGCCTCATTACCGGCAACCATCCGCTGTTCTCCAAGCTTGAAGCGCGCCTCGCAAAACTTAAAGGCACAGAAGCCGCCTGCGTGTTCGGGTCCGGTTACTTGGCCAATACGGGAATCATCCCGACTTTCGCGGGCAAAAACGATTTGATCCTGGTGGATGAACTGGCCCACGCCTGCATCCTGACCGGCGCGGATGTTGCCGGCGCCAAAACCCTAACCTTTCGCCACAACGATCTCGCGCATTTGACCGACCTGCTGGACGCAAACCGCGGTAAACATAAGCGGACGTTGATCGCCACCGACGGTGTCTTCTCGATGGACGGCGACCTAGCGCCTCTGGTCGAACTCGGCGAGATCGCAAGGCGGTTCGATGCTTGGCTGTTGTCCGATGACGCCCACGGTATCGGCGTTGTCGGCGCAGGGCGCGGGTCCAGCTACGCGCGCGGCACCAAAGCCGACGTGCCCTTGCAGATGGGCACTCTATCCAAAGCCATCGGCGGGTACGGCGGATATATCTGCGCCTCTGCCCCGGTCATTGACCTTATTAAAACGCGCGCGCGCACGCTGATCTACTCCACCGGCCTGCCCCCCGCGAGCGTTGCCGCAGCCATCGCCGCGCTCGATATAATCGAAAACGAGCCCGAGTACGCCGCCTTGCCACTGCAAAAAGCCAAAGCGTTTGCAGTACGCGCGGGGTTGCCCACAGCAGTCAGCCCCATCGTGCCCGTCGTCATCGGCGATGCCGAAAAAGCGCTGTCCGCATCGCGGATGCTGGAAGACGAAGGCTATTTGGTCAGCGCGATTCGCCCCCCCACCGTTGCCCCCGGAACAGCAAGACTGCGCATCACCTTCACCGCAGCCCACCCCGATGCGGAAATTGAGAATCTCGCCGATATCGTCCGCGTGGCAACGGAAGGTCGCCAAGTGGGGGATATGCCCACTGGGGCTCGGTTGACTCCAGTTATTCTGCGATATCCCCTGGGAATCGTAAGCACCGTGGAGGGAGTCGGAAGCTTCCCCGTGGGAGTGGGCTCAAAGATCGTTCCCCTGAAAGCCCTTGCCACCGTCACTATGAAAGAAACCGATCCGGATATTTTTCGTGAGAACGAGAGGGAGTTGTTTTTGGTCACCGGCCGAGAAGACCGGGAAACGAAATCCACCGACAGCGAAGGCCTCGATGGGGCAAAGAGTCTGGTTGCGGAATGGCAAAAAGGCGAGGATGGAAAGGCAGCCCAGGCTGCGGGCATTAGCGTGACCTTCGAGGATGCCCAAAAGGAAATCAACGAGGCACTAGAGCAGCTGGGGTACGCAGTAGGCCTTTCGGTGGTTCTGATTTTCATTACTCTGCTCATTCAATTCAGCTCATTTATGGAACCCCTTCTTGTTTTAGTTTCCATTCCCCTTGGTTTCATCGGGGTTTTAGTTTCTCTCTGGATTTTCGGATCCACGCTTTCTCTGAATGCGGTTCTCGGGGTGATTCTCCTTAACGGAATCGCCGTAGCGAATAGTATCTTGCTCGTGGACTTTATTAAGAAGCTGGTGGCACGAGGCATGGCACCACTCGAGGCGGCAGTAGAGGCAGGTAGAAAGCGTTTACGTCCGATTCTGATCACCTCCTTCACCACCATTTTGGGAATGATGCCCATCGCGATTGGGTCTGGCGAGGGCGGGCACATTTTGCAGCCTTTGGGTATCTCAGTGGCCGGAGGCCTTTGGGTGAGCACATTTCTCACCTTGTTCCTGGTTCCCAAGCTTCACGTGAGCTATCTCAATTGGAGATTGAACTCCGAAAGAACCGCCAAGAATTCGCAACTTAGTGGGTTC
>JAUIGX010000081.1 GCA_030432435.1 Alphaproteobacteria bacterium
AAGCGGTGCGCTGTCCACGGGCGCGGCAAATGCCGGGGTAAGTCCGGCCGCACTTGGGGCAGGATACACGGTATTTTTTACGTACTCTTTTTTGATCGGCCTAGCGGCCGTCGTTTTGGTTCTCATCGTCGCGGCGCGTCAGCGCCAAGCCTAATCAGGGCGCGGCGTTGGATCGCTGCTGTTGCGGTGCGGGCATTCCGGATGTCGTGGCCATCGGCAAGAAAACAGAAAATGTGGAGCCTTTGCCGATTTCACTTTCGATGGTGAGCACACCTCTATGCCGGCTCATGATGTGCTTGACGATGGCAAGTCCCAGGCCGGTGCCGCCGAGCGAGCGTGAGCGGGCTGTATCGACACGGTAAAATCGTTCGGTTAGGCGCGGTAAAAATTCCTTGGAAATGCCTTCACCGTAATCGCGCACGGAAACTTTCAGGCAAGGGCCCTTGCCCGGCATGGTCGTGGGGCGTGTTTGAGAAACCTCCCCGGTGATATCTACGTGGCTATTTTCCCCGCCGTATTTAAGGCCGTTGGTCACAAGGTTGTGGAAGACTTGGCTTAGCTCGCCGGCATCGGCCGCCGCCGGCGGCAGGTCGGGGGCGAATTTCAGTACGATTTTAGTGCCCCGTTCAGTTGCCGGACGTTCAAGAAGTTCCGCCGTGCTGCGCAGGACGGTTTCAAGATTTACCGCATCGGTCGGGCGTGTGTGCTCGCGCAGTTCGATCCGCGATAAAGATAAAAGATCATCGATCAGTCTTGTCATGCGGTTCGCTTGCTTCAGCATGATGCCGAGAAACTCTTCATGCGCGGCCATGTCATTCTTGGCCGGCCCGAGCAAAGTTTCCGTAAACCCAAGAACGCTGGCGAGCGGGGTCCGCAACTCGTGGCTGGCGTTGGCGACGAAGTCGGCCCGCATACGGTCCATCTTCAGGCGCTCGGTAAGGTCGTGCATCGCGACTATCAATGCAGTTCCATCGCGCGCTTGTTCGGGAAGCGGAACAAGGAGCGCGCCGAAAGTGCGCTCAACCGGTGAGGGCAGGGTAAATTGCGCTTCCGCTTTCTTGCCTTGGGAAAGGGCTTGGTCCGCCGCCTCAAGCACGCGCGGGTCGCGAACAAGGCGCGCAAGATCTCGGCTCCCATGCCGGGGATTTGCGGGAAGGCTTAAGTTCTCTGTGAGTTCAAAGAGATCTCGCGCCGCGGCGTTGGCGCTGACCAGCCGGCGCTTGCCATCGACAAGTAATAAAGGGTCGGGCAGCGCGTCGAGAATATCTTGCCGAGATTTCGCGAGCGCAGTCGCTTCATCCCGCCGTTCAGCCCATAAGGTGCGTAAAGCGGTTAAGGCTGCCAGCAAGCGCCTGGCTGTCGCGGATGTTTCCAAGCTCGGAGGTGCGGCATTCGGTGAAGTCCCCAGTTGCTCGGCGTAGTTAATCAGTCGGTCGAAGTCAGCGAGGCGCGACAGAACGAGAGCGGCCATCAGTATGAAAACAACACCGCTCGAAACGGCAACGGTCATCCACTCGAGTTCTTCGAGCAGCCCAAGAGCAGTCAGCACAATCCAAGCCGGAATGCTGGGGCCGACGGACCAGGCAAGCAGGCGGCGTACAGACTCGGGCCTAAGCCGGTTCACGGGCGTTTACTATATGAGTTTTGGCGCACAGGCATGTGCCGCCATCAGGGCCATTTGCACAAGATCGGAAACCGAAGCGTCCATGCTGACAATCTGCACGGGTTTTTCAAGGCCGATAAGAATAGGGCCAATAGAAGTCGCCGCCCCGAATCTTTGCACAAGCCGTGTAGAGATATTGGCCGCATGCAGGCCGGGCATGACCAGAACATTGGCCGGACCGGTCAACCGGCAAAACGGATAGATACGACTTCGGTCCGGATCCAGGGCAACATCCACACCCATTTCGCCATCGTATTCGAAGTCGATGGCACCCTCTTTACCAGCATCGTCTAAAAGCGCCATGGCTTCGCGCATAGTTTCCGTCACGGCCCCCGGCGGGTTACCGAAGTTAGAGTAGGACAACAAAGCTACACGCGGTTCATGTCCCATGCGGCGAACGACGTCGGCGCTTTCAATGGCAATGTGTGCGACTTCGTCGGGGGTAGGGCGTTCATGCACGGCCGTGTCTGCGACAAATAGCGTCCGACCGCGGATGACCACCATGGTCAATCCAAAGACAGGTGCCCCCGGGTGGGTGTCGATGACGCGCCGCACTTCAGCCAAAGCCGAGTGATAGTTGCGGGTCAGGCCAGTGACCATGGTGTCGGCGTGGCCGAGCCCAACCATACAGGCCGCAAAAATATTTCGGTCCTGATTGACCATGCGTTCACAGTCGCGTTGCAAGTGACCGCTGCGCTGTAAACGTTTGTACAGATATTCGGTATAGGCGGCGTTGGATTTTGATTCCCGCGCGTTGGTAATCGTAATGCCTTCGAGATCCTCGGGTTTTATCGCAAGTTCGGCGATGAGCTGTTCAACTTTACGCCGGCGGGCCACTAGAACGGGTTTGCCGTAACCGGCGTTGCGGTAGGCGATGGCGGCCCGAATGGTTCGCTCTTCTTCGCCTTCGGCAAAAACCACGGTCCGCGGCGAACGCATGACTTCACTGGCAATGGTTTGCAGGCTTGCAACGCTGGGGTCGAGGCGCGCGGCCAACTGTTTGCGGTAAGCGTTCATATCAGTGATCGGCTTGCGGGCAACGCCGGAGTCCATCGCTGCCTTGGCAACGGCGGGGGGTACGGTTGCAATCAAGCGCGGATCGAACGGCACCGGGATAATGTATTCGCGTCCATATCTAAGTTTACGGCCGGAATAAGCCGAGGCGACTTCGTCGGGCACATCTTGTTGTGCAAGTTCTGCCAACGCGCGAGCTGCCGCGATTTTCATTTCTTCGTTGATGGTCCGTGCACGCACATCCAGGGAGCCGCGAAAAATAAACGGAAAACCAAGGACGTTATTCACCTGATTGGGATAGTCCGAGCGGCCGGTGGCCACGATGGCGTCGTCCCGTACCTCGGCCACTTCCTCGGGTGTGATTTCAGGGTCTGGATTGGCCATCGCGAATATGATCGGATTTTTTGCCATGGATCTGACCATGTCCGGCGTCACGGCGCCTTTGACCGAAAGGCCGAAGAATGCGTCGGCCCCCTTTATGGCATCTTTCAATGTACGCAATTTGGTGTCTGCTGCATGGGCGGACTTCCACTGGTTCATGCCCTCAGACCGGCCGGTGTAAATCACGCCTTTGGAATCGCACATAATGACGTTTTCAGGTTTGACCCCGAGAGCTTTCGATAACTCAACACAGGAGATTGCGGCGGCCCCGGCGCCATTGACGACAACTTTTATGTCTGAAAGTTTGCGCCCTGTGATGTTGCACGCATTGATAAGGCCGGCGGTGGCAATGATGGCCGTGCCGTGCTGGTCATCATGAAAAACCGGAATGTCCATTATTTCGCGCAAGCGGCTTTCGACGACGAAGCATTCCGGGGCCTTGATGTCTTCAAGATTAATTCCGCCGAAGCTGGGACCTAGGAATCGCACGCAGTTGACGAATTCGTCCACATCCCGGGTATCGATTTCAAGATCGAGGCCATCGACATCGGCAAAGCGCTTGAAGAGAACGGCTTTTCCTTCCATGACCGGCTTCGAAGCGAGCGCGCCGAGGTCACCAAGACCTAAAACAGCCGTCCCATTGGAAATCACGGCAACCAGATTCCCCTTGGCGGTATAGTCGTAAGCGGTCGTGGGGTCGCGGGCGATCTCAAGGCAGGGGGCGGCGACGCCTGGCGAATAGGCCAGCGACAGGTCGTGCTGAGTGGTCAGGGGCTTAGTGGCAGTGATTTCAATTTTGCCCGGTCGGCCAGAAGCGTGAAACGTCAATGCTTCCTGGTCGAAATTGCGGCGGGCGGCTGGCCGCTTGGCAACTTTGTTCGCCAGCGTCCCATCCTCAGCGTTTTTGGTCATACCCTCTCCCCCGTAGCGCAAAAGAACTGCGCTACCCCTTCTGATTAAGCTCTATTGCGCCTATTGTGCCGCACTGAATGCAACAAGCAAAGCCGTCCCTGGTCGGATAATTGAACTGTAATATCTGTGGACCTGATCCACAAAGTTCCGACACCGTGATGTTATAATCCGGCTTATCGGAAATTCTAGCCACGCAGACTTGAAAGACTAATTTGTGCGCGATGAACCCCTTGATGATTCCCGTGACCACCCAAGAGACCCCTTGCCGATGAACGTCCCGAACAGATCGCCGTCGAGTTCACCGCCGATCTCGCCCCAGGCGACTAACGTCACTCCGATGATGGCCCAGTATATGGAGGTCAAAAAAGACCATCCGGACGCATTGCTGTTCTACCGTATGGGCGATTTCTACGAGCTGTTCTTCGACGATGCGGTCAAGGCCTCTCAGGCCCTCGACATCGCCCTAACCAAGCGGGGGAAGCATCTGGGTGAAGATATTCCGATGTGCGGCGTGCCCGTGCATTCTCATGAGAATTATCTTTCGCGATTGATTCGCGCGGGTTTCAAGGTTGCCGTGTGCGAGCAGATGGAAGATCCGGCCGAGGCAAAAAAGCGTGGATCGAAATCTGTCGTCAAACGCGGTGTTGTCCGGCTTATTACTCCGGGCACCCTTACTGAAGATGCCCTGCTTGATGCGCGGGCGAACAACTATCTCGCGGCTTTAGCGCATGTGCGCAGCGATTCAAAAAACGAACTGGGTCTTGCGTGGTTAGATATGTCCACCGGGGACTTTCAGGTTCAGCCGATTGCACGGCAGTTGCTAGGTGCGGCCATAGCGCGCCTTGATCCCGGCGAAATGCTTTTGCCGGACCGGCTTCTTGAAGACGCGGAATTGGCAGAGGCATTACAGCCATGGTCGCAGATTTTGAGTCCGGTTCCCGCGCCGCGATTTGATTCGGAGAACGCGCGCAAGCGTCTTGAAAAACTTTACAACGTCGGAACTCTTGATGCCTTCGGTGCATTTTCCCGGGCCGAGACGGCAGCGGCTGGCGCGTTGATCGACTATGTCGAGCTTACTCAAAAAGGTAAATTGCCGCGCCTCGGTACGCCGCAACGCCTGTCGTCCGGGGCTGTGCTGGAAATCGACGGTGCGACGCGCCGCAACCTGGAGCTGATGCAAACCCTTGGCGGTGAGCGTAAGGGCAGCTTGCTTCACACGATCGATCGGACCATCACCGGCGCCGGTGCTCGGTTGCTGGCGGGGCAACTTGGCGCACCGCTGACCGATGCGAAAGCTATTAATGAGCGTCTCGATGCCGTGGACTTTTTTGTCCAGGCCAGTCAAGCGCGCGATGCGGTGCGCGAGGCTTTACGCGCCTGTCCCGATGTTGAGCGCGCACTGTCGCGCATTACGCTCGGGCGCGGGGGTCCTCGTGATCTGGCCGCGATTTGCGGCGGTCTTAAACAAGGCCCACGCCTTCAGGACGCGGTGACCTCTCTCGCAAAAGGTCTTTTGCCACCACCCGATGCGGTGGCGCAGGGACTGAGCAACTTGGGGCATCATGAAGCGCTGGTGGATAGACTAACGCGCGCCCTGGCCGAAGACTTGCCGCTACTTGCGCGCGACGGCGGATTTATCGCCGCCGGCTACGACGCGGATCTCGACGAGTTGCGCACCCTTCGCGACGCAAGCCGGAAATTGATTGCGGGATTGCAATCCAAGTACGCGGAAATAAGCGGCGTGCCGTCCTTAAAAATTCGGCACAACAATGTTCTTGGGTATTACATCGAAGTTGCGGCACGACACGGTGAGCGGCTGGTCGAAGATGCCCGCGGCGAAACTCCCGCCGCTATTTTTATCCATCGGCAAACCATGGCGAACGCCATGCGGTTCACAACGGTAGAGCTGTCGGAGCTCGAAGACCGGATTCGCTCGGCGGCGGACAAGACGCTGGCTCTTGAACTCAATCTCTTCGCCGATCTCATCGGCGAGGTGACAGGGCGCGGTGCGGAAATTGCGCGAACGGCCGCCGCGATGGCTGCCCTTGATGTCGCTAGCGCCCTTGCGCAGCTTGCAGAAGATCAAGACTACACCCGACCTCTTGTAGATGACGGTGTCGCGTTCGACATTCAGGGGGGGCGCCACCCGGTTGTGGAGGCCGCCCTTAGAACGGCAGGCGAGTCTGCCTTTGTCGCCAACGGCTGCAACCTAAACACAAAGACAGATGAGAACGGAGCCGGCCGCCTCTGGCTAGTGACCGGTCCTAATATGGCGGGCAAGAGCACCTTTTTGCGGCAAAACGCCCTGATCACCCTTATGGCGCAGATGGGATCGTATGTGCCCGCAAGTTCGGCGCATATCGGTGTTGTCGATCGTTTGTTTTCGCGCGTCGGCGCGGCCGATGATCTGGCGAGAGGCCGTTCGACCTTCATGGTCGAAATGGTGGAAACCGCGATCATCCTTAATCAGGCGACGCCGCGCTCGCTGGTGATCCTGGATGAAATTGGGCGAGGCACGGCGACCTTCGACGGCCTCTCTATTGCCTGGGCCACGCTTGAGCATTTGCACGACGTCAATACATGCAGGGCTTTGTTTGCGACCCACTATCATGAACTGACCGCGCTTTCAGACCGGCTCGGTGAACTCGCGCCGCACACCATGCGGGTGAAAGAATGGCAGGACGATATTATTTTTCTGCATGAGGTCGCCCCCGGTACGGCGGACCGGTCTTACGGCATTCATGTGGGTCGGCTCGCGGGCCTTCCGCCGGCGGTGGTAAGTCGTGCGGAGGACGTTCTCGCCCGGCTTGAAAAGGGCGATCAGGGAGGCGCGGCGTCGAAACTGGCCGAGGATTTGCCCCTGTTTGCCGCATCTTCCGCTCCGGCGGAGAAGGCGAGGTTTGGAGCGGCCGCTGTCTCGCCCGTCGAAGAGGCTTTGGGCGAGCTGACCCCCGATGCCATGACCCCGATGGAGGCCCTGGAGACTCTTTACCGGCTTAAATCTTTAATGCCCGGAGGCCGTTAAAGGGCAAAACGTATGGAAAATGCGCCGCCGGAGCGGCGGTCTGCTATAGTGTCCCGAACGGCCCGATTTGTGCGCGATACTGAGCCGAGGGAGGTTTGCCATGGTTTTTGAAGTCGACCCGGATAAGCCGAACATCCCCGCGATTGCGCGCATCCTTTCAGGCATGGGCGTGCTTAGTCTTGTGGGCAGCGGTATCTGCATCCTGCTGTCGTTTTCAGGGTACACTTGGCTGAACGAAACCTACGCCATGATCGGCGCGGTGGCGGCTTTTGTTCTGGCGCTGATTTTTGTCGCCCAGGCGAAGACACTGGAATTACTAGCTATCGTCAGCGCCAGGGTCCGCTCCCGATTTGCGATTGAAGGTCTGACAAAGTCGAATGCTACTGCCCCCAGCATGACAAAACCCCCGCCTATGAGACAGCCGGCAAAAGAACGAGTCATTCATGTTCCCGACGATCAAGCCCGCGAACAGGGCTTTCGGGTGAAGTAAACTTGCTGAATCGTAAAATGGAACGTATTTGACGCAGGCGATGGATTAATCCGCCGCCCTTTTTCCAAACCGGGCTTAGGTAAAACGTGAGACATATTTACAAACCCCGCGAGATTATTGATCGCCGCAAAATTCATGCGGTTCTCGACGATCTCGCAGCCGAAGACAGTAGCGAAGAAGCTAAACGCGCGGCGCTGCTTGAGGTGATGAAAGAGGCCCTCAAGGCCGGGGGCGAGGTGATTCGCGCGCGGTTTGAACAAAGCGGCTATAGCGGCATCGATGCGGTCGCTGCCCACAGCTATCTCATGGATCAGGTGATCCGCATTATTTTTGACTATGCGATTGTGTATTCGGTTCGCAGGGGCGTGCCCACCACCGGCGAGCGTATCAGCATCGTCGCCATCGGCGGGTACGGCCGCGGCGAGCTGGCGCCGCTCTCCGACGTCGATCTGCTATTCCTGCTGCCGTACAAGCAAACACCGTTCACAGAACAGCTTGTCGAATTCATGCTCTATCTCTTGTGGGATATGGGCTTGAAGGTTGGGCACGCGGTGCGTTCGGTGGACGACAATATCGCTCAGGCCAAAGCCGACATAACCATTCGCACAACCCTGCTTGAAGCTCGCTGGGTGTGGGGCGATCAGGAGCTGGCGGCAGAGTTGGCATCGCGGTTTGAAAAAGAAGTAAAGCGCGGTACCGTCCGAGAATTCGTGCAAGCCAAACTTGCCGAACGCGATCAGCGTCATGAAAAGTTAGGTGACTCACGCTATCGTCTCGAGCCCAACGTCAAAGAAGATAAGGGCGGGCTACGCGATCTGCACACGTTGTATTGGATTGCGAAATATCTTTACGGCATTTCCGATGTCCGCAAATTGGAATCAATGGGCGTGCTGGATGATGATGCGGCCACGCGCTTTGTTAAGGCGCGAGACTTTCTCTCCACGGTGCGGTGTCATATTCATTACATCACCGGCCGAACAGACAACCGCCTAACCTTCGATCTTCAGCGCGACATTGCGCCGCGCCTCGGTTATGTGGATCGGCCCGGCGCCACGGCCGTTGAACGATTCATGAAGCACTATTTTTTGGTGGCGCGTGACGTCGGTGATCTGACGCGTATTTTCTGTACGCTTTTAGAAGAACAAGGCCGGGGCAAACCGAAGTTTCGTTTGCCTTCGGCCCTGCGCACACGCTCGGTTGATGGCTTTCCGGTAGAGGGCGGACGTCTCTCGGTTCTGGACGAGGACGCTTTTGAAGTCGACCCGATGGCGCTGCTCAGAATCTTTCAAGTTGCGCTTAAACATGATCTCGACTTCCACCCCTCGACCTTGCGCTACATCGCCAATAGCGCGCGCAGGGTTGCGGAGCTTCGAAAAAACGCCGAAGCCAACCGCATCTTCATAGAGATTCTGACTTCGGAAAAAGGCTCCGAAGCGATTCTTCGGCTTATGAGTGAGTGCGGTGTGTTCGGCCGCTTCATTCCCGACTTTGCGCGTGTGGTCGCGCAAATGCAGTACGACATGTACCACGTCTATACCACCGACGAGCATACGATCCGGGCTATCGGTATTCTTCACCGCATTGAAGCAGGGCGTCTTAAGGACGAGTTGCCTGTAGCCTCCGAAGTAATCGAGAAAATTCAATCCCGGCGTGCGTTGTACGTGGCAACCTTGCTGCACGATATCGCCAAAGGACGCGGTGGGGATCATTCCAATTTAGGCGCAGATATCGCCGAAGAACTTTGCCCGCGTCTTGGCCTTACGGACGAGGAAACCGAAACAGCCAGCTGGCTTGTGCGAAGTCACTTGTTAATGAGTGCTACAGCGTTCAAGCGGGATCTGGATGATCCGCAAACGATCATTCAGTTCTGCGAGGCCGTGCAGTCACCGGAGAGATTAAAACTTCTTCTCGTTCTGACCTGCGCCGATATTCGCGCCGTCGGTCCGAATGTTTGGAACAACTGGAAAGCAGCGCTGCTGCGCGAGTTGTATATGCGTGCCGATCAGCGTATGCGCGGCGGTCATGCTGCGGCCGGTTTGGATGCGCGAGTGACCGCAGCGCGCGAGGCGCTGGCCGTGCGGCTCGCCGACTGGCCGACAGACGCACTTGAATCCTATCTCGAGTTCGGTCCGCCCGCGTTCTGGTTGACCTTCGAGATTGAATTGCAGGAGCACTACGCCCGCTTCATGCGCAAGGCCGACGAGGCCGGCGATAAACTGGCGTTCGATTTCACGGTCGATAAAGAGCGCGATGCGACCCACATGGTGATCTATACCCAGGATCATCCGGGTCTGTTTGCCGACATCGCCCGCGCGCTCACTCTTGCCGGGGTGTCAGTGGTAGATGCTAAAATTCTGACGTTCTCGAACGGTATGGCGGTCGATACGTTCACTCTGCAAGATCAACAAGGTCAAGCCATTACCTCTGAAAGCCGCCTCTCGCGCATCAAGTCGCGTGTCACGGCACTTCTGGAAGGCCGGGTGCGCTTCAAGGTTGAACTGCCCAAAGTTACTTCCCACTTGCCCGAACGGGCACGGGCGCTGGAGGTGCCGCCCCGGGTTATCATCGATAACACAGCCTCTAAAATGTGCAGCGTTATCGAGGTTAACGGTCATGATCGCCCTGGATTTCTGGCCGATATCACCAAGGCGATGACGGACCTTGGCCTGCAAATATTCTCGGCGCATATCTCGACCTATGGCGAGCGGGTGGTAGATGTCTTTTACGTCAAAGACATCTTCGGAATGCGGGTCGAACACGAGTCCAAGATTCGCCAAATTCGCGAGGCTCTGGGCGAGGCGATCGGCGTTAAGGCGGACGCGGTGTCGGTTCGGCGCAAGCCAGCGCCGACCGTGAAAGAAACTACAAAAGCATCTCCCAAGAAGCCGTCTAAGCGGGCTCCTAAGCGGATTCCAAAAAGTGCGGTGGGATAAGCGTCCGTTTAAACGGCCTTGATAATGCCGATAAAACGCCTGGAAAAAAGCATAAGGCGCAGATGTTATCGGGGCGTGATCATGCCGGATTCCCCAGCCCCGCCGGATAAGGTAAACACCTAAACCCATGTCCATACCTAGATCCAATGCGCCATCTTCTGCGCCGTCGCTTCTGCGGGCGGTCGCCACGGTTGGGTCCTTTACCCTTCTTAGCCGGATTACCGGCTTTGCCCGCGATATCTTGATTGCGGCTTTCCTCGGTGCGGGCGCGGCGGCGGACGCGTTCTTTGTCGCCTTTCAGTTTCCCAACCTCTTCCGTCGTTTATTTGCTGAAGGTGCCTTTGCTGCGGGTTTTGTGCCCGTATTTTCCGGGCTGCTGGAAAAGCAGGGCCGTGCCCGGGCGCTTGCGTTCGCCGAAGAGGCGATGGCCGTGCTTGCCAGTATCCTCGCGCTTTTTAGCGCGGCGATGATCGCGCTTATGCCCTGGGTGATTCCCATTATTGCGCCTGGGTTTGCCGAGACCGGCGACCTTGGCCGCACAACCGAGCTTGCCCGTATAGCTTTTCCGTACCTTTTCTTTATTTCACTGGTGTCGCTGCAATCTGGCGTTTTGAATGCTCTTGATAGGTTTGCGGCGGCTGCGGCAACGCCGATTCTTCTCAACCTCACATTAATAGCGTTTCTTCTGACGGCCGTGGGGCTTGATGGTGAGCCTGCGCTCTTTCTCGCTTTCGGTGTTAGCGCGGCAGGGGTGATTCAGTTCTTGTGGATGTGGGCGTCTTGCCGCCGGGCGATGGCAGGGCTGCGATTTGTACGCCCACGTTTGTCGCGTGAAGTGAAAGACGTCTTAAAACGCATGTTGCCGCTAGCGCTTGGTGTCGGCGTCTATCAAATTAATATCTTGGTCAATAACGCCCTTGCGACTCTTGTTTCCGCGGGCGCGGTGTCGTGGTTGTATTTTGCCGATCGGGTGAATCAGCTGCCGCTCGGAGTGGTGGGCGTTGCTGTGGGTGTGGCGCTGTTGCCGATGCTTTCGCGCCAAATTCAGGCGGGCGATGAAGCCGCAGCCATGGGCAATCAAAACCGCGCCGTTGAAATTTCACTTCTACTTACACTGCCCGCCGCTGTCGGTATCGCCATGCTTGCCGGACCGATTACGGCAACGTTGTTTGAACGTGGCGCGTTTGATGCAGCAGATCGGGGCGCGGTGGCGATGGCCCTTGCCGCTTTTTCCTTCGGCTTGCCGGCCTATGTCCTGGTCAAGGCTTTAGCGCCTGGATTTTTCGGGCGTTATGACACGGCCACACCGGTGAAGATTTCCGTGATGGCGCTCAGTCTCAATGTGGTCTTTGCGCTTATCTTGATGCGAGCCTTCGGCCATGTCGGCATCGCCCTAGCGACCTCATTGTCCGCCTGGCTTAACGCGGGGGCGCTGGCGATAGTCCTTTTCCGCCGTGGGCACTTTAGATTTGATGCCCGGCTCGCGCGGCGTCTTCCGCGCATCGTCCTTAGCGCAGCGATTATGGCTGGGGCTCTTTGGTTTGGTTTGCATGTGCTGCACGAAATAGCGGGGCCTGTTTTTGGTGCTGCCGGTGTCTCTGCGGGGCCAGAGTGGATGCGCGCGTTGGCCCTTGCGGGTCTTGTTGCGGTCGGCGGTCTTGTTTTTGCTCTTAGCGCGCTTGTGCTCGGGGCAGCGGAAAAGTCGGATCTTGCGCAGCTCAGACGCCGCAAAGCTGCGCCGCCTCCCGAGTCTTGACGACTTCTCGCTGCCGGGGTACCACCCGCGCGCTGGTCATGAGGATCAGCTACGGATGGCTCCAAACATCCGTTCAACACAGCAAGGGATAGATCCCATGACCAGCGGGTCCACACCGCAAAAGCAAGGCCGCATCCTTTCGGGCATTCAGCCCACCGGCAACCTCCACCTCGGAAATTATCTCGGCGCGATTCGCAATTGGGCGGCCATGCAGGCGGACTTCCAGTGCTTGTTTTGCATTGTCGATATGCACGCCATCACCATATGGCAGGAGCCGGCCGAGTTGGCACGAGCCACCCGCGAAGTTGCCGCAGGCTATATCGCAGCGGGGCTTGATCCGGCCGCAAACACTCTTTTTGTGCAGAGCCATGTGCCCGCCCACGCGCAGCTCGCCTGGATTTTCAACTGCGTTGCGCGTATTGGCTGGCTCAATCGTATGACCCAGTTCAAGGACAAGGCCGGGAAGAACCGCGAGGCGGCATCGTCCGGACTCTACGTGTACCCTAATCTCATGGCGGCCGACATTCTGGTGTACAAGGCAACGCACGTGCCGGTGGGTGAGGATCAAAAGCAGCACCTGGAACTTGCTCGCGACATTGCCCAGAAATTCAACAACGACTACAGCACCGAATTGTTTCCGTTGCCCGAGCCGGTTATTCAAGGGCCGGGCATGCGGGTGATGTCCTTACGCGACGGCACCAAAAAAATGTCGAAGTCCGATCCGTCAGCCTATTCGCGCATCAACATGACCGATTCCGAGGACGACATCGCCCAGAAGATCCGTAAGGCGACAACCGATCCCGCGCCATTGCCGGGTTCAGTAGAGGGCCTGGAAGGCCGGCCCGAGGCGTCGAATCTTTTGAATATCTACGCAGCTCTGACGGACCGGACCTTGGCCGAAGTTCTGGCCGAGACAGAAGGTTGGCAGTTTTCACAGTTCAAGACCCGTCTGACCGAGGCCGCTGTCGGTGTGCTTGGTCCGATCACCGCCGAGATGCAGCGCCTGATGGCTGATCCGGCTGAAATCGACAGCGTGTTGAAACGCGGTGCGGAAAGCGCAAACGAAATCGCCAGTGCGGTTCTTGACGAGGCTTACAGCGCGGTTGGCTTTCTTCCCAGTGGGCGTTAGGCGCATTCTGCCCGATCGAGTGGTCGCGGATAATGAAAAGCGGCAATGATCT
>JAUIGX010000082.1 GCA_030432435.1 Alphaproteobacteria bacterium
GGCGGCATCGACGACCAAGCCGGGCTACGAGAAGCCGCACCATACGACGACTCATGAAGAGCCGATGGACGAGAAGCTTGGGTATCAGCCGACGGCCTCGTGGTTTACCCGCCGGTCGATGGAAGCTTGGGCCGACTACGTCCAGGCTTTCAAGAACATCAAGGAAGGCGACGGCACGTTGCTCGACAATGTTCTGATCCATGCGACGACGGATGTGGGCTATGCGCGGATTCACTCGCTTGACGGTATGATGTCGTTTACCGCGGGCCGTGCGGGCGGCCGTCTTAAGACGGGTCTGCACATCGACGGTAAGGGCACCTCCTCGGTTCGTCTTGGCTACACAGCCTTGCGGGTCATGGGCGTGGATACCCCTTCCTGGGGAACCAAGAGCAACAACACATCCAGCGAAGTCGGTGAAATCTTAGCTTAAGCCAGCGTGGTGACGATTACTGTTACCGTGTAAATTAAAACCACCTATTACTTTGTAATAGGTGGTTTTTTTATGATGAGAGTGCAGGGGCTGACGCTCCGGCGTTGCCGCCAAACTTACCCGCGTGATATGGCTCACGTATCAAACGGATCCATTTCTTCAAAACTACAGTCACCTCTGGGAGGGTTTCTAAAATGCGTTGTTTCCATATTGCCGTTGTGGCGTTGGCTCTCTTGTCTGGTGTCGTTGCGATGCCGTCGGCTGCGCGCGCGGACGATAGTTCCGGGCTGGTCGAATTCGAGTTGATGACCTGGGCGGAAGTGAAGGCGGCACAAGAGGCGGGCAAAACCACCGCGCTCTTCTATACCGGCGGCACCGAACAGCGCGGACCTCAAAACGCTAACGGCGGCCACAACATGATGTCGCGGGCCATCGTCAAGGCCATTGCCGAGAAGTTGGGAAACGCGATTGCCATGCCTGTACTGCCGTTCTCGCCGACCAGCATGTCACCGGATCTTCCTGGCAGCCTCGATCTACCTGCCGAACTTCTTGGTCAGGTGTTGGAACAGCTTGCCGAGGACGCCATCACCATCGGGTTCAAGAACGTGGTGTTGATGGGTGATAGCGGCGGCGGACAGCCGACAGTGTACAGCGCGGTGGCGGAGAAGCTGGGCAATAAATACAAGGCTGAAGGCATTCGCGTGTTCTACGCCAACGAGGTCTATACCAAGGCAAATTCAGAATTTAGCGCTACGCTTGTAGCTGAAGGTTATCCACGCGGCGCCCACGGCGCTCTTCTTGATACGTCCTTGATGTACTACCTCGATACCGACAATAAGTACGTGCGCCGAGATCTGCTTCCTACCGCGGTGGGCGATCCCGTGCTGCCGCGCGGTGAAAAGCCTCCGGCAGACTACAAGCCGGTGAACAATGGGATCACCGGCGATGCGCGGCGCTCCAGCCCCGAGATCGGCAAACGCTTCTTCGACCTTAAGGTCGCGGTCGCGGTGAACCAGATCGAAGGGTTCCTTGCCGGAAAATAGGCTTCTAAAGCCCCGAAACTAAAACGGCCTTCTCAGACATGAGAAGGCCGTAAAGCTCGGGAATAGCGGGCATTTTTGTTGGTCGGAGTGAGAGGATTCGAACCTCCGGCCCCTGCCTCCCGAAGGCAGTGCTCTACCAGGCTGAGCTACACTCCGGCAGTAGCAGTAACTTCCTGGAAGGCGTGCTTATAGCCGGATGGGGGCGGGGGGCGCAAGCGCCCCGAAATATGCGGAAACCCTTGATCGCCAGGGGCTTAGTGGGCCCGCTCTATGCAGAAGTCGATAATATCCAGAAGGGCGGTCTTGATTTCGCTGTCTGGGAAGAGGCCAAGGGCGTCCCGGGCCACGGCCCCGTAGTGTTTGGCGCGGTTTATGGTGTCCACGACGCTGCCATGTTTCTTCATAAGCTCCATCGCCCGACCCAGATCGGCGTCGTTTTGCTCTAAATCCTGCAGGGTGCGGTTCCAGAAGGCGCGTTCCTCGTCGCTCCCGCGGCGGAAAGCAAGGATGACCGGCAAGGTGATTTTGCCCTCGCGGAAATCGTCACCGATGGTTTTGCCAAGCTCGTGCTGACGTGCAGAATAATCCAAAACATCGTCAATCAGCTGGAAAGCAATTCCCAGGTTGAGCCCATAAACGCGCAGGGCTTCTTCCTCTACATCCGGCCGCTCGGCCACAACCGCACCGATGCGCGCGGCAGCGGCAAACAATTCTGCGGTCTTGGACTGGATGACTTCCAGGTACTGGGCTTCGCTGGTTTCAGTGTCGTTGGTAGTGAGTAATTGATGGACTTCACCTTCCGCGATTACTGAGGAGGCGCGCGAGAGAATTTGCAGCACTTTGAGCGAGCCGTCCTCCACCATCAGCTCAAATGCGCGGCTGAACAGAAAGTCGCCCACCAGCACGCTGGATTGGTTTCCCCAGATCGCATTGGCGCTGGACTGGCCGCGGCGAAGTTCGCTTTCGTCCACTACATCGTCGTGGAGTAAGGTTGCGGTGTGAATAAACTCAACGCAGGTGGACAGTTTGATGTGCCGTTCGCCCGGGTAACCGCACAACTGGGCAGCTGCCAGGGTTAGAACCGGGCGTAGGCGCTTGCCCCCGGCGGCTACGATATGTCCCGCCAGCTGCGGAATCAGCGCAACTGGGCTGTGCATGCGCTCGACGATGGTGCGGTTCACCGCCTTTAGGTCTTCATCCACCAGCGCAACCAGAGCGTCGAGGGCTTTGGTCTTGGCGCGGCGGCTGGTGTCCAAATTAACGACGGTGGACAAGGGCTATTTCCTTTTGGTCTGGCGCCTCTTTCGTGCCCGAGGGGCCGTTTTGCGAGGCGCCGCGCAGATGGTTTCGAGCGGCGCAAAATACGGGGGAAGACCAAGGGTGGCAAGGCGGCCGGTAATACATCGTCCAGGCCCCCATTCCTTGTAAATTCCCGTTTCTTGCCAATTGTATGCGGGGGCGGCACCCTGGGCCATTATAATCTGACCGGCCAAGGGACAGGCTGGACACTCTGACAGGCGGAAAAGGATGGTTCTATGATCGAATTGCTGCGCTCGGAAAATCCGGCGCTGATCTCGGCCCTCAAAGCGGCTCTGGCAGACGTCGATATTCAGGTGTTCGAATTTGATGGCGCTTGGGCGGATACATACGTTGGGGTGACACCGCGCCGCCTCATGGTGGCCGACGAGGATTTGACGCAGGCGCGGCGCGTGGCCCAGGCCGTTTGTCCCGAAGAATTGCCCCCTGAAAAACCATCCACATAATTACCGTTTAGATAATTGTATGTCGTCTGATGTGTCTCACGCTGAGTTGCCTTTTACCGACGATGCGATGTTGGGCGGTCGCGTCGTGGTGCGGCAAGCTTTGCAGGGGTATCGGGCAGCCGTCGACCCTGTGCTCCTTGCCGCGGCTGTAAACGCAACGCGTGGGCAGAAGGTGCTGGACGCGGGGTGCGGCAGCGGCGCGGCGATGTTCTGCCTTGCAGCGCGCGTGCCGGGATTAGACGTCACCGGTATCGAACGGCAGCCCGATGTTGCGGCGTACGCGCGCGCAGGACTAATCCTCAATAGCTTGGATGGAAGCGCGCGTATTCTAGACGGCGATATTAGCGCGCCGCCCTTAGAGTTAAAAAACGCATTCGATATCGTTCTCACCAATCCACCGTATTCTGAAGCGGGAAGTTCACCGCCCAATGCTGCGCGGGCGGCTGCGCATATGGAAGGCGCTGTGGATCTGGCGGCCTGGGTCTCAGCGTGTCTCGCCTGCCTGAAGCAAAAGGGACGGTTTGTCATCATTCACCGTGCGGGGCGTTTATCCGACATCCTTGCCGCCTTGGATGGCAAGGCGGGTGATGTGCGTATTTTTCCAGTTTTCTCAAAAGCGGGCGAGCCGGCTCAGCGTGTTATTGTGGATGCAGGCAAGGATCGCCGCTCGCCGGACAGTCTTTTTCCCGGCCTTATTTTGCACGGGGACAACGGCCGCTATACCTCCGAGGCAGAACAGGTGTTGCGGGACGCTCAGCCCCTGCCTATTTAGATAAGGCCTTTGTCATTTTCATTAAGCACTTCAAGCGGTAGTCTCTCGGCCCATGGATATTCCGGATTTTATCAACGATCTTATGGTCCGTTACGACCTCGGCGGGCGTAGCAAAGTGCCGGTGGTAACCGTGCTGCGCCTTCACGGCGTAATCGGCGGTGGTGGTGTCGGCCGCGGGGGGCTCAACCTTGCCGCGCTGGAGCCCAGCATAAAAAAAGCGTTCTCAAAGCGCGCGCGGGCCGTGTGCTTGCTTGTCAACTCTCCGGGTGGCTCGCCGGTGCAGTCGGCCCAAATCACCGCCTACATTCGGCATCTGTCGCAGGAAAAGAAAATACCTGTATTTGCGTTTGCCGAAGACGTGGCGGCATCGGGCGGATACTGGCTATCTTTGGCCGCGGACGAAATCTATGCCGATCCGATGTCTATTGTCGGGTCCATCGGGGTTATATCCGCCGGCTTTGGCTTCCAGGGGTTGATGGAACGCATCGGTGTTGAGCGCCGTGTACACACCCAAGGGGATCACAAGAGCCTTCTGGATCCGTTTAAACCCGAAGATCCAGACGATGTGAAGCGTCTTATGGATATTCAGGCGGATATGCACCAGCAGTTTATCGAGGCTGTAAAACAACGGCGCGGAGAGCGTCTGGTGGCCGGTGATGATACGGCGTTCAACGGCGATATTTGGACCGGCGCGCGGGCACTTGAATTGGGGCTCGTCGACGGCCTTGGGGATATGCGCACTATTATTCGCCGGAAATATGGTCCCGATGTGCGCTTCCTGACGGTGCGGCGGCCGATGAGTTGGCTGGAACGCCGTTTGGGCCGGCCGTTGTCGTCATCTTCCTTGAACGCGGAGACGGTTTCGGGCGGCTGGGCGTCCGACCTCATTGCTGCGGTTGAAGAGCGTGCGCTTTGGGCTCGGTTCGGATTGTGAGTGCAGCCCGGTTATGATCAGCGCCCTCAAAGTTCTCTTTACTGTTGTCGTCATCATCATCGTCTACTGGGGATTTAAATATCGCTGGCGTATGGGCGACATGGGTAAATCCGTCCGGGGAGCGCGGCGCAAACGCACGACATCAGCGCATAAGCCGGGCCCTCTTGCGGCTCAGGATTTGGAGCAATGTCCCAAATGTGGGTCTTATATTCCAGCGGGCACGGTGTGCTCGTGTGAAGAAAAGAGCTGAAAATACGGCGATCTCCGCTGCATCCCTTGATTCCGGCCATACGCTCCACTAGTACTCGGTTTCCGAAATTCATGGTTCGTGGCGACGATTCGCGTGACGAATTTTGGAAACCAAAAAGTCTCCGCTTCCGCCGAAAGAAATCGTCATGGCCGCCAAGAAAACCAAATCAAAATCGAAAACCAAGCCTAAGGCCAAGCTAAAAGCGCGGGCTAAGCCTAGGGTAAAGGCCAAAGCTAAAGCGAAGGCCAAGGCGAAGCCCAAAGCAAAGGTTAAGCACAAGGCCAAGCCGAAGCTAAAGGCCAAGCCGAAACCGAAGCCGAAGAGCAAAGCCAAGCGCGCGGTCTCCTTGAAAGGAGCGCCGAAAGCGAAAGCGCCCAGCTTTCAGACTCTCATCCTGACGCTTCAGGATTTTTGGGCCAAGCAAGGCTGCGTGATTCTTCAGCCTTACGACATGGAAATGGGCGCAGGCACATTCCATCCGGCGACAACTTTACGGGCGCTCGGCCCCGATCCTTGGAGCGCGGCCTACGTGCAGCCTTCGCGCCGACCGACCGATGGACGTTACGGCGAAAACCCGAACCGGCTGCAGCACTACTATCAGTATCAAGTTATTCTGAAGCCTTCTCCGGCAGATCCGCAGGGGCTGTACCTGGAAAGCCTGCGCGCCATCGGCATTGATCCGATGTCCCACGATATTCGCTTTGTTGAAGATGATTGGGAGAGCCCGACGCTGGGGGCCTGGGGTCTTGGCTGGGAAGTGTGGTGCGACGGCATGGAAGTCACCCAGTTCACGTACTTCCAGCAAGTCGGCGGGCTAGAATGTAATCCGGTGGCGGTTGAATTGACGTATGGCCTAGAGCGTCTGGCCATGTATGTGCAGGGCGTCGAGAACGTCTATGACCTCGACTTCAACGACCGCGGCGTAAAATACGGCGACGTTTTCCACCGCGCTGAAGTGGAATACTCCGCCCATAACTTCGAGCACGCCAATACAGATATATTGTTCAAGCGCTTCACCGACTGTGAAAATGAGTGCCGTTCACTCCTTGTTCACAGCCTGGCATTGCCTGCCTACGATCAGTGTATCAAGGCTTCGCATACTTTTAATTTGCTCGATGCACGCGGGGTGATCAGCGTGACCGAGCGGGCCGCTTACATCGGCCGTGTCCGTGCGCTTGCGAAAGCTTGTTGTGAAGCTTGGCTTGCGCCCACCAATGTGCAGGCGAGCTGAGATCATGGCGCAGCTTCTTCTTGAACTGTTCTCCGAAGAAATTCCGGCACGCATGCAAGCGCGCGCGGCAGATGATCTTGCGCGTCTGATTGGCGACGGCCTGAAGGCCCAGGGGCTAGAGGCAAAATCCGTCACCGTTTTTGCCGGGCCGCGCCGCCTTACATTGGCCGCGGATGGATTGCCGAAATCGCAGCCGGATACACTGGACGAGCGCAAAGGTCCGCCGGTCGGCGCGCCCGAAGGTGCCATTCAGGGGTTTCTGAAAGGCGCGGGGCTTAAGCGCATTGAAGACGCCGAGGTGCGCGAGTTGCCCAAGGGACAGTTCTATTTTGCGGTCACCAAGAAAAAGGGCCGGGCGACATCGGTTGTCGTAAAGGAAATCATCGAGGCGGCTTTGTCGCAACTGCCCTGGCCGAAATCGATGCGCTGGGCCGAGAATCCGGTGCGTTGGGTGCGCCCCTTGCACGGTATTTTGTGCATTCTTGATGGAAAAGTAATTCCGGTCACGTTTGCCGGGGTGAAGGCGAGCGACACAACAAAGGGTCACCGCTTCCTTGCGCCTAAGGCCTTCAAGGTCAAATCCTTCGCCGACTATAAGGCCAAGCTGAAAAAAGCCTTTGTCATGATTGACCCGGCGGAGCGGTCAAAAGTTATCGCCGGCGGATTGGCTAAACTCGCCGCCAAAGAAAACTTAACGGTTACCGATGACCCTGCTCTGCTGGCGGAAGTCGTCGGGTTGGTGGAATGGCCGGTGCCGCTGCTTGGTACGATTGATGCCGCGTTCATGGATGTGCCGCCGGAAGTTTTGACATCGGCCATGCGTAAGCACCAAAAATATTTCGCGCTTTCTACGAAGAAAGGCGCGCTGGCAAATCGCTTTGGGGTGATCGCCAATATGGTGGCGAAAGATCGCGGCAAAGCCATTGTAGCCGGAAACGAGCGTGTGCTCCGTGCGCGCCTGTCCGACGCCAAGTTCTTCTGGGACCAGGACCGCGAGCAAAAACTTGAAACGCGGGTGAACAAGCTGGAAGAGCGCGTGTTCCAGGCCAAGCTCGGCACGGTGCGCGATAAGGTGGAACGCATCGTCGAGGGCGCGGCCTTCCTGACCGACCATGTGCCAGGCGCGGGTAAAGCCGATGTCGCCCGTGCGGCTCTTTTATGCAAGGCCGATTTATCCACCGGCATGGTTGGCGAGTTTCCCGATCTGCAGGGCATCATGGGCCGTTACTACGCGGTTCACGACAACGAACCGGATGCCGTCGCCGAAGCTATCGCCGCGCATTATTCGCCGCAGGGCCCGGGCGATGTGTGTCCTAACGCACCGGTAAGTGTCGCAATCGCTCTGGCCGACAAGATCGATAGTCTCGTCGGCTTTTTCGCTATCGACGAAAAGCCCACCGGCTCGAAAGATCCCTTCGCGCTGCGCCGTGCGGCGCTGGGTGCCATCCGCCTCGTCCTTGAAAACAATCTGCGTTTGCCGTTGATGACGGCATTTGAGTATTTCCTCGGGGCCTACACCAATATCGGCAACGTCGATCCGTCGAACCTAGCCGAATCTCTGATGGATTTCTTCGCCGACCGCCTGAAGGTTCATTTGCGCGATCAGGGTGTGCGTCACGATCATGTGTCGGCGGTCTTCTCGCTCGGCGGTGAGGATGACCTCGTGCGCCTTCTGGCCCGTGTGGAGGCTCTCGGGACGTTTCTTGCCAGCGATGACGGAGCGAACCTGCTTGTAGCCTACCGCCGTGCCGCCAATATCGTCCGTATCGAGGAAAAGAAAGATAGCGCGTCTTATGCCGGAGATGTCGCTGCAGAAGACCTGGGTGCGGCAGAGGCGGCGGCTTTACTCAAGGCCATTGAGGCTGCCGATACGCATGCCCAAAAAGCCCTGGATAAAGAAGAGTTCGCCGCTGCCATGGCGGCGCTTGCCACCCTGCGCAAGCCCGTGGACACCTTCTTCGACAAAGTGACCGTGAACACGGACAGTCCCTCTCAGCGGGCTGCTCGTTTGCGGCTGCTTACCCGGATTGTTGCCGCTATGGGACGAGTCGCGGATTTCAGCCAGGTTGAAGGCGGCACAGGCGCGTAAAGCCGCTTCCTAAAACGGCCTAGCCCTTGGCGGGGCCGTTTTTCGAAGAATCTCCTTGAAGCCTCTATAAATGTAAGTATGACTTTACTCTTACATGTAAGCATATCTTTGCTTACATACCGTAGCGCTTACATTGAGGGTGATTATGCCTGAAAAATCTCGCAACGAAGCCCTGGAGCGGGCCATCTCCGAATCCGGTGGCGTGGCGGCACTTGCCCGCGCCATCAAGGTCACTCCTCAGGCCATCAGTCAGTGGGACAGAGTGCCTGCCGAGCGTGTCATTGCCGTGGAGGAGGCAACCGGAGGGAAGGTGTCACGAGGCATTCTGAGACCGGACCTGTACCCTACCGGCGCCGGAGCGGACGCGAGCACCCCCTCACGGTGGGTTTACGCTTTTGGCGGCGGTAAGGCCGACGGCGCAGCCACCATGAAGGACTTGCTGGGTGGAAAGGGCGCGAATTTGGCCGAGATGTGCTCAATCGGTATTCCGGTCCCACCGGGCTATACCGTCAGCACCGAGGTCTGCACGTATTACTACGCGAACGGTAAAACCTATCCGTCCGATTTGAAGGCGCAGGTTGAGGAGGCTCTGGCGAATGTCGAGGCCATCACCGAACGTAAGTTCGGCGATTTGAAAAATCCGCTGCTGGTCTCGGTGCGCTCGGGCAGCCGCGCCTCCATGCCGGGAATGATGGACACCATTCTCAACCTTGGCCTCAACGACGAAACGGTTGAAGGGTTGGCGGCGCAATCGGGCGATGCGCGCTTTGCCTACGATAGTTATCGGCGGTTCATTCAGATGTATTCCGAAGTGGTTCTCGGTGTGGACGACTACGATCTGGAAACGCTTTTGGATATCGCCAAGGAAGACAAGGGCGTCACTCTTGATAACGAGCTTGATGCCGATGATCTCAAGGCATTGGTGCAAGCGTTCAAGGACAAGGTTGAAGAAGAGCTTGGCACGCCGTTCCCGCAGGATGTGCACGAGCAGCTTTGGGGCGCTGTCGGCGCGGTTTTCGGCAGCTGGATGAATACTCGCGCCATCACCTATCGCGCTTTGCACGATATTCCCGACACATGGGGCACGGCCGTCAATATCCAGGCGATGGTCTTCGGCAATATGGGCGATGATTGTGCCACAGGCGTTTGTTTCAGCCGCGATCCGTCCACCGGTGAAAATACGTTCTACGGCGAATATCTTGTCAACGCGCAAGGCGAAGACGTCGTTGCTGGTATTCGTACACCACAGCAAATCACCATCCACGGCAAGCAGGCGCAGCAATCGACTCTTCCGGCGATGGAAGAGTCGATGCCCGATTTGTTCAAGCAGTTGGTCAGTTTGCGCGACAAGCTCGAGCAGCACTACACCGACATGCAGGACATGGAATTTACCATCGAGAAAAATAAGCTGTGGATGTTGCAAACCCGCAATGGCAAGCGCACGGCGGCTGCTGGTTT
The DNA here is from genome assembly GCA_030432435.1 of Alphaproteobacteria bacterium. Taxonomy (GTDB): domain Bacteria; phylum Pseudomonadota; class Alphaproteobacteria; order Rhodospirillales; family Rhodospirillaceae; genus UBA11612. The sequence goes on from JAUIGX010000082.1 coordinate 9,971, forward strand.
TAAAATTGCGGTCGACATGGCGCAGGAAGGTTTGATCAGCGAAGAAGAAGCGGTCCGGCGTATAGACCCGGCGCAACTCGACCAGCTTTTGCATCCCACACTTGACCCCAAAGCACCGCGCGAACTTTTGTCGCGTGGGCTTCCTGCCTCTCCGGGTGCAGCGGCCGGGCGGATCGTCTTTACAGCCGAGTGCGCGGAAGATTGGGTCAAGCGCGGCGAGGCGGTCATTCTTGTGCGCCGTGAAACCAGCCCCGAGGACATCGGCGGCATGCACGTCAGCCAGGGCATTCTCACCACGCGCGGCGGTATGACCAGCCACGCTGCGGTTGTTGCGCGCGGTATGGGGACGCCTTGTGTGTGTGGGGCCGGCGACATCAAGGTGGATGCGGCTGCAAAAACCGCGCGGGTGCGCGATCATATTTTGCTTGAAGGCGACGTGATCACGCTGGATGGGGCAACCGGTGAAGTATTCCTCGGGAAGGTCGCGACGATTCAGCCCGAGTTGACGGGTGATTTCGCCAAGCTCATGGGCTGGGTGGATAATATTCGCCGGCTTCGCGTGCGGGCCAATGCGGAAACGCCTAACGACGCTAAGACCGCGCGCAAGTTCGGCGCGGAAGGTATTGGCTTGTGCCGGACCGAACATATGTTTTTCGACCCCGCGCGTATTCTCAGTGTGCGGCAGATGATTCTGGCGAAGGACTCGGGCGGGCGCAAAGCGGCGCTCGACAAACTATTGCCGCATCAACGCGGCGATTTCATTAAGCTGTTCACTATTATGGCGGGTTTGCCGGTTACCGTTCGTCTGCTTGATCCGCCGCTGCATGAATTCCTGCCTCAGACCGACGTCGAGATTACTGAGGTGGCGCAAGCCGCGAGTGTGTCGGAAGAATCTGTGCGGGATATGCTTTCAAGTCTGCATGAAACAAACCCGATGCTCGGTCACCGGGGTGTGCGTCTGGGCATTTCGCATCCTGAAATTTACGAAATGCAGGCCCGCGCCATCTTCGAGGCTGCGGTTCAAGTGAAGAAAGATGGAAACGACGTGATGCCGGAAGTGATGATCCCGCTCGTCGGCACACGTAAAGAACTCGATATGATGAAGCAGGTGGTGGATGGTGCGGCCAAGTCCGTGTTTGAAGCCGCTGGTGTCGAGGTCGAGTACCTGGTCGGCACTATGATCGAACTGCCCCGCGCGGCGTTGCAGGCGGGCGAGATTGCAAAAACTGCGGAGTTCTTTTCCTTCGGTACTAACGATCTTACACAAACCACCTTCGGCCTTTCTCGTGATGATTGCGCGACGATCATCGAGCAGTACCGTCTGAAGGGCATTTACGAGAACGATCCCTTCGCCAGCCTTGATCAGGATGGTGTGGGCGAGCTGGTGACCATCGCCGCCGAACGTGGTCGCAAGGTGCGCAAGGGCTTAAAGATGGGGATCTGCGGCGAGCATGGCGGCGATCCGGAGTCCATTCGCTTTTGTCATGACGTTGGGCTCGATTACGTATCGTGTTCGCCGTACCGGGTGCCGGTAGCCCGTCTAGCGGCCGCCCAGGCGGCTTTGGCAGAGAAGGGGTAGGGACGGTAGCTGTCGGTCGCTTATCTTAAGTCGATGAGAGACAATGCAGGAGCGTACGTGTTTCCGGTGCCTTGCTGACTGAACGTGTCTGCGGGCACATTATGTGCCCAGTTTCTATATGCCCAGTTTCTGCTCACGGCGTTCGCATCGCGGTGAGGGTGTGAGTTTGGCCGTTCACAGTGACCGTCGCTTTTGTTGTGTCACCGGCGTTTATGCCTTTAAAGGCAATCGGGATAGCCGTGCCGTTGCCTCGCAGATCGGTTTCAAAATCAAGAGCCGTGCCGCGCACACGTATTTCATTTAACTCTGCTGTGCCGCCGGGCCCTTTTAGGGTTCCGAAAACTTCCTGGAATTTTTGGGTCAGCTCGAGGCTGTATTTCTCGCCGCCAATGGACCATGTCCAGGTTCCGGCCATTTTCGCCGGGACGATCCACATATATATGCGCCTGCCCCGCTCATTGATTGCCACGTCAGGAATCCAATCGCGCATGCTGAACTGGTGCGAAACGACCCGTGTGCCCGGCCGCAGTTCATCTAGTATTCGAGGGCGCAGTTGAACGTTTATTTTCTCGAGCAGGTACAAGGTTAGTATTGTTGCGTCACTAAAGTCCGTCGCAAAAATATCCGAGATATGGAATTCGGCCCGATCATCTATGCCGATTGATTTGGCGTTTGTCCGGGCCTGGGCGATGAGGTCTTTATCTAAATCCATGCCGACGCCCTTCTTGACGCCGAAATCGCGGACTGCAGCGATGACAATGCGGCCATCGCCTGATCCAAGATCGTAAACGGTGTCTTCCGGCCCGGCCTCTGCAAGTTCCAGCATGGCTTCAACAACTTCGGGCGGAGTTGGCACGTAGGGAACGTCGAACTTAAAAAAATCGTTGAAAGCCTTAATGGCTTTTTCCGAGGTGCTTTCCTGTGCGCCGGTGGGGGTGATTGCCCAAAGCGTTAAGACCAGCGCCGCTGAAATCTGCTTGAAGACTTTCATATCGGATTTATTTCTCCGCCGAGCGTTGTTTCCGGAAATGATATCAAGCTTGCGGTGACTCGTCTTTCTCATCGCTGGGTAAAGTCATCCATGCAGGAACGATAGGTGTGATCTTGGCACCTTCTGCATCGAGAATGCCCCCGCTTGCCTTTTTCCAGGCGGCCAGCCGCACCAAAGCTAATCCGTGCTCACCCTGTGCGCTCTTCATTTCACCTGCGTCCGCGTCGTCAGCCTTCAAAGGTGTTCCCGGTGCCGGCGTGGGGCCGTCAATGCTCACGGGCATCAGCCGTTTTTTGATAAGGGCGCGGTAATGGGTGCGGGCGGTAAGCTCCTGGCCCATGTAGCATCCCTTCTGAAAATCCACGCCATGGAGTTCCTCGAAGCCGCTTTCCAGCAGGAGGGCTTTCTCTATTTCCATGTCTCGACTGCCGTCCGGTAGGCCGAGCGCTAGACGGTGGCCGTCAAAAGCGTCTGGTGTAGACGCCTCTAGCCCAGCGTTTTTTAGCGTTTGCGCCGCCGTCTCTTGCGGTAGCGCCCAGCGGACGCCAGCGCCGGGCAGGCGAGGGTCGCGGTAAACTAGCCCTCCATCTCGGGCGAGCAGCGCATCGGGACTGTCCGCCAAGTCTAGCGTCGTTTCCGCTCCATCGCCCCAGGCCACTCCGGGAACCAGCACGTTCTCGGCGCTTAGCTCCACTTTCGCACGCAGCTTGTAACGTGAGAGCCTGGCGAGCAAATCGTCGCGGCGGGCCTGTTCACATTCCAGAAAAAGTACGCCTTTCAGCGGGAAAACGAAAAAATCGTGCAAGAA
>JAUIGX010000083.1 GCA_030432435.1 Alphaproteobacteria bacterium
AACTGCACCTGATGTTTCAGACCGGCTGAAGCTTGAGAAGCTTGTGGCGCGAAAGCTGTCGCGAGCGGCAATCGAAACCTTGGCGATCATTTCCTACCACCAGCCTGTTACCCGGGCCGAGATTGAGGAAATCCGGAGTGTCGCGGTTTCTACCGGCACTTTGGACATCTTGCTGGAGGAAGGCTGGATCAAACCCCGTGGGCGCAAGCAAGTGCCGGGCCGTCCGGTGATGTGGGGGACGAGCAACAGCTTCCTTGATCACTTTGGTCTAGAGTCCATTCAGGACCTGCCGGGCATTGATGAATTGAGGGCGGCGGGGCTTCTGGATAGCCGTCAGGGCCTCACAGCCTACTCAACGCGGGGCGGCAAGGACGAGACTCTCCTGTTTGATACCGAAGATTCCGACGAGGCTTTTGAGCCCCTGGAGGACGGTGAGAACGCAGAATCGGCCGATGATTCTGGTGTGGCTGCTGAGGGCTCGGGCGAAACTGATGGTGACGAGGTGGCCGAGGCGGCAGAAGAGGATACCCGGGAAAACTAATCCTATGAGGCGGCCCCTAGCAATCGTTTGGGTCCGACACTACATAGAAGTTGGTACGTGAGCACCGGAATGACCGTAAATCATTGCGGGTTGTTGGGCTTTTTGCGATGATGCGATATGAGCTTCACTCGCTAAGACATTGGAGTAATTGAGTCATGGGCATCGGAAGTATGTGGCACTGGTTGATCGTCTTGGCGATCGTTCTGCTCCTGTTCGGAGGCGGAAAGATTTCCGGCCTCATGGGCGACTTTGCTAAAGGCATCAAAGCCTTCAAGAAAGGCATGAAGGACGAGGATGACGAAGACGAGAAAGACTCCTCGGCCTCCAACAGAACCATCGAAGGCGAGGCCACGTCTAAACAGAAGGACAGAGAGACCGTCGCTTAAACGCGGCGGCGGCGCAGGCGTCATTGGCGCAGCGCAAGTAGATGGACTTCAGTAAATGTTCGATTTCGCATGGTCGGAGTTCGGCCTAATCGCCCTGGTGGCGGTTTTGATTCTGGGACCGAAGGAATTGCCCCAGGCCATGCGGACAATGGCGAAGGTCGTGCGCAAGGTGCGCGGCATGGCATCGGAATTCCAAGGACACTTCAACGATATGATCCGCGAGGCGGAGTTGGATGATGTCCGTAAATCCGTTCAAAAGTTATCCAGCACCAATATCAGCGCCGAAGTGAATAAAATGATCGATCCGACGGGCGAGATTAACAGCGCCCTGAAAGACGATCCCTTTAAAGAACAGCCTGATGTGACGGATGCCGGAGTGCCTGCGGACTCTCCGGAACCATCGCCGGAACCTTCACCGGAACGATTGAATGAACAATCTTCTGAGGCAGCACCTGCCGCAGAGCCGGAGCAGAGTTCCGATACTCCGCGCGGTCAAACCACATGAACGCAACGTCGAAGAACCTCCCTTCCAAGAAGGTGAACGAGGACGACCCCGACAATCATACGATGCCGCTGCTTGATCACCTGATGGAGCTGCGTAAACGGCTGTTCTATTCGGTCGCGGCGCTGATTGTGGTGTTCTTCGGCGGCGTGGCCGTGGCTCGCTATATTTATGATTTTCTCGTGCAGCCACTGGCTGCCGCTATGCACGAAGCGGGCGGCACAGAGCGCATGATCTATACCCATCTGGCCGAGGGGTTTCTGGTTCATATGAAGGTCGGTATATACACGGCGCTTTTTGTGACCTTGCCGGTCTTTTTCAATCAGATGTGGATGTTTGTGGCGCCCGGCCTCTACAAACACGAAAAGCGCGCCATTCTGCCGTTTCTATTCGCTAGCCCGGTCTTATTCATTATGGGCGGCGCGCTAGTTTATTACTTCATCATGCCGATGGCCTGGGAGTTTTTGCTCGGATTTCAGACGACATCGAGTCAATCGGCGCTTCCCATTCAGTTGGAGGCCCGTGTCGGTGAATATCTGTCTCTGGTTCTGACGCTTATCTTGGCGTTCGGCATAGCGTTCCAATTGCCGGTCATGCTGATTTTGCTGGCGCGCGTCGGAATTGTCACCGCGGAAGGTCTGCGGGCAAAGCGGCGGTACGCAATTATCGGCGTGTTCGTTTTCGCAGCGATTGTTACGCCGCCCGATGTCATCAGCCAGGTGGGCCTCGCGGTTCCAATGCTGCTGCTCTACGAGATTTCTATTATCGGGGCGCGCATCGTGCAGCGAAAGAAGCAGGAGGCCGCGGCTGAAGGCGCGGATTCCGACGGCGGCGAAGACACAGATTTCAACGAGGCTTAGCGCCTGGAGCCCTGGACGGGGGCCGTCAGCGCCCGTATAAGCCTGGGCATCGCTCGATTTTCGTTCACGTCTTCGCTCGTTTTATCACTGGTCTTCCCATGCTTGATCTCAAATGGATAAGAGATAATCCGGCTGCTTTAGATGCAGCTTTGGCTCGCCGCGGCGCAGGGCCGATGGCTGATTCTGTGGTCGAATTGGACAAGCGCCACCGCGCAGTCACGACAGAACTTCAAACTCTTCAAAGCAAGCGCAATGAAGTCTCGAAGCAAATCGGCGGCGTCAAAGCCAAGGGTGGTGACGCCCAGCCGCTTATGGACGAAGTCGCATCCATCAAAGATAAAATGGCCGAGTTGGAATCCGAGGAACGCCGCTTGGGGGAAGAGGTGCGTGGACTTCTCCTTGTCCTTCCGAACGTCCCGCATGAAGCGGTGCCGGACGGTAACGATGAGAGCGCCAATGTGGAAGTGCGGCGCTGGGGGACAGCGACAAGCTTCGACTTTGATGTGAAAGATCACGCGGACCTGGGTACGGCACTGGGACTGATGGATTTTGAACAGGCGGCCGTAATGTCTGGTGCGCGCTTTGTTGTCTTGAAGGGGCAGCTTGCGCGCCTTGAACGGGCAATTGCACAGTTTATGCTGGATACGCATACCGGAGAGAATAGCTACACCGAAGTCAATCCGCCGCTTTTGGTTCATGACGCCGCGCTTACAGGCACGGGACAACTGCCCAAATTCTCCGACGATCTTTTTAAAACCACGACGGGGCATTGGTTGATTCCCACGGCCGAGGTTTCGTTAACGAATCTCGTGGCCGGGAAAATTGTCGGCGGGGTAGATCTGCCATTGCGGTTTACCGCGTTTACGCCCTGTTTCCGCTCGGAAGCCGGAGCCGCCGGCAAAGACACTAAGGGGATGATCCGAAACCATCAGTTCGAAAAAGTAGAATTGGTGAGTATTGTTTCACCGGAAGAGTCTGAAGCCGAACTAGAGCGGATGGTTGGTTGCGCGGAAGGTATTCTGCAAAAACTGGAACTGCCTTACCGTGTCATGCAGTTGTGCACAGGCGACATGGGATTTGGCGCAATCCGGACCTATGACCTTGAAGTCTGGCTGCCCAGCCAGGCGACTTACCGTGAGATTTCGAGTTGTTCCAATACAGGCGACTTTCAAGCGCGCCGTATGAACGCGCGGTTCCGTCCGGCAGGAGAGACCAAAGGGGCGCACTTTGTGCATACCCTAAACGGGTCTGGGCTTGCGGTCGGGCGGACACTGGTAGCCGTTGTTGAAAACTACCAGCAGAGTGATGGAACCATCCGGGTTCCAGATGCACTCAGGCCTTACATGGGCGGTGCGGAAGTTGTCGGTACAAAGGCGTAATTGCAGTGAGTGACGTTAAGTCGATCAAAGATATATCCAAATGCCGCATTCTGCTGAGCAATGACGACGGTATCACGGCGCCGGGTATGGCTGCCCTGGAGCGCATTGCCGCGCAGCTTAGCGATGACGTCTGGGTCGTTGCCCCAGCAACAGAGCACAGCGGTGCGGGACATTCGCTGACCATTCATCAGCCGCTGCGTCCGCTGCAGTTGTCCGAGCGCCGCTTTACCGTTAGCGGAACGCCGACGGACAGCGTGATGGTTGCGGTCAACCACATCATGAAGGGGCATCCCCCGGATCTGGTTTTATCCGGTGTTAACTTCGGCGGAAACTTGGGCGAGGACGTTCACTACTCGGGCACGGTGGCCGCAGCGATGGAAGGAACTCTGCTCGGGGTGCCGGCGATTGCGCTTTCTCAGGTCTGGACCGATATCGATAATATTCGCTGGGGGACAGCGGAGCACTTTGCTCCCAATCTAATTCGCGACATCTGCGCTGCCGGGTGGAGCGCAGATGTACTTATTAATTTGAATTTTCCTGACCGTGCGCCTGAAGATGTTTTGGGCGTGATGCCGGCGCAACAAGGCAAGCATAAACTTGGCGATGATCTTGTGCTGCGGGATGACCCCCGTGGCAGGCCGTATCTGTGGATTGGCACTAAGCGAGTTTCAGACCCGTCGGCGCAGGGAACGGATTTGAAAGCGGTTGATGACGGCTATATATCGGTAACGCCGCTGAACGTTGACCTGACCCACGGTGCGACCCTTGATTCTTTGCAGAAACTTTTTCCCGTTTCCGGCGCTTAGCCGTCTGCGCCGGTGAGCACGGAAAGCCGCAAAATCCGCCTCATCATGGACCTGCGCAATGCAGGGGTGACAGATACGCACGTCCTTTCGGCAATAGAGCGAATACCGCGAGAGGCGTTCGTCGAAGAGGCATTTCTCGATCAGGCCTATGCCAATCAGGCGCTGCCGATTGCTTGCGGGCAAACCATCAGCCAACCGCTCGTGGTAGGGCTGATGACCCAAGCTTTGGAACTCAACGACCGTCAGAAGGTATTGGAGGTCGGAACGGGTTCGGGATACCAGGCGGCGGTCTTATCGAAACTGTGTCGCCGGGTTTATACCATCGAGCGCTATCAGGACTTGCTGGAAGAGGCAGAGCGCCGCTTCGCGGCCGTTAAACTGCACAATATCACGACCCTTTACGGTGATGGCTACAAAGGGTGGCCCGCGCAAGCGCCATTTGACCGGATACTGGTAACAGCCGCCGCGCGGATTGTGCCGCATGATCTGGTAGAGCAGCTTTCGGAGAACGGCGGCGTCATGGTTTTGCCGGTTGGCGATGTCGCGGGTTTGGAGCAGGAGGTTTTGCGCGTGCGTAAGGATGGCAAGAACTTCACGACGGAGCGATTGTTCCCTGTTCGCTTTGTGCCGTTGGTGCACGGAATGCCCGCCGGACAAAAATCTTAAAGCTGAAACGTAGCGCTCGCTGATCATCGCGAGCATTGGTCAAATTCGAGCAAGCCGCTTATAGTTTTCCTATGAGTCACGGACACCGTAAACAAGGCCGCTGCACAGCCCATTGGGTGGCCGCAACGCTATTGTTGGGTGTCTTGGCGGCCTGTGCGCCGACGTTTGAACCGCCGCCGGGCTATCGTGGCGGTTTTCTTTGGGACTCAAATAAGAGCCGGGTCATAACGGTTCAGCCCGGCGATACGGTCTATGCGCTGTCGCGCCGTTACGATGTTCCGACCCAATCAATCATTTCGCGCAATGGGCTCAGGCCGCCCTATACCCTTCGGGTCGGCCAGGAGTTAATTCTCGACCCGGTCCGCATTCACCGGGTTGCGCGCGGAGATACCTTGTCCGGACTTGCGAGATCCTATCGCATCGACATGGGACTTTTAGCTTCGGTGAACGAACTTTCGCCGCCCTATACAATTTATGTCGGGCAGGACCTTTGGATTCCCGACCCGTTCTCGGTTGCGGCCGCGCCTTCACCGCCATCACGGCGTCCTGCCGCCTCCAATTCGAGTGCGGCGCCCAGGCCTTCCATTCAAAGCCAGTCTGTTGACCCACCGCCGTCACGATCATCGCAGCCATCGCAGCCATCGCAACCATCCGAACAACCGCAGCCGCTACCGCGGGGTGAACCGGCATCGCCGCCCGAAAATGCGCTAGTGGAGGTGGTGCCGCCGATCTCGGCGCCGCCGGCGCGAGCCTCAACCCGGTTTGCGTGGCCGCTGACAGGCAGGATGCTTTCGAGGTTCGGCCCGGCCGGGCCGGGGCTTCACAACGATGGAATCAATATCGCCGCTCCGCGAGGCACAGCCGTGCGAGCCGCCGATAACGGGGTGGTTGCCTACGCGGGAAACGAGCTCCGGGGATTCGGCAATCTGCTCTTGATTAAGCACGACGGCGGCTGGATCACCGCCTATGCCCACAACGACGACTTGGTGGTCAAGCGCGGCGACGAGGTGAAAATCGGTCAAGTTATTGCTCATGTCGGCCAATCCGGGAGCGTGGATTCACCTCAACTGCATTTTGAAATTCGCCAGGGGACGCGGGCGTTGGACCCGGCATTGCATCTGGCTCAAGCCCCTGGAGGGTAGGAGGGGGCTATAACCGCGTCAGGTCAATCTTGACCTTTAGCTCGCCGGCGAGGTCCTGGATCATTTGCCAAGCAACCCGACCGGACCGGGCGCCCCTAGTCACTGACCATTCTATGGCCCGTGCGCGGAGGTCGTTTCTGTCTACCGGCAGCTGAAATGCGTCTGCATAACTCACGACAATGGCCAGAAACGTGTCCTGGTCTAGGTGGTGAAAGCCGAGCCATAGCCCAAACCGATCGGATAGAGACACCTTTTCCTCGATTGACTCGCTGCCGTGGATTGCTGTGGCCCTCTCGTTTTCGATCATGTCGCGGGCCATCATGTGGCGGCGATTGGATGTTGCGTAAAAAACGACGTTTGCGGGCCGGCCTTCGATGCCGCCTTCAAGGACCGCCTTCAGGGCCTTGTAGCTGTGATCCTCACCCTCGAACGAGAGGTCATCACAGAAAAGAATGCATTGGCGACCTGCGGTTCTTAGTCTGGTGAGAAGGTGAGGTAGGGTTTGTATATCTTCCCGATGGATTTCCACGAGTGCGAGGCGCTTCTCACCTTTACGTCCTGCATTAATATTTTCATGCACCGCCTTGATAAGTGAGCTTTTTCCGCAGCCGCGGGCTCCCCAGAGTAAAGCGTTGTTGGCCGGGTATCCGTCGGCGTGATTTCGGGTGTTGGCCACCAGTTGTTCGGCCTGACGTTCGATGCCTTTGAGGAGACTAAGGGGCAGGCGGTTCACGCTGGCGACCGGCCGAAGGACGCCATCCTCGGCGTGCCATACAAAGGCGTCGGATGTGTTCAAATCCGGTTCGGAGACTGCCGCAGGTGACAGGCGTTCAAGCGCGGCCGCAATCCGCCGCAGGGCGGCGTCCAGGGGGTGAATTGGAATACTTTGAGGCGGGCTTTTTGGGGTCATAGCGCGGGCACGCTATCAGATCGCACCCCCTTGCGGAACGGGTCTTCAGTCCCCAGCTTGGGTGCAGTATAGCGGGCGGGGCGATACCATTTGCAACGACCGCTCGTGTGGGTATAGTCCGCCCATTCCGGCCCTAAGAAGGGCCGCTTAATCTGTAGAAGGGGAACCCTCCGGATGTTTATTTCTCCGGCCTATGCACAGGCCGCCGGCGAGCCCGCCAGCGCTTTTGGCGCTTTTGTCCCACTTATCCTGATCTTCGTGATTTTCTATTTCCTGCTGATTCGTCCGCAGCAGAAAAAAGTGAAGGAACATAAGGCGATGCTCGAAGCCGTGCGGCGCGGCGACAGGATTGTGACCAATGGCGGAATCGTCGGCCTCGTCACCAAGGTATTGCCTGACGAACGCGCTCTTATGGTCGAGATCGCCGATAACATTAAAGTGAAGGTCATGCGCGACATGGTGTCCAGCGTCTTGAGCAAGACAGAGCCTGTCGTGCCAGAGAAGGCGGCTGCGAATGACGCTGCGCCCGATGCGGACAAAGACAAATAAACTGCCTTTTTGAATAGAGTATAGAGAGTCCCCATGGCCTCTGCGCGCCAACCAATCGCTACCCTTCAGTATAGTTTCGCCAAGATCGCGATGGTTCTGGTTGTAACCGTGGCGGGCTTTCTATTCGCGGTCCCCAATCTTCTCAGCGAGGAGACACGAGCGGCGCTTCCAGACTGGATGACGCCCATGCAGCTCGGGCTCGACCTGCAGGGCGGCTCTTACCTGCTTTTGGAGGTGGATCTCGAAGCGGTTGAGAAAGAGCAACTCACGAACCTTGAAGAAACCGTTCGCGGAGCGTTGCGGGAAGAGCGTTTGGGCTACCGGAATCTTAGAGCCACGGAAACAGAGGTGTTCGTCACGATTCCCGACGACTCTGATTTGGCTGCGGCGCGCACGGCAATCCGAACCGCAGCGACTGAGATGGAACTCGATTCTTTGGACGGAAATCGCCTCAGAATCACGATTCCGGATAAGGTTCGGAGTGATCAGGCAACGGCCGCAGTCACGCAGTCTCTGGAAATTGTCCGCCGTCGTATCGACGAATTTGGCACCAGCGAACCGTCCATCCAGCGTCAGGGCTCTGATCGAATCATCGTGGAATTGCCGGGCGTAGGCGACCCTGAGCGCGTCAAAGACCTGATTGGTCAAACCGCCAAACTGAATTTTCACCTTATCGAACCCGGTGCCAGCGGAGTTGATCCGCGCGACCTACCGCCGGGCACGATGCTCGTCCCGGATTCTGAAACTCCCGGAATTACTCATGTGGTCCGCCGCCGAGTTGAGGTGAGCGGCGAGCGTCTGACGGATGCGCAGCCTTCGTTTGGTCAAGACGGGCGGCCCATCGTCAGTTTTCGCTTTGATACTGTGGGCGGGCGGATGTTTGGTCAGACCACCCAGAACAATGTCGGCCAGCGGCTCGCTATTGTTCTCGACAACCAAGTGATCAGCGCGCCCGTTATTAATAGCCCGATCATGGGCGGGAGCGGCATGATCGAAGGCCAGTTCACTATTGAAGGTGTTCAGGATTTGGCGCTGCTGCTGCGCGCGGGTGCGCTTCCGGCCCCTCTGAATATTCTCGAGGAACGCACGATTGGGCCGAGCCTGGGCGCCGACTCTATTCGAGCCGGTGAGTTTGCCAGTATTCTTGGCGTCATACTCGTGGGTTTGTTTATGCCCATAGCGTATTTCAGTTTCGGCGTATTCGCGGTTATCGCGCTTGCGTGCAACATCGGGTTGCTCATCGGTGTTCTTAGTTTTGTCGGCGCAACGCTGACTCTCCCCGGTATTGCCGGGGTTGTCTTAACCTTGGGTATGGCCGTTGACGCGAACGTTCTGATTTATGAGCGAATGCGAGACGAGTTCCAGTCGGGACGGACCCTTATGAATTCACTGGGTTCAGGCTTTCAAGCCGCTTTCACGACTATCTTGGATTCTAATATTACCGGCTTGATCGCAGGCGTGCTGTTGTTCTTCCTGGGAAGCGGGCCGGTGCAGGGCTTTGCGGTGACGCTGACCATCGGCATTCTCACATCGATGTTCTCGGCGCTCATGATTACGCGGCTTCTGGTGTGGCTATGGTTCACGCGCAGTAACCCCAAAACGCTACCGATCTAAGGATAGACACACATGGCACTTCAACCCTTGGGGCGTTTGGTTAGTCGCGACTTTAAGTTCGATTTTATTCGCGTGCGGGCTATTCCGTTTGCTCTTTCAGCCTTCCTGGTCGTGGCTTCGTTGATATCGCTCGCGGTACAAGGCCTGAACTTCGGTATCGATTTTGCGGGCGGCGCACTTGTGGAGGTGCGCTCCGAACAAGCGGTGGACCTTGCCGAGTTGCGCGGCCGTCTGAATAGCCTTGGCCTTGGAGACGTTTCTATTACGACGTTCGGTGATACCGGGCGCGACGTGATGATTAGAGTGCAAGAACAAGAGGGCGGCGACGAAGCCCAGAATGAGGCTCTAAGAACGGTTCAAGCTGCACTTGGCGACGGATATGAGCTTCGCCGCACCGAAGTGGTCGGCCCAAAAGTTGGCTCAGAGTTGATTATAGACGGCGCGCTGGCCATCGCATTGGCCCTGATTGGCATCATGGTTTACGTGTGGCTTAGATTTGAGTGGCAGTTTGCTATGGGCGCTGTGCTGTCTCTGACCCATGATGTGATCACAACCATCGGCATTTTCTCTATTTTCCAGATTGAATTTAATCTGAACACCGTTGCAGCAATTCTGACCATCGCGGGCTTTTCGATCAACGATACGGTCGTGGTTTACGACCGCGTACGCGAAATGATGCGGAAGTATAAAAAGCTGACCCTGCCGAACTTACTGAATTTTGCTCTGAACAGCGTTCTTATGAGGACGATCACCACGACCTTCACCACGGCCCTGGCCGTTATCGCGCTTGTGGTATTCGGCGGTGAAGTGCTGCGCGGATTTAGCGTGGCGATGCTGTGGGGCATGGTCGTTGGAACGTATTCGACGATCTATGTGGCCTTGCCGGTTCTGGTGTACTTCGACTTGCGCAGGGAAGACATGGTCGGGACCGTGTCCAGTGGATCGCAAGAGGTTCCCGAGTACGAGCGCGGACCGGCCGAGTAGCTAGGCCGGCCTCTTCGTGAAGCTTTCCCGCCACGCGCCAACAGATCGGCAAATTGTTCAGAGATACGGTAACGGCGGATTCCGGATATCCGGGATGGAATTTTCCGGATCGGTTTTGGTTCTGCCAGACGCGACCTCGGCCTGGTCGCCGAAGTCCATGGACGCTCTAACTCTTGATTCCTTTGCGCCCGTTCTGGCGGTTGCAGACGCCCTTGACGTGTTCCTGCTTGGATGCGGCGAGCGGATGGAACTTCTTAACCGCGACCTACGTTTAGCGTTGCGAGAGGGTGGGCTTACCGTAGACACCATGGCAACGGGATCTGCCTGTAGAAGTTATAACGTGCTTGTCACCGAGGGACGCTCGGTGGCCGCCGCCTTTATCGCGATTTAAGAACACTGTCTAAAAGACACAAAAAAATCGGGAGCCCGAAGGCCCCCGATTTCGCTACGCATATGCAGATAACAACTAGGCTAAATGCATTTGTCCGACCATGCACAGGAGCATGGGAATAGAGAGTAATGTGTTCGTCCGTGAGAACAGCATGGCTGTCCGACCGGCTTTGGCCTTGGTGTCGGCATCGGCCTCGACCATACCCAGAGCTTTCTTCTGGTTCGGCCAAATGACGAACCAAACGTTGAACCACATGATGATCCCGAGCCACATGCCCACGCCGATCAAAGCGGCCTGACCGGTTTGTGTGCCGAGGAGCAGGGCGTCGACCATGTATCCGTTCAGGTGAGCCAGGATGAGGCCGGTGACCAAGGTCGCCATGGCGCCCCAGCGGAACCAAAAGAGGGCCGCGGGTGCAATGACTTTACCGATTGCGGGTTTTTGCTCGTCCGGGATTTTTCCCATGTTGGGAATCTGGACAAAATTGAAGTACCACAGAAGACCAATCCACATCACACCGCTAAGGACGTGAAGGTAGCGGAACAATGCGGAGTAGAAAGCGGGACCATAAGAAGTTTGTCCCATCAGCAGAAAAACAAGGACCGCCAGCACGAAGCCGGCGATAACTGTATTGCGTAAGGAAGTGAGTATCGCGCTCATGAGTTTCCCCCCATCTTAAGTTTGAAATGCCGTGTGATCTTGGCAACATGTTACTCATTTCTTCAATCTGTGCAAACACAGTAAAAGCAGAAAATGCTTTTAACTCAGAATGTTAATTAAGGTTTTGCCCGTGCGCTCCGCCGATTCCGCCAGATATATCGCCGATCTTGTCCGACGAGAGGACCGGGATAGGTATCTAACGTCAATGTTTGCCCCGCCAAAGGAACGGCAGGCTCTCTTGGACCTCTATGCGTTCAATATCGAAGTGGCGCGTATTCGGGAGGCTACATCTGAGCCATTGATCGGGCAAATGAAGCTGGAATGGTGGCGTGACATCGTCGCGGCACTCTACGAAGGCAAGGAGGTGCCCAAAGGAAACCCCGTTGTTGAGGGGCTTCAGGAAATCGTGAACTCTCATGATTTGAGCCGGGCCCATTTTGACGAGTTTCTCACTCACCGGGCAGAAGATTTGGCCGAGGACGCGCCGAAAGACGTTCTGTCTTTAGAGTCCTACGCCGAGGGCACCTCGGCGCGGCTCATATGGCTGGCGCTTGAAATTCTTGGGGTGCGGGACAATGCGAGTTTTGCTGCTGCACGCCATGTCGGGATTGCCTGGGCACTGACTGGAATCATGCGCGCGGTGCTGTTCCATGCGCGCAGCAATCGGATGATGTTGCCTCAAGACCTTATGGATGAGCAGGCGCTGGCTGGCCAAGATGCGCTTAGGAAGAAGAACGGCGCAAAAATTTCAGAGGTCATCGCAAAAATCGGCGCGGTTGCCCGTCTTCATTTAGATAGAGCGGCAGAGCGCCAAAAGAACGTGGACCGGAGAGCAATCCCGGCGCTATTACCAGCAGTTTTGGCCGACCAGTATCTTAAAGGGTCGGCCAAGCGAGGTTACGATGTGTTCGACCCACGTCATGCACTCCAGCGACCGAATATTCTTAAACTGACGTGGAGTGCTGTTCGCGGACGGTATTGTTAGGCGTTATTCGGCCGCGAGGCGGCTTGTCCCGAGCCAGGTTTCTAAATCGAGGCGTGCGCGATCGGACAGAGCTTTCTTTCGGTCGCGTCCTTTGAGGCGGCGGCCTCTCTCGTTTTTGGCGTCAATATCGGGAAACAATCCAAAGTTAACATTCATCGGCTGAAAGGTTTCAGCGTCGGCCCCGCCTGTAATGTGGCCAAGAAGAGCGCCCATGGCCGTTGTGAGCGGTGGAGCAGAGAGTGGATTTTCCAGTTTCTCTGCAGCTGCAAACCGGCCGGCCAGAAGGCCTACGGCAGCACTTTCAACATAACCTTCGCATCCGGTGATTTGCCCGGCAAACCGCAGGCGGGGCGCTGCTTTGAGGCGCAGTGTATTGTCCAGAAATTTGGGAGAATTGATAAAAGTGTTCCTATGGATGCCACCCAAGCGGGCGAACGAGGCGTTCTCGAGGCCGGGTATCATGCGGAAGATGCGGGTTTGTTCGCCGTGTTTTAGCTTGGTTTGAAACCCCACCATATTGAACAAGGTGGCCAAAGCATTGTCTTGACGAAGTTGAACGACGGCGTGCGGCTTTTGTTCGGCGTGGGGATTGGTGAGGCCGACAGGTTTCATGGGGCCGTAGGCGAGGGTCTCGACACCGCGTTCCGCCATTACTTCGATCGGCAGGCAGCCTTCGAAATAGGGAGTGTTCTTTTCCCAGTCCTTGAACTCGCTTTTTTCCGAAGTTCTTAGCTCGTTGATAAAGGATTCGTATTGGCCTCGATCCAGAGGGCAGTTGATATAGTCGGCGCCGCCGCCCTCAACTTCTGCGCCCTTGTCGTAGCGGGACTGAAACCACGCGACATCCATATTGATGGACTCTCGATGAACGATCGGCGCAATCGCATCAAAAAAC
>JAUIGX010000084.1 GCA_030432435.1 Alphaproteobacteria bacterium
TATTCCGACCACATCGCGCTGCCGGTTATTTTGGACGCCATACCGGATGAAAAAGACGCCGCGCCGGAAACCTTAAACTCGGCTTCGGCACTTTGGATGCGCTCTAAAAGCGAGATCACCGAGGACCAATACAAAGAGTTTTACCACCACGTCGGGCAGGGGTTCGACGATCCATGGCACACGCTGCATTACCGGGCAGAAGGCGCAATTGAATACACCGCGCTCTTGTTCATCCCGACCGCAAAGCCCTTTGATCTGTTCAGCCCAGAACGCAAGGGCCATGTGAAGCTATATGTGAACCGGGTGTTTATTTCGGACGGGTTGGAAGGCTTGATGCCGCAATACCTGCGCTTTGTGCGCGGGGTTGTGGATTCAACCGACCTGCCGCTGAACGTCAGCCGCGAGATGCTGCAAAACAATCCGGTGTTGCGGAAAATTCAGGGCGGCATCGTTAAGCGTCTGTTGAAAGACTTGAAGGACCGCGCCGAGAAACCCGATGAATACGCCGCGTTCTGGAACGTGTTCGGCGCCGTGTTTAAAGAAGGCCTGTACGAAGATTTTGAGCGCCGGGACGAGCTTCTGGAACTGGCGCGCTTTAAGTCCACGTCCGGCGACGAACTCGTCAGCCTGAAGGATTACGTGGGCCGGATGAAAGAAGGACAAGACGCCGTCTATTACATCACCGGCGAGAACGCGGCTGTGCTTCAAAGCAGTCCGCAGCTGGAAGGCTTTATCGCCAAGGGCATCGAAGTTCTGTTGCTGACCGACCCGATTGACGAGTTCTGGATTCCGAGCGTCGGTGTTTATGAAAAAATGCCGCTGAAGTCAGTCGGCGAAGCAGGCGCCGATCTTTCAAAAATCACAGGCGATGACAAACAGGAAGAGCCGGAAGAGGCCGCCTCGGAAGATACGATCAAATCGCTGATCGAGAATTTGAAAAAGACGCTGGGCGACGCGGTTGCCGATGTGCGCCCCTCGGACCGGTTGACCGGCAGCCCGGTTTGCCTTGTGGCAGAGACCGGCGGCATGAGCCTGCACCTCGCCCGTATGCTGAAGCAACACGGCGAAAGCGGCGCGGCGATTCCCAAGGTGCTTGAGATCAACCCGCGCCACGGCCTGATCAAGCGCATGGCCGAGTTGCCGGAAGAGTCCTTGAGCGACGCCGCGCATCTTTTGCTGGATCAGGCGCGCATCGTTGAGGGCGAGCCGGTGCCGGACCCGGTGGCGTTTGCGCGGCGCTTGTCGGTGATGGTGGAAAAAGGGTTGGCCTAGCCGCCCGACAGATTGTCCGTCACAGCGGCAACAACAGCGGCCCAGTCGCCGTCCACGGTTTGAACGCAAGGCTGCACGCTCGGGTACCAGGGATTGGGCGCGCGGTTCGGGAACCAGTACCAATGGCGGTTCTTCACCTTGGGCAGCATGATGTAAACGGGTTTGCCCAAGGCCCCGGCAATATGGGCGGTGGTGTTGCTGACGCTGACGACGAGATCTAGCGCTGCGATCTGCGCGGCAAATCCGTCTATATCGGCCAGCGGGTCTATATCTGAATCGCGCAGCAAAACATCGGCCGCGATGGCATCGGCCGCATCGCCGTGCTGCAAGTTCACCCAGAATATGTCGCCGCGCTCAAACAACGGCGCGAGCATGCTTGGCGGGACAGACTTGTCGGGCCCGAATTGTTCGGCGGAACTATGCCAGGAGAGGCCGACGAGTTTTTTCCCGTTTGCAGCGCGCTGATACTTTGTGCGGAGCGCTGCTACGCGATTTGGGTCTGCGCGCAGATAGCCTTGATGGGCGGGAAACATCTCGAAGCCGCGGCGCAGCCAGGCCCCCGCATTGCCCATGGGGGCATACATATCGAACTGCGCTTCGGTGACGCTGGGGTGGCGCGGCTTTTGCCACGGCACAACGGCGGCACCTGGAAACGAGCGCGCAAAGAGAGAGACCAGGCGCGGTTCGCATTCCACCGTGAGGTCCGCACCTTCGGCGATAATTTCAGGCACCATGGAAGCGAACATGATCTGTTCGCCGAGGCCCTGTTCGTAAGACAGCAGAATTTTTTTGTTCGAAATGTCTTCGCCCTGCCAAAGCGGCGCGGTGAGCGCGGCGTTCGTGTCCGGGAACAGCGCCCGGCGATGAGCGTAGTGCGCCCATGCTTCTTCGAGGCGGCCCATATCAAATAACAGCGGCACCTTTGCCAATATCGCCGAGAGATCGGTTGGATGATCGGCCAAAAGCCCGTCGAGCTGTGCGAGCGCTTCGTGAACACGTCCCTCGCGTTGATACACACCGGCCAAATTAAAATGAGCGGGCGCAAGGGTAGGGTCGAGTTGGAGCGCCTGTTCGAACGCGCCGGCGGCAGCCAAATCATCGCCGCGACCGACATGGATAACGCCAAGATTTAAATGAGCGAAGGCCGCATTCGGGACAGCCGAGATCGCCTGCTGATAAAGCGCCTCGGCGCCGGCGAGATCGTTTCGATCCTGCTTTATACGCCCGAGATTCACGTAGCCTTCGGGCCGCGCCGGTGCCGCCTTAATCAACTGTTCGTAGAGCGCCGCAGCTTCATCCGAATCGCCCGTTTGCTGGGCTTCGAGGGCGCGGCTTAAGAGAGCGTCTGCATCATCAGAGGCCATAGACGCCACCACGCCGATGAATCACCGATTTATCAGCGGCGCCAAAGTGCACTAATGCATCACCGCGCCGCCATCCACCATGATGGTCTGGCCGGTGACAAAGCTGCTCGCATCGGACAACAAATAAGAAACCGTGCCAACAAGATCGGCCGGCTCTAACGTGCGTTGAATAGTTTGACCTCGGCGCATTTGCTCGGCCGCTTTTTCGTACTTCTCGCCGAAAAACTCCCTGGTCGCTTCGGTGCTCACGCCGCTGGGGGCGATGGCATTGACGCGGATATTGTCGCGGCCAAGTTCGCGGGCAAGTCCGCGGCTCATTCCGACAACCGCAGCTTTGGAGGTGGTGTAATGCAAAAACAACGGCGCACCGAACACACCGGCCAGCGAAGCAACGTTGACGATCGAGCCGCCGTTCTTGCGCATCACCGGTACAACCGCCTTGCAGCATTTCCAGATGCCCTTGACGTTGACCGTCATGACAGCATCCCATTCGTCTTCCGATAACGTATCGAACCGGCCCGGTTTGAGAGTGCCGTAGAGCGCGGCGTTGTTCACAAGGCCGTCGATGGTTCCGAAGGCCTCAACCGCCGCCGCGGCCATGGCATCCACAGAGGCCGTATCGGTGACATCCAGCTTTACGGCGATGCCTTCACCGCCCGCCGCCTTCACCAGATCAAGAGTGGCTGCGCAATCGCTAATATCGGCAGCGATCACCTTGGCGCCGTCGGCGGCAAAGCTTTTGGCATACTCTTGACCGAGGCCGCGCGCGGCCCCGGTTATGACAATGACTTTGCCGCGAAGGCTCATGACCCTTACCCCGCCCGCTTAGGCCGCAAGGCCGCGCAGCACATAGTGCAACACGCCGCCGTTGACGTAGTAGTCCATCTCGCCCGCCGTATCGATACGGCACAGGGCGGTGATGGACTCGCTGGACCCGTCGGCGCGTGTGATCTTAACGGTCACATCGCACTGAGGTTTGAGATCGCTCAAGCCGGCGATGTCGAACGTTTCGGTGCCGTCGAGCTTCAAGGTGAGGCGCGTGACCCCGTCCTTGAACTGCAACGGCAGCACGCCCATGCCCACCAAGTTGGAGCGGTGGATACGCTCGAAGCTTTCAACGATAACCGCTTTGACGCCCAAAAGGTTTGTGCCTTTGGCCGCCCAGTCGCGGGACGAGCCGGTGCCGTATTCCTTGCCGCCGATAACAACCAGGGGCGTACCGTCTTTTTGGTACTTCATGGCGGCATCGTAGATGGCGAGTTGTTCGCCGGACGGCTGATGCACGGTCACGCCGCCTTCAACGCCGGGAACCATTTCGTTCTTGATGCGGATGTTCGCAAACGTACCGCGCATCATAACTTCGTGGTTGCCGCGACGCGCGCCGTAAGAATTGAAGTCTTTCTGCGCAACGCCATGGTCGGTGAGGTATTTGCCCGCCGGACTGTCTTTCTTGATCGAGCCCGCCGGAGAGATGTGATCGGTGGTGACCGAATCGCCGAGGATGGCGAGCGGACGCGCGCCGGAAATATCTTTTATCGCATCCGGTGTTTTGCCCATGCCTTCGAAGTACGGCGGATTGGCGACATAAGTAGACTTCGCATCCCAGCTGTAGGTCTCGGACTTCTCGGCCTTGACCGCCTGCCATTCGGGCGGGCCTTTGAACACGTCGGCGTAGCGGGTGGAGAACATCTCCTTGGTCAGGAACTTGGTGATGAAATCGCTGACCTCTTTCGGATGCGGCCAGATGTCTTTCAGATATACCGGCGCACCGTCTTTATCGGTGCCGATGGCATCCTTGGTGATGTCCTTGGCCATGGTGCCGAACAGCGCGTAAGCAACAACGAGCGGCGGCGAGGCGAGATAGTTCGCTTTCACGTGCGGGCTGATGCGGCCCTCGAAGTTGCGGTTGCCGGACAGCACCGCAGTTGCGACCAGATCACCGGATTCAATGGACTTGGCAATGTTGTCGTCGAGCGGACCGGAGTTGCCGATGCACGTCGTGCAGCCGTAACCGACCGTGTTGAAGCCAAGGGCGTCCAAATCTTCTTGGAGTCCGGCTTTAGTCAGGTAATCGGTGACCACTTGCGAGCCGGGGGCGAGAGAGGTTTTAACCCACGGCTTACGCGTCAGGCCTTTCTCGCGGGCTTTGCGCGCCAGCAAGCCAGCGGCGAAAAGTACCGAGGGATTTGACGTGTTGGTGCACGAAGTGATGGCCGCGATGACAACGTCGCCGTCGGTGAGCTGATCCTTGGCACCGGGACCTTCGAGATCTGTTATCGGTGCGGACACGGAGGACGGGTGCGCAAACACATCCTTCAAAGCGGTGCCGAATTCTTGCGCGGCCGTGGACAGCGATACGCGGTCTTGCGGGCGCTTCGGACCGGCCAGCGACGGCTCGACGGTGGACAGATCAAGTTCAAGGGTGTCGGTGAACTCGGGATCGGGTGTGGTTTCGTCGTGCCACATGCCTTGCGCTTTCGCGTAGGCTTCGACCAGCGCGACGCGGTCCGCATCGCGGCCGGTGAAGGTGAGATAGCGGCAGACTTCTTTATCGATGGGGAAGAAGCCGCAAGTCGCGCCGTATTCAGGCGCCATGTTGGCGATGGTTGCGCGGTCGGTCAGCGACAGATCGGACAGGCCGGGGCCGTAGAATTCCACGAACTTGCCGACCACGCCTTTCTTGCGCAGCATTTGCGTGACGGTGAGCACAAGATCGGTCGCCGTGGTGCCTTCCTTCAGCCTGCCGTTCAGCTTGAAGCCGACGACTTCGGGAATCAGCATCGGGATCGGCTGACCGAGCATGGCCGCCTCGGCTTCGATACCGCCGACGCCCCAGCCCAGAACCGCGAGGCCGTTGACCATGGTGGTGTGAGAGTCCGTACCGACAAGTGTGTCCGGGTAAGCGACGGTCTTGCCGTTCTCCTCGCCGGTCCAGACAACCTGGGCGAGATACTCGACGTTGACCTGGTGACAAATACCGGTGCCGGGAGGCACAACGCGGAAGTTGTCGAAGCCCATCTGGCCCCAGCGCAGGAACTGATAGCGCTCGCCGTTGCGCTCGAACTCGAGGTCGATGTTTTGCGACAGCGCCGTTGAACTGGCGTAGGCGTCGACCATCACCGAGTGATCGATCACCAGATCGACCGGCGAGAGCGGATTGATTTTTTGCGGATCGCCGCCGAGAGCTTTGATCGCCTCGCGCATGGCGGCGAGATCGACCACCGCCGGAACGCCGGTGAAGTCCTGCATCAAAACGCGCGCCGGCCGGTAAGCAATTTCAGCGTCGGATTTTTTTGTCTTCAGCCAGGAAGCAACCGCTTTCAAATCATCGGCGGTGACGGACTTGCCGTCTTCATACCGCAGCAGATTTTCCAGAAGGACTTTCAGGGAAAACGGCAGACGCGAAATATCGCCGAGAGTTTCAGCTGCGGCCGGCAGACTAAAATAATCGTAGCTCTTGCCGCCGACATCTAGGGTGCGGCGCAGCTTGAGGGAATCGTGACCACTGATGGGCATAGGAGGGCTCCTTCGCGAAAAGCGCGGTAATAAGGTGGAGGAGATTCTCGGGCAAACTGGGAGAGGGAGGCGTCCGGCGGCGCGGCGCGCATGTGCCGCTCGCGGCGCTTAGTTTTATCGTCCCCAGCATGACCGGTTATATCCCGGTTTCAAGGCGGAATAATCCACAATCCGGCCACAAAGTCCAGGGGTCGTCATTGGGCAGTCCTGTCCAACCTATTGGCTGTAAAAGAAAATTAGCAGACACGATTTACCCGATGCGGAAAGCCCGAATGAGCAAAAAGAAGCCACAATTTGAGGGTGTACTCACGGCCATGGACAAAGCCATCCCCTGCCCCCTCAGGTCGGCTTTGTTCGGTGAGACGGGTTCCCCTAGTCGTCTTACCCAAACAGCCCCAATTAGCGGTCGGCGCATCTCTTCTCCCCCCATCCCAAAAGCGCCGACCGCGCTTTTTTTTCTACGCGCGGGACAGCACGGATTGGACTAAGACCGCCGATCAGAAGTTCCCCTACCGGAAACCGAGTACTGGCGGCCTTGAAAAGCTCTGCTATGGTCCGGCCCATGATTGAAGCCTCATTTTCTCCCGAAGCCTTTTCCGGCAAGGACTTAAGCTGCTATCGCGGCGGCCGGATGGTGTTCGCGGGTCTTAATTTCGAGGTCACACCGGGCGCGGCCCTGGTGCTGCGCGGCGCCAACGGCAGCGGCAAAACTACACTTATGCGGCTCATGGCCGGCCTCGCGCGGCCGGCGGCGGGCGCCCTTTACTGGGGCGGGACGGTGATTGACGACCCCGAGGCCCATGCCGCCCAACTGCGCTTTATCGGCCACCTGGATGCCATCAAACCCGCGCAGACCGTGGCGGAAAACCTCGCTTTCTGGCGGGCGCTGTGGTCGAAATCCGCAAGCGGCGCAGCCATAATGGCGGCCATGGATACGCTCGGGATCGCCCATCTGGCGGACTTTCCGGCCCGGCATCTGTCCGCCGGCCAGCGTCACCGCCTGGCGCTTGCGCGGGTGATCGCCGCGCCGGCCCCCTTGTGGCTGCTCGATGAACCGGGCAATGCCCTGGACGAGACCTCTCTCAATGCGCTGTCGAAGATGATCGCCGCCCACCGGGCCGAAGGCGGCATGGTGGTGGTCGCCAGCCACGGCGCGGCGTTTGTGGAAAACGCCCAAACCCTTGATTTAGGACAGTTTTCGGCGGCGCACATTGCTCATTGGAGCGACGAGTTGTGAGCGCCTTTTTGACCCTCACCGGGCGCGATTTGCGGCTCGCCCTACGCCAGAGCGGCGACAGCATGAT
Organism: Alphaproteobacteria bacterium; assembly: GCA_030432435.1. Lineage (GTDB taxonomy): Bacteria > Pseudomonadota > Alphaproteobacteria > Rhodospirillales > Rhodospirillaceae > UBA11612. The sequence continues at coordinate 7,457 of JAUIGX010000084.1, forward strand.
CGTGCTCGCCTTCTTTGCCATGGCGACGGTGCTGTTTCCCTTCGGAGTTGGCCCGGAGGCGGCCGTGCTGGCGCGTATCGCTGGCGGCGTGGTCTGGGTGACCGCGCTTTTGGCGGCGCTTTTGTCCCTCGACCGGGTTTTTGCCCTGGATTTCGAGGACGGCACCCTGGATCAGCTCGTTCTGTCGGGCCAACCGCTACCAATGATTGTGCTGTCGAAAGTCACGGCCCATTGGCTGACCACCGGCGTGCCGCTGATTTTGCTCTCGCCCATCCTTGCGATCACGATGCAGCTTCCGGCAGCGGGCTACGGCACCCTGGTTTTGGCGCTGGCCTTGGGAACCCCGACGGTCAGCCTGATTGGCGCGGTCGGCGCGGCCCTGGTACTGGGCACACGGCGGGGCGGAGTGTTGCTGTCTCTTTTAGTACTGCCGCTTTATATCCCAATTTTAATCTTCGGGACCGGCGCGGTGGAAGCGGCGATCATCGACCGGCCCACCAGCCCGATGTTGATGGTGCTGGCGGGATTGGCCGTGCTGGCTCTCACCCTAAGCCCGTGGGCGGCGGGGGCCGCGCTTCGGCAGGCCGTTGAGTAGAAAATTCAATCAGTTATCCCTAAATATTGATGTGATGTTTCACGTGAGGACAGACGACTAAACAGCTGCGTTAAATTGTGTAACAAGGATAAGCGCGGTTACCAATCGCCTAGTCGGATTCCGCGCCGAAAAGCCTTATGTATAAAGGCCTTATTTAGTAGCCGCGCGAAGAGCCCCGCGATAAACCATCGGTCCACATAGAATAAAGGCTTCGAACAAAAGCCATGGAAAAGCGCCATGCATAGATTTGCCAACCCGACACAGTTCATGCGTATCGCCAATGCCATCTTTCCGTGGGCGGCCGGGCTGAGCATTTTGCTGTTCGTTGTGGCGCTTCCAATTGCGCTGGTGACCTCACCGCCCGATTACCAGCAAGGCGATACGGTGCGGATCATGTACATCCACGTGCCGTCTGCCTGGTCGATGATGATGGTGTACGGCGTCATGGCGTCGGGAAGCGCCGCCTTCCTGATCTGGCGTCACCCCATGGCCAACTTGGTGGCGAAGGCCTCGGCACCCATGGGCGCTGTATTTACAGCGTTAGCCCTTGTCACCGGGATGTTGTGGGGCGAGCCGATGTGGGGCGCCTTCTGGGTATGGGATGCCCGGCTGACCTCGACTCTGATTCTCTTTTTTATCTATCTCGGGTACCTGGCGCTGGCCGACGCGTTCGAAGATCCCGAGCGCGGCGATAAGGCCGCCGCCATTCTGGCCCTGGTGGGGTCGGTGAATATTCCGATCATTCATTTTTCGGTGGATTGGTGGAATACGCTGCATCAACCCTCCATTGTTTCGACAAGCGGCCTGTCTTTGAGCGGCGAAATGTTGCTGCCGTTGTTTTTGATGCTTGGCGCTTTCACAAGTTACTATGTCGCGGTTTTGGTCCTTCGCGTGCGGAGCGAGCTTTTGAACGCGAAAATTCGCAATGCCCGCGTCAGCCATACTGCCCTAGGCCAAGCGGCGGAGTAGATGATGGAAAGTTTTCTTACCTATTTAAACATGGGCGGATACGCCGCTTGGATTTGGCCCGCCTACGGGCTAGCGGCCATTGCGCTTGGCGGTATTTTAGTGATGACCCTGCGCACGCTGAAATCCCGGCAACAGGAATTCGATGAATTGAAATCGCTGCGCCGCGGCGCAAGCGACGAAGGTGCTTCATGACCCGCAAACGGCGTCGCCTTTACTTTGTGATGTTGGGACTTCTCGGCCTTGGCGCCGGGGTAGCGCTGGTGCTGACCGCGCTTCAAGACGACATTGTTTTCTTTTTCAGCCCGACGGAAATCGCCGAGCGCAACCCGGCGCCCGATGTGCGCATTCGCGTCGGCGGATTGGTTGAAGCCGGCAGCGTCGTCCATGAAGGCGAGACGATTCGCTTTTCCGTAACCGACACGTCGAAGTCGCTGAAGGTCAGCTACACCGGCCTGCTCCCGGACCTGTTCCGCGAAGGGCAGGGTGTTGTCGCCGAGGGCCACGTAAGTCCCGATGGGGTTTTTATTGCCTCGAACGTGCTGGCCAAACACGACGAAAACTACATGCCGCGAGAAGTTGCCGATGCCCTAAAGGCCAGCGGCAAATGGAAAGAGGGTGAGCCTCTGCCGCCGGCAGCTGTGCGCAACAACTAATTCGTTAGGACCGATTCATGTTTACAGAACTTGGTCACTTTGCCCTGGCGCTCGCGCTCGCGGTTACGCTGGCGCAAGCCGTGGTACCGCTGATCGGTGCCGCGCGCAGCAACACCGCGATGATGGGGGTGGCAACGACGGCCGCGCTTGCACAGCTAGCGCTGGTTCTGCTGGCCTTTGCCGCGTTGATGCATGCTTTCATCAACTCGGATTTCTCGGTGGTCAATGTTTACGAGAATTCGCACACCGCCAAACCGCTTTTGTATAAAATCAGCGGCGTGTGGGGGAACCACGAGGGTTCGCTGGTTCTGTGGGTGAGCATTCTGGCGATATTCGGCGCAGGCGTAGCCCTGTTTGGCCGCAACCTGCCGCCGGCGCTAAAAGCGCGGACGCTGGCCGTTCAAGCGATGATCAGCTTCGGGTTTCTGGCATTCATTCTATTTACGTCCAATCCGTTTCTGCGCCTCAACCCCGTGCCGAGCGAGGGCATGGGCCTTAATCCGATTTTGCAGGACCCCGGCTTGGCCATTCATCCGCCCATGCTCTACATGGGCTATGTGGGTTTCTCGATGGCATTCTCGTTCGCCATCGCCGCGCTGATCGAGGGGCGCGTGGACGCCGCTTGGGCACGCTGGGTGCGGCCCTGGACCTTGCTGGCCTGGGTGTTCCTGACCTTTGGGATCGGCCTTGGCAGTTGGTGGGCCTATTACACCCTCGGCTGGGGCGGCTGGTGGTTTTGGGACCCGGTTGAGAACGCATCGTTCATTCCCTGGCTGACAGGCACAGCCTTGCTGCATTCCGCCATCGTTGTGGAGAAGCGCGAAGCGTTGAAGAGCTGGACCATTCTTTTGGCGATCGTCACATTTTCGTTGTCGCTGCTTGGCACCTTCCTGGTGCGCTCCGGCGTTCTAACATCGGTGCATGCGTTTGCCTCCGACCCAACCCGCGGCGTTTTCATTCTGGCGTTGCTGGCGATTGCGATCGGCGGATCGTTCACTCTGTATGCCATTCGCGCGCCGCGCCTTGACGGCGGCGGCATATTCGCGCCGATCTCGCGCGAGGGCGGCCTTTTGATCAACAATCTATTGCTGACCACCGCCGCCGCCACGGTGCTGCTTGGCACGCTTTACCCCTTGATCACGGAAGTACTGACCGGCGAGCGAATCTCTGTCGGCCCGCCTTATTTCAACGGCGTGTTCTTTCCCCTGATGATTCCCCTCATTGCAGTGATGGGAATCGGCCCCCTGCTGGCCTGGAAGCGCGGCGACATCATGGCCGCCCTGGGCCGTCTGAAGATTGCCGCCGGGGCTATTCTGGTCGCTGCGGCTTTGACGCTCATTATCGCCGGCGTCAGTGTCTCGCATATCGGCGGGGCGGTCGGCTTTGGCATGGCGGCGTGGCTGAGCGTATCGTCGCTGCTTGAATGGAGCGAGCGTGTAAAAATCACCCGCAGAGGGGCCTGGAACCGCATCCGCAACTTACCGCGGGCCGCCCACGGCATGACCCTGGCCCACCTGGGCATGGCCGTGCTGATTGCCGGCGTCACCGGATCTTCAGTATGGAAGCAAGAACACATCCAAGCGATGGCCCCGGGCGATACCGTCGAGATGGCCGGATACACCCTGACCTTTGAAGGTGTGTCCTTCGTGCCCGGCCCCAACTACGAAGCGGCACGCGGAACAATTATTCTGTCGGACGAAGACGGTGAAATTGCCGTGCTTTCCCCCGAGCGGCGCAACTACATTCAGCCGCCGCAGCAAACGACGTTCACCGCCATTCACACAACGTTCTTTGCAGATGTGTATACCGCCATCGGCGAACCCCAAGGCGACGACGGTGCGTTCGTCACGCGCTTTTATTATGAACCGCTCGTGCCCTTCCTTTGGTACGGCATCTTGATGATGGTCTTTGGCGGTCTGGTATCGCTGACGGACCGCAGACACCGCGTCGGCGCACCAAAACGCGCGCAAGTGCCTGTGGGTACGCCTGCACCGGCGCCGGCAGAGTAAGGCGATGACAGACCAAACCGCACAGCCCGAACAAACACCCCCGCGACGCTGGCCGTATCTTATACCGCTGATTGTCATACTGGCGCTGGGCGGTGTGTTTGGAAAACGCCTGCTGGATATACAGCAGGGCAAAGATGTCAGCCTGATTCCAACGGTGCTGCTGGACACACCGGTGCCCGAGCTCAACCTGCCGCCCTTGCCGGGCCGCGGCGATGCGCTGACCACCGCCGATCTGAAAGGCGAGGTTACGCTGGTAAATATTTGGGGATCGTGGTGCGTGGCCTGTTTGTCCGAACATCCCTTGTTGCTGTCGATCAAAGAAGAAGGACTCCTTCCGGTTCACGGCATCGCCTGGCGGGATGATCCGGAGCAAAGCCTGAGATGGCTAGCGCGGCACGGCGACCCTTATTCGAAGATCGGACAGGACCCGCGTAGTGAAGCGGCCATCGCCTTTGGGGTTACGGCCGCACCGGAAACCTTCATTGTCGATGCAAACGGGATCATCCGCTACAAACAGACCGGCCCGATCACGCCAGAGATTTGGCGCACCACCATGAAACCGCTGATCGACGAGCTGAAAAAATGAAAACTCTTTGTTCGCTTGCGATGGCGGCCAGCCTATCCGCTGTCGCGCTGACGGGCGCGTTCGCTGTCGAGCCCAACGAGATGCTGCAAGACCCCGCCCTGGAAGCCAGGGCGCGCGAGGTGAGCCAGCATCTGCGCTGTGTGCAATGCCAGAACGAGACCATCGACGAGTCGAACGCGCAGATCGCGCGCGATATGCGCATTCTTGTTCGGCAGCACATTATGAACGGCGACACTAACGAAGAAATTATCGAGTACATGGTCAGTCGCTATGGCGACTATGTGTTACTCAAGCCGCGCTTTCAGGCAAACACCCTGATCCTTTGGTTCGGTCCGTTTGTTGTTCTGTTGGTCGGCGGCTTTGTGGTGGCGCGGCGCATGCGTGCAGCCAGCAACACCGCGGCGGCGGCCCCCTTATCGGACGAAGAGCGCGCAGCCATCGGAAGTGTACTGCCGCCGGGAGATGATGAAAGATGATTTGGGTTCTGTTCGGCGGTCTTGCTCTACTGGTAATAGCCGGACTGTTGTGGCCGCTTGTGCGCACGCCGCAATCGTCCGAAAGCCGCGCGGCTTATGACTTCATGGTTTTCGAAGACCAGTTAAAAGAAGTCGAGCGAGATTTAGGGCGAGGTGTGCTTACCGCTGAAGAAGCCGACGCGGCGCGCCTTGAAATTCAGCGGCGTATTCTCGCAACCCGTAAAATAGCGGCACCGGCGCCAACGGCCGGTTCTAGCGTTTGGCGCGGCATTCTTGCCGGCGGATTAATTGCCGTGGTCCCGCTGTTTGCGCTTGCGGTTTATCTGCCCATCGGCGCGCCCATGGCGCCGGGCATGAGCGCGGGCGAGCGCGCGCAGATGGCGGCAGCGGACTCGGCAGAAGCCGATCAACTTCTTGAACAGTTGGTTGCCCACGTGACCGCCAACCCCGATGACGCGGAAGGCTGGAGTTTGTTGGCCCGCAGCTACCGGCAACTGCGGCGTTA